>NZ_JAIUIQ010000032.1:0-72917 GCF_020165735.1 Mesorhizobium sp. B283B1A
TTCCGAGGAAACCCCGCCAGTCAATTCGTCAACGGCGCAGACCGAGCTTCTCGATCAACGTCTGGTAGCGCGCGTCGTCCTTGCGCTTGAGATAATCAAGCAGGCTGCGGCGCTGGGAGACGAGGGCGAGCAGACCACGGCGGGAATGGTTATCCTTCTTGTGGTCCTTGAAGTGATCGGTCAGGTTCTTGATGCGCTCGGAAAGGATGGCCACCTGGACTTCCGGAGAACCGGTATCGCCCTTGGCGGTTGCGAATTCACCCATCAATTCCTGTTTGCGTTCGGCAGTAATCGACATCGTGTTTTTCCTTATCTGTTCGAGGAAACGGGTCGCCCTCAGCCGGGATGTCGTCCAGCAGGGGCCGGTGCAAGCAAAGCGTCGTGGCGCTATGCTGCGGCGCATATAGTGCAATTCCCCGGAAAACACCAGCCCAATTCACAAGCCGGCTTTTCCAGCCCAAATGGCAAGTTTTGTCGCTGCTAAAGCCATTTCTTCCACTTGAAGAAGGCAATCAGCCCGACCGCCACAACTGCCATGAACAGGAGCGATACGGGATAGCCGTAGTAGGACTTCAGCTCCGGCATGTTCCATGGCGAGGATTCAGGATCGAAATTCATGCCCCAGACGCCGACCAGGAAGGTGAGCGGCATGAAAATGACCGAGACGATGGTGAGATAGCTGATGACGTCGTTGGTGCGTGCCTGGCTCAGCGACAGATGCATCTCGATCAGCCCGGTCAGCATGTCGCGCTGGGTCTCGACCAGCTCGATCAGCCGGAGCGAATGGTCGAGCGTATCGTTGAGGAAAACCTTGGTTTCGGCCTTCACATAGGGCACGTCGTTGCGGATCAGCGTTGCCAGCGCATCGCGCATCGGCCACAGCACGCCTTTGAGGACATTGGCGTCGCGCCGCAATTCGTGCAGCTGCCGCATCTGATGCTTGTGCGGTGAGTGCAGCATCTCGTCCTCGATGCTGTCGACCAGATCGCCGGCCGCCTCGATCGGCGGGAAATAGCTGTCGACGATGGCGTCGATCAGCGCATAGGCGAGATAATCGGCGCCGCGCGCCCGCAACCGGTTGGGCGCCGAACTCTCGATGCGCTTGCGCACGGGATCGAACGGGTCGCCCTCGCGCTCCTGGAAGGTGACGACGAAGTTCTCGCCGACGAAGAGGCCAATCTGTTCATAGCGATGCGAAGTGACATCGTCGATCATGCGGACGACGACGAAGGCATGATCTTCGAAGAAGTCGACCTTTGGCCGCTGGCCGGAGTTGACGACGTCCTCCAGCGCAAGCGGATGCAGACTGAAGATGCGGCCGATCTCCTCGATCAGCTGGATGTTGGCGAGGCCGGTGCAGTCGAGCCAGATGACAGGCCATTTGCGGCAATTGGCCTCGATATCGTCGACGCTGGCGTTTTCGATGGTCTTGTACTTTTGCGGCGAGATCATCGTCAGCCGCAGTTCCGAACGGCGCGCCGCCGGATCGGCGATCAGCGTGCCTGGCGAGGCCCCGACCGGTGGCCGCCGCGTCTTCACCGGCGTCCGCTTTTTCACCGCCTCGGCCTTTGCCATGTGCCCCTCGAGCGTAGAATGAAACCGAGATTAGACGACAGCCGTCACCCGGCAAAGACCCGCTTGGGCTTGAACATGCCTTGCTCGATGGCGCCGATGGCGACCAGCTTGCCACGTGCGGTGGCGCAAGCTTCCTCGGCTTCGACAGGCGCGTCGCGGCCACGGATGATGACCGGATTGCCGAGGCGGATCTTGGTCGCCGCGTCGTCGCTGATAGCGATCTGCGGCAGACAGTCGAGCGCGGCGGACGTATCGACCAGAAGCGCATCGATCGCCCCGAAATCGATCGGCGCTTCCACAACGTCGACGGCATCCGCCGTTTCCGACTTGCCTTCCCCCTCGACGTCTTCGCCCGGCGCGCCGAAACGGGCCGCCTCGAGTTCCGCGACGGTGACGAAATCCTCCGGCGTGAACGGCTCGACCTCGACCCGGCGCAGTTCGCTGATATGACCGAAGCAGCCGAGATCGCGGCCCATGTCGCGGGCCAGCGAGCGCACATAGGTGCCCTTGCCGCATTCGACTTCGAAAACGGTCTGATCGGCACCGTGCTCTACGATGTCGAGACGGCCGATCTCGATTTCGCGGGCCGGAATGTCGACCGTCTCGCCCTCGCGGGCAAGGTCGTAGGCGCGTTCGCCCGCAATCTTGATGGCCGAGAATTGCGGCGGCGTCTGCATGATGACGCCGGTGTATTTGGGAAGCAGCGCCCTGACCTCGGCTTCCGACGGCCGCTGGTCAGCCTCTTTCGTCACCGGCCCTTCGAGGTCGTCGGTCGAGCGCTCCTGCCCCCAGGCCACGGTGAAGCGATAGACCTTGGCGCCGTCCTGAACATAGGGCACGGTCTTGGTGGCTTCGCCGAGCGCGATCGGCAGCATGCCGGACGCCAGCGGATCCAGCGTGCCGGCATGGCCGGCTTTTTCGGCCTGGAACAGCCATTTGATCTTGGAGACGGCCTCGGTCGAGCCCATGCCGACAGGCTTGTCCAGCACCACCCAGCCGGAGATCGGCCGGCCCTTCTTCTTGCCGCGGCGCGCCATTATTCGCTGTCCCCGTCTTCTTTGGCCCTGTCGTCTTTGGCCCTGTCTTCTTGGGCCTTGTCGTCGTCCGCGTCGAGATCACGCGCCACTTCGGGCGATTTCAGCAGGTCGTTGATCCTGGCGAAATTGTCGAAAGAGGTGTCCAGCCTGAAGCGGAACTCCGGCATGTATTTCATTTGCCGAAGCGCGCCGGAGACACGGCCGCGCACAAATTTCGCATGCTTGTTGAGCGCCTCGATCACGGCCTCGGCATCCTTGGCGCCGAGCGGAGAAACAAAGGCAGTGGCGATCTTGAGATCGGGCGACATACGCACTTCGGAGACCGAAACGACCGAATTCTCGATCAGCGGGTCGATAATGTCGCCGCGCTGCAAGGTTTCGGAGAGCGCATGGCGCACCTGTTCGCCGACGCGCAGCATGCGCTGGGATGGGCCGGATGTGGTGGAACGGGGCATTTTTCTCAATCCTGAAAGCGTGAGGCTCGGGATAGGACCGTGCCTCATGTCTCAAACAGTCATTCTCAACAGGCAATCTCAACAGGCTTGAGGGCGGCGGCCTTTCGACCACCGCCCGATATTAACAAGCCACTCGAACTCAGAGCGTCCGGGTCACCATCTCGACGCGGAAGCACTCGATGACGTCGCCGACCCGCATGTCCTCGTAGTTCTGGAAGGCCATGCCGCACTCCTGGCCGCCGGGCACTTCCGAAACCTCGTCCTTGAAGCGCTTGAGGGTCTTCAGCGTGCCTTCGTGGATGACGACGTTGTCGCGGATCAGGCGCACGCCCGCACCGCGCTCGACCTTGCCTTCGGTGACACGGCAGCCGGCGATCTTGCCGACCTTGGTGATGTCGAAGATCTCGAGGATCTCGGCATTGCCGATGAAGGTTTCGCGGCGCTCCGGCGACAGCAGGCCCGACAGAGCCGCCTTCACGTCATCCACGAGGTTGTAGATGATCGAGTAGTAGCGGATTTCGATGCCAGCGGCCGCGGCGGCGGCACGTGCCTGCACGTTGGCGCGGACGTTGAAGCCGATGATCGCTGCACCCGAAGTTTCCGCCAGCGAGACATCGCTTTCGGTGATGGCGCCGGCGCCGGCGTGGACGATGCGCGCACGCACCTCGTCGGTGCCGAGCTTGTCCAATGCCGCGTTGATCGCCTCGATCGAACCCTGCACGTCGCCCTTGATGACCAGCGGGAATTCCTTCAGCCCGCTTGTCTGCAACTGCGACATCATCTGTTCGAGCGAGCCGCGCTGGCCGGCATGCCTGGCGACCGCCTTCTCACGGGCCAGACGCTGGCGATACTCGGTGATCTCGCGAGCGCGGGCCTCGTTGTTGACCACGGCGAAGCGGTCACCGGCCTGCGGCGTGCCCTGAAGGCCGAGCACCTCGACCGGCATTGCCGGCGGCGCTTCCTTGATCTGCTCGCCGCGATCGTTGACCAGAGCGCGCACCCGGCCCCATTCGTTGCCGGCGACGAGGATGTCGCCCGGCATCAAGGTGCCGGTCTGCACCAGCACGGTGGCGACGGGACCACGGCCCTTGTCGAGCTGCGCCTCGATGACCACGCCCTCGGCGGTGCGGTCCGGATTGGCCTTCAGGTCGAGGATTTCGGCCTGCAGCAGGATCGCCTCGAGCAGCTTGTCGAGATTGGTGCCCTTGGTCGCCGACACTTCGACGTCCAGCACTTCACCGCCCATGGATTCGACGAAGACCTCATGGCGCAGCAGTTCGGAGCGAACCTTCTGCGGATCGGCGTCATGCTTGTCGATCTTGTTGATCGCCACGATGATCGGAACGCCGGCCGCCTTGGCATGGCTGATCGATTCGATCGTCTGCGGCATGACGCTGTCGTCGGCTGCCACCACCAGGATGGCGATGTCGGTGGCCTGGGCGCCGCGGGCGCGCATCGCCGTGAAGGCGGCGTGGCCGGGCGTGTCGATGAAGGTGATCTTCTGACCATTCTTCTCGACCTGATAGGCGCCGATATGCTGGGTGATGCCGCCGGCCTCGCCGGAGACGACATTGGCATTGCGGATGGCATCGAGCAGCGAGGTCTTGCCGTGGTCGACGTGACCCATGATGGTCACGACCGGCGGACGCGAGACCAGGTCCTCCGCATTATCGGCGATGTTGAACAGGCCTTCCTCGATGTCGGACTCGGCGACGCGGCGGACCGTGTGGCCGAATTCGGTGGCGACCAGTTCGGCCGTGTCGGCGTCGATGACGTCGCCCGGCTTCAGGATCTGGCCCTGCTTCATGAAGAACTTGACCACATCGACCGCACGTTCGGACATGCGCTGCGCCAGTTCCTGGATGGTGATGGTCTCGGGCAGGATCACTTCGCGCATGACTTTCTCGCGCGGCTCATTGTGCATCGCGCGCTTGAACTTTTCCTGGCGGCGGCGCATCGACGACAGCGAACGGGCCCGTGCATCCTCGTCGGAAAGCGCGGAGTTCAGCGTCAGCTTGCCACGGCGGCGGTCTTCCTCGCCCTTGGTCGGCTTGGCCGGACGCGCCACTTCGGGCGTGACCGGGCGGCGCACCGGCGCACCGGCACCTGCCCGCTTCGGCTTGACCTCTTCCTCCTCGTCGGCGGTTGCCAACTCGGCTGCCAGCGGCGCGCGGCGGCGCGCCTCTTCCTCGGCACGACGGCGGGATTCGGCTTCCGTCTGCAGGCGTGCCTCTTCCTCGGCCTGACGGCGCGCGGATTCCTCACGCTCACGCTTGCGGCGCTCTTCGTCCTCGGCGCGGCGCTTGGCTTCCTCGGCGGCGCGCTGACGGTCCTCGACCTCGCGGACCTTGGAGCCTTCGAGCGCCCTGCGGCGCGCTTCCATTTCGGAGCGCGACAGTTCGTTCAGCACCATGCCGCTGCGCTCGACCGGAGGCGGCGGAGGCGGAGGCGCCTTGGGCGCTTCCTGCACCACGGGTGGTGCGGCCACGACCGCCGCGGGCTTCGGCGTGAAGATAGGCGCGGGGGCAGCAGCAACCGGCTCCGGCTTGTCACCGGGCAGCGAGAACTTGCGCTTCTTGGTCTCGACCACGACCGACTTGGTACGGCCATGCGAGAAGTTCTGGCGCACGGTGCCCTGTTCCATGCCGGGGCGCTTCAACGTCAAGGTCTTCTTCGGCGTAACGCTCAACGTCTTGTCGTCGCCCGATTTCGTATCGCTCATTCCATATCCTCTGCAGCATCATCTTCGTCAGCAACGGCCGCAAGCATTGCCAGATCGTCCGGGGTACCGCCCCGATATCGGTCAAGCGCAACCATGCGCTTCTGGACCGCCTTACCCGCGTCTCCCGCGAGGACGGCAGCATGTATCACATTTGTACCCCCCAATGCCAAGCTCAACTCGGCCTCGGAGAAAAGTTTGTAGGCAAGAATAGAAGGGCCGCCGATATGGACGGTCGCCCGCCGCGCCTGGCTGATCTTGCGTACGCCGTCGTCGGAGGCCTCGGTCGCGTGGAGCACGAAAAGTGCCAGTCCACCGCGCACCGCGCTCTCGACCTTGGTGGCACCAAGAGAAATCGCGCCTGCTTTGCGGGCGAGACCCAGCATACCCAGAGCGGATCTGGAAAGCAGCCCGTCGACCATGCCGCCCAGATCGGGCGGCACGACCACCTGTGCCTTAAAGGCGCGGGCAAAGAGGTTCTTCGCCGCAGCCTTCTCGATATGTAGGCGGTCGGCGCTCACCCAGCAACCGCGGCCGGGCAGATTTCTCTTGAGATCCGGAACGACGGCCGAATCCGGGCCGACGACGAACCGGATCAATTCATCCGGTTCGGCCTGCTTGCGGGTGACGATGCAGGTGCGATCGTTCATCTCGTCCAAGGGCGGGTTGTGTGCGATGCGGTTTCACCTCACGCACCAACGGCTTCGTCAGCCGGTGCTTCTTCGGCTGCAAGCTCGTCTTCGGTGATCCAGCCGGCCTTGAGACGGGCATTCAGCACCATCTGCTCGGCATCGGCACGCGAAACGCCATGATTGGCCAGAACGCCGGGATACACCTTGGTCTCGCCGTCCTTGCGTTCCTTCCAACCGGTCAGGTCGTCGGCGGCATAGCCGGCGAAATCCTCGATCGTCTTCACGCCGTCCTCGCCGAGCGTCACCATCATGGCGGTGGTGATGCCGGGAATTTCGCGCAGCTCGTCCGAGACGCCCAGCGCCTTGCGCTTGTCGTCATGTTCGGCTTCGATCTTCTCGAGATATTCGCGGGCGCGGGTCTGGATTTCCGACGCGGTGTCCTCATCGAAGCCGTCGATCGAGGCGATTTCGCCGGCATCGACATAGGCGACTTCCTCGACGCTGGTGAAGCCTTCCGAGGCCAACACCTGACCGACCATCTCGTCGACGTCGAGGGCTTCCATGAACAGCGCCGAGCGCTCGACGAATTCCTTCTGGCGGCGTTCGGACTCCTCGGCCTCGGTCAAGATGTCGATGTCCCAGCCGGTGAGCTGCGAGGCGAGACGCACGTTCTGGCCGCGACGGCCGATGGCCAGCGACAGCTGATCGTCGGGAACCACCACTTCGATGCGCTCCGCGTCCTCGTCGAGCACGACCTTGGCGACTTCCGCCGGCTGCAGCGCATTAACGATGAAGGAGGCCGCCGAAGGCGACCACGGAATGATGTCGATCTTCTCGCCCTGCAGTTCGCCGACGACGGCCTGGACGCGACTGCCGCGCATACCGACGCAGGCGCCGACCGGATCGATCGAGCTGTCACGCGAGATGACGGCGATCTTGGCGCGCGAGCCCGGGTCGCGGGCGACCGACTTGATCTCGATGATGCCGTCGTAGATTTCCGGCACTTCCATGGTGAAGAGCTTGGCCATGAACTGCGGATGGGTGCGCGACAGGAAGATCTGCGGGCCGCGCTGCTCGCGGCGCACGTCGTAGACATAGGCGCGGACGCGGTCGCCATATTTGTAGTTTTCGCGCGGGATCAGCTCGTCGCGGCGGATGATCGCCTCGCCACGGCCGAGATCGACGATGACGTTGCCATACTCGACGCGCTTGACGGTGCCGTTGACGATCTCGCCGATGCGGTCCTTGTACTCGTCATACTGGCGGTCGCGCTCGGCCTCGCGCACCTTCTGCACGATGACCTGCTTGGCCGACTGGGCGGCGATGCGGCCGAAATCCATCGGCGGCAGCTGTTCGGCGATGAAGTCGCCAAGCTGGGCGTCGGGATTGCGCTCGCGCGCCGAGGAAATGGCGATCTGCGTGGCGTAGTCATCGACTTTCTCGACCACTTCCATCAGCCGCTGCAGCTTCATCTCACCGGTGTTGGGATTGATGTCGGCGCGGATGTTGGTCTCCTGGCCGTAACGCGAGCGCGCCGCCTTCTGGATCGCATCGGCCATGGCGGCGATGACGATCGACTTGTCGATCGACTTTTCACGCGCGACCGCATCGGCAATCTGCAGGAGTTCGAGTCTGTTGGCGCTTACAACCATGTTTTTTCTCCCGAGCCTGTCAGCCGGACTTTACGCCCGGCAGCTCAATCAACTTTCCTGTTCGTGTTCTTCCGTGGCGTCCGCTTCCGTACCCTCGGGCACGTCGTCGTCCGGCTCGCCGCGACGTTTCTTGGCTTCCTTGCGCGCCCTGTTGTCCTTCGACAACGCATCGCGGATGAGGTCGTCGGTCAGGATCAACCGGGTCTCGGAAATGGCGTCGTAGGGCACGCGCACCGTCGGCTCCTCGCCATAGGCCGCCTTGTCGCGCTCGATGAGCACATCGTTCTCACCAGCCTCGGCAATCTTGCCCTTGAACCGCTTGCGATCGGCGACGATGACCGATGTTTCCATCTTCACCAGATGGCCGATCCAGGTCACGAAATCCGATTTGCGCACCAGCGGCCGATCGATGCCGGGCGAAGAGACTTCGAGATGATACGCCTTCTCGATCGGATCGTCGACGTCGAGCGCCGGCGACACCGCGCGGCTGACCTCTTCGCAATCCTCGACGGTCATGGTGCCGTCCTCGCGCTCGGCCATGATCTGCAGCGTCAAGCCGTTCTGGCCGGACAGATGCACGCGCACGAGGCGAAAGCCGATGCCGCGCAGCACCGGCTGGATGATCAGCGCGATGCGCGCATCGATACCGCTCTCGCGGATGATGCGGTCGTCACCTTCGCTTGTCATTGAAGTCATCAATTGCCTGTCGTTCGTTCCGCAATGTTCTTTAATTTGCGCATCGGAACCATCCGAAAACCGCTTCGCACTTTTCGGCCGATGCACCCGGCAGGTAATAAAAAAGAGCGGGACCGGGTGGACCCACTCTTCGTCATACCGACCAAGAATTTGAGGCTGATATAAACGAACACCGCCTGTGTTTCAAGCCCGCCGTGACAGCTCGCCGTGCAAGGCAGGCAAAAGCCCTGGACGGCATCAGCATTGCTCCAGGCGCATGGCGCCCATGCGGCAAACCCCCTGCGAAAGGTGGCAGGGCGCCCTTATTTGTTAGCCACGACACGAACAGACGCGGCGCTGTGGCGCGCGAAAGGACAAGATCATGGGCAACCGCAGACTATTTTCCGCCTTGGGCGATCTTTTTACCACGTTCGGCAGCGCGGTCGCCGCCTCGCGCGCCGTGGACGCCGGCCGCAAGCCGCGTGCCGACGACCAGCGCAAGCTGGACATGGATCCGGCTATCTTCAACAGGATCGGCCGTTTCTGAATATCCGACGAGAGGCGCCGTGAGGGCACCTATTTCCTGACAAAGGTCAGATAGGCCGGCCGCCGGCCCTCGCGAATGGCCTTCGCCTCGTAACGCGTACCCGGCCAGCCCTCATAGGGGCTGTTCCAGTCGCCGGCATCCGCCGCCTGCCATACGAAGGCGCCATGCGCCCGGCAATGCAGCAACGTCCAATTCACATAAGTGTCGATGTCGGACGCGAAACGGAACTTTGAGCCCGGCTTCAGGACGCGCGCGAAGCGGTCGAGATTGATTGCGCTGACGAAGCGCCGCTTCCAGTGCTTCTTCTTCGGCCAGGGATCCGGATAGAGAAGATCGATGCCGTCGAGCGAGGCCGGCGGCAGCCAGTCGAGCAGCCGGGTGGCATCGTCATCGAAGACGCGCAGATTGGCCAGCGGCCGCTGCCTAACCGCCATCATCATCTTGGCCATGCCGTTGACGAAGGGCTCGACGCCGACAAAGCCGGTTGTCGGCGCCTCGATGGCGCGGTGCAGAAGATGTTCGCCGCCGCCAAAGCCGATCTCGAGGCGAACCGCCGAGACATCGGCTTCGAACAAGGTACGCAGATCCGACGGCGCTTCAGCCGTCAGATCGAGCCGGTAGGTGCCGAGACCGCTTTCAAGCGCCGCCGCCTGCTGCGGGCGGACCGGCTTGCCGCGCCGACGGCCGAAGAAGGCTTCGGTCGCACGGCTTGGCCTGTCTTCGGGGCTCATCTGGTGCCGCGGGATCTGTCGGGCGCTCAGACCGCGACAGCATCCTTGAGCGCCTTGGCCAGATCGGTCTTCTCCCAGGAGAAGGACCCGTCACGGCCAGCCTTGCGGCCGAAATGGCCATAAGACGACGTCTTGGCATAGATCGGCTTGTTGAGATCGAGATGACGGCGGATGCCGGATGGCGACAGGTCCATCACGGTGCGCAGCGCATCCTCGAGCTTTGCCTCGTCGACCTTGCCGGTGCCGTGCAGGTCGACATAGACCGACAAGGGCTGGGCGACGCCGATGGCGTAGGAAAGCTGGATGGTGCAGCGGTCGGCAAGCTTGGCCGCCACGACATTCTTGGCCAGATAGCGCGCCGCGTAGGCCGCCGAACGATCGACCTTGGTGGTGTCCTTGCCGGAGAAGGCGCCACCGCCGTGCGGTGCCGCACCGCCATAGGTATCGACAATGATCTTGCGGCCGGTCAGCCCGGCATCGCCGTCCGGTCCGCCAATGACGAACTTGCCGGTCGGATTGATATACCACATGCAGTCGTCGGCGATCTTGAGGTCGCCAAGCGCCTCGCGGATATAGGGTTCGACGACCTTGCGGACCTTCTTGGAATCCCAGCTTGAATCCAGATGCTGGGTCGACAGCACGATCTGCGTTGCCTCTGCGGCCTTGCCGTCGACGTAGCGGACGGTGACCTGGCTCTTGGCGTCCGGCCCGAGCTTGCCGGCCTCGCCATTGTTCTGGTGACGGGCGGCGGCCAGAAGTTCGAGGATCTTGTGGCTGTAGTAGATCGGCGCCGGCATCAGGTCGGGCGTCTCGCGGCAGGCATAGCCGAACATGATGCCCTGGTCGCCGGCACCCTCTTCGCCCTGGCGATCGGCGGCGTTGTCGACGCCCTGGCCGATGTCAGGCGACTGGCCATGCAGCAGGACTTCGATCTTCGCCGTCTTCCAGTGGAAACCGGCCTGCTCGTAGCCGATCTCGCGGATAGCCTTGCGGGCGACGGATTTGAACTTCGCCGGGTTGACGACAGGGTGGCCCGCCGCGTCCATGAGGACGTTGCCGGCCTTGTCCTTCTTCAGCAGCGTCTCGGGAACGCGCACCTCGCCGGCGATGACGACGCGGTTGGTGGTCGCCAAGGTCTCGCAGGCGACGCGGACTTTCCACGGGTCCATGCCGGTCTTCTTGGCCTCACGGTAGACCAGATCGACAATCTCGTCGGAAATCCGGTCACAGACTTTGTCGGGATGGCCCTCGGCAACGGATTCCGAGGTAAAGAAGTAGTTCTGCCGCGTCACGGGTGTCCCCTCTTGAAAAACGATCGGCAGGCTGCCGATTTTGGCGCGCCACGTGTTAGCGGGGCAAAGCGCTGCTCGTCAAGCGTCGCCGCCGTCCTGGCATGAATGTCGGAGCCGATATTTTATGCCACCGGCGGCGCGGTGCCGCCGGTTCGAAGCGCATTGCGGATCAGTCGAGGTCGTCGGCGGCGAGCGACTTCACCAGGTCGATGATCCTGCGGCGCACCTTGACGTCGGCGATCTTGACAAAGGCACGGTTGAGCTGGAGTCCCTCTGGACTGCCGCAGAATTCGACGGCGAAAGCCATCGACGCATCCTCGGCAAAGCCGCGGTTGGCCGAGGATTCCTGGCCTGGCGCATCCTCGAAAAAGAAGGCGACGGGCACGCCGAGTATGGAAGCAATCGCCTGCAGGCGGCTGGCGCCGACGCGGTTGGTGCCCTTTTCATACTTCTGGATTTGTTGAAATGTGATGCCGAGATTCTCGCCCAGCTTTTCCTGGCTCATTCCGAGCATATTGCGGCGAAGCCGGATGCGGCTTCCAACGTGGATGTCTATGGGATTCGGCTTTTTCTTGTTTTCTTCTGTCATTTTTTCCTCGCCGAATTTTTTCGGCTTTGTGATTTTTTTCTCGCCCAAACAAAGCCGGAGGCGACTGCCCCAACAGTATGATCCACCGGCTTCGAGAAATTTCAGGCGGTACAGTATGAGTTTCTAATGTGCCAACTGTCAATTCACCCGTAGCCTTTGCCTTACGTTCAACAATGCCCCGCCCAGCGCAAACAGCAACATGATCAGCATTCCGTTAATGCGTCGCTGACCCTCGGAAACGACTGCCTGTTCGGCAATAGGCACCTTCACATCGATGGCCCCGCGCGCGTCGATCGCCAGCGCATCGACGATGCGCCCACGTTGGTCGACAACGGCCGAGATGCCGTTGTTGGCGGCACGCAACAAGGGCAACCCGTTCTCCACAGCGCGAATCTGAGCCTGCCTGAAATGCTGATACGGCCCCGGCGTGTCGCCGAACCAGGCATCATTGGTAACGTTCACAATAAGCTGTGCTGACGTAGCGTCAACTGCCACCAGGTCGGGAAAGATCACCTCGTAACAGATAAATGGCAGGGCACGGAGGCCGCCCGGCAGCGTGATGGCGTGGCGCTCGTTGCCGGCCGTGAACGTCATCGGCCCGGCGACGAGCTGTTCGATGCCGAAACGGCTGAGCAGGTCGGCAAAAGGCAGGTACTCGCCAAACGGCACCAGATGGACCTTGTCGACGGCATCGGTGATTTCGCCCTTGTCGTCGATCGCCACCACCGAATTGTAATAGCGGCTGTCGGCGCCGGCGGCCGAGCCGCCTTCCTCGCGAACGACGCCGGCGATCAGCATCTGGCCGTCGCCCAGCATGTCGCCCAGCGCCGTCAACGCGTCAGGGCGCTCGGTGAAAAGGAACGGCACCGATGTTTCCGGCCACAGGATCAGCTGCGGCTTGTCGTGACCGGGGTCCGGCGCCTTGGCGGACAGGCCCAGCAAGGTGGCGAAGATGCGATCGCGCACCGAGGCGTCCCACTTCTCCGACAGGTCCACGGCCGGCTGAACGATGCGGACATTCAAGCTGCGCTCCGCAGGCTTTTCGGGAGCGGCGAGCCTGACATAGCCGAAGCCGACATGGGCGGCGGCGAGGGCGACAAACAGCGCCGCGCCAAGGCGCAGGTGCCGGCGCGCCGCCAGCAGCGCCGGCAGCGCGAAGAGGAACACGGCGAGCGCGTTCATGCCGATCATGCCGGTCACCGAGACGCTCTGCATCAGAAGGGGTACGGGCATCGCCGCGTAGCCGATCGCATTCCAGGGAAAACCTGTGAACAGGAAACCGCGCAGCCACTCCGCCAACGCGAAGCCGAAGGCGAGTGCCGCGATGCGGCCGATGTCGCTGCTCCACAAGAGCCGGGCAACCACCGTTGCAAAGCCATAGAAAAAGGCGAGCGCGAAAGGAATACCGACCACCGCGAAGGGGAGCGCCCAGGCGAAGCTGTCGGCCTCGACCAGCAGCGCCGAACCGATCCACCAGAGACCGGCAAGGAAATAGCCGAAGCCGAACCACCAGCCGACGGCAAAAGCCGGCCGCAGGCGCCGGAACAGGCTGCCGGAGGCTTCGCCGGTCGCGCCGTCGAGCAACCAGACCAGCACCGGAAACGAGATGAAGCAAGCGGCGAAGAAGTCGTATGGCGCCTGGCCAAGCACCGCCAGGGCGCCTGCGAGAAAGGCCACGAGCGCGCGCCGCCAACCCCAAAGCAGAATTATCCGGCCGGCAAGGCGCACCATGCATACTTCCGAGTCGTGCGAATCAGGAAGAAAGATTTAACAGGCCGCGGTCCGTGCTCCAAACGCCGGCCGGTCGGCCACGGTTTCCCACCGAGGCGACTACCGGTGCCAGCCTTCTATCCGCACGCCACCAAGCCGTTCGGCCTCCTCGCGGGACACGACGCGGATCGTCTGCGAGAAAGTCCAGACGTGGCCTTCGGGATCGCGTGCCCGATACTGGCGTTCGCCGTAGAACCGGTCCGCCGGCTCCTGGACTATTACAGCACCGGCCACCCGCGCCTGCTCGCAATGGCCATCCAGGCCGTGCTTCAACCTGACATAAACCGACTGCGTGTTCTTGCCCGAGACCGAAGCCGGGCTGGCGACATAATCGCTCCATTCGGAATCGACGATGATGGTGCAATCGCCGAACCGCATCTCGGCGTGGACGAGCTTGCCCTCGGCATCGCTGACCACCATGCTGCGCTCGAAGCCGAAAGCCGCTTCGAGCCAATCCAGCGCGGCACGCGGATCCCTGTAGAAGACACCGGAACCCAGGCTCGCATGCTTGAACGGGTCGTCGATCGTCATCGAGCGCGCGAAACGCTCACGCCTGCTCGGTGCGCGCCGTGGCGCGCCGGCGGCGCTCGCCCTTCTGGCTCTGCACGATGCGCACGCGCTTGACGCGGCGCGGATCGGCATCGAGCACATGGAACTCGAAACCGGGAATGGCCTGCACCACCTCGCCGCGCGCCGGCACGCGGCCGAGCGTGTTGAAGATCATGCCGCCGATGGTGTCGACATATTCGCCA
Source organism: Mesorhizobium sp. B283B1A (assembly GCF_020165735.1). NCBI lineage: Bacteria > Pseudomonadati > Pseudomonadota > Alphaproteobacteria > Hyphomicrobiales > Phyllobacteriaceae > Mesorhizobium > Mesorhizobium sp. B283B1A. The sequence goes on from NZ_JAIUIQ010000032.1 coordinate 14,427, forward strand.
TGTTCGCCGGCGGCGAAACCCTCGCCGATCATCTTGGCGACTTCGTCGATCTCGGCCTTGCCGTCGACGACGAACACGCCGTCACCGGCCTGGGTGATCATCGGCTCGTCGTCGTCATGCTCGTCCTCGATGTCGCCGACGACCATTTCGACGATGTCCTCGAGCGAGACAAGCCCGTCCGTGCCGCCATATTCGTCAATGACCAGCGCCATTTGCGTGCGCGTCGTCTGCATGCGGCCCATCAGGTCGGAGGCAAGCATCGATGGCGGCACGAACAGAACCTGGCGGATCAGGTTGAGCTCGCCGATGGTGCTCGAAAGGTCGACCTGGGCAAGATCGAGCTGCGTGACGACCGGCGTCTTCCTGGTGGTGCGGCCCTTCTTGACGCGCGCGAGCTTGGTGATGTGGGCCAGAACATCACGGATATGGACCATGCCGCGCGGATCATCGAGCGTCTCGGAATAGACCGGCATGCGGGAATGGCCGGATTGTTCGAAGGTGCCCAGGAGGTCGCCGAGCGTCGTCGTGATCTCGACCCCCTGGATGTCGGCGCGCGGCACCATGACGTCCTCGACCCGCACTTCGCGCAGGCGCAGGATGTTGTTGAGCATGGCGCGTTCGCCAGGCGAGAAGGACTCAACATCACTCGCCGTCTCGGCCAGCGCGCCGGCGATTTCCTCGCGCAGGCTGGTGCCGTTGCGTTGCCGGAACAGACCCAGCACGCGTTCGAACAGGGAGGGGCCGGCAGGCGAAGTTTCGCTGGCAACGCTGCCGATGCTGGCAGCACCAGGAGTAACGGTACTCGGACTTGATCCCTCTTCCGACGTATCGGAAGCCTTGGGCGCACTGCCGGCGTCGGGGCGGGCGGCAGTCTCTGGTTTGTCGTTCATCTTCGTCCGGTCAATTGGTCTTTTGTAGTTACGCGTAGGGATCGGGAATGGCAAGCCTTGCAAGCGCTGCGCGTTCGACGGCTTCCATCGCTTCGGCCTCGGTGTCGGTCTCGTGGTCGTAGCCCATGAGGTGCAGCAGGCCGTGGATCACGAGATGGGTGATATGGTTCTCCAAGGGCTTGTCTTCCAGTGCCGCCTCGCGCGCCACGGTTTCGGCGGCGAGCACGATGTCGCCCAGCATCGGCGGCAGCGGACCATCCTTCACATGCGGAAAAGCCGGGAAAGACAAGACGTTGGTGGGTTTGTCCTTGCCGCGCCAGTCCGCATTCAAGGTGCGGATATGAGCGTCGTCGGAAAAAACGATGCTGAGTTCGGAATGTCCTGCCGCACCAGTTTCGGCGAAAGCAGCCGCGACAGCGCGATCGACCAATCGCGCCAGGCTTGCCTCAGCGGGCCAGTCGCCCGCTTCAATCGATATATCGATCTCGACGGGAAGGCTCCCGTCAATGGATGTACTGTCCTCAGGCATGAGGCCACATCGACAGATCAATTCTCGGCACCGAGGCCCCGCGCCAGCTTGGCGTCGCGGTCATATGCCCTGACGATTTCCGCCACCAGCGGATGGCGAACGACGTCGATATCGTTGAAGCGCACGGTTACCGCTCCGGCCACACCGTCGAGCACACGCAAGGCCTCGACCAAGCCCGATTTGGTGCTCGGTGGCAGGTCGATCTGGGTGGGATCGCCGGTGACGATCATGCGCGAGTTCTCGCCGAGACGGGTGAGAAACATCTTCATCTGCATCGGCGTGGTGTTCTGCGCCTCGTCGAGGATGACGGCGGCATGCGCCAGCGTGCGGCCGCGCATGAAGGCGAGCGGCGCGATTTCAATGACTTCGGCGGCAATCGCACGCTCCACCTTGTCGGCCGGCATCATGTCGTAAAGTGCGTCATAGAGCGGCCGCAGATAGGGATCGACCTTCTCCTTCATGTCGCCCGGCAGGAAGCCCAGCCGTTCGCCGGCCTCGACGGCCGGCCGCGACAAGATGATGCGTTCGACCATGCCGCGTTCGAGCAGCATCGCTGCGTGCGCCACCGCCAGATAGGTCTTGCCGGTACCGGCCGGACCGATGCCGAACACCAGTTCCGACCGCTCCAGCGCCCGCATATAAGCGTCCTGGTTGAGCGAGCGGGCATAGATCGTCTTCTTGCGGGTGGCGATCTGGGCAGCGGAAACCTTGCCCTTGCGCTCCAGCGTCGGCAGCGTGAGCTGATCGTCGGCGGCGACCGCCATGCGCACGGCGCCATCGACGTCGGACTGGCCGATATCGACGCCCTTCTGGAGGATCCCGTAGAGATTGTCCAAGGCGCGGCGTGCCTGTTCGGCGGCCGAAGCGGATCCCTTGATGGTCAACTGGTTGCCGCGCGAGCGTATGTCGACGCCGAGCTTTTGCTCGAGCCGGGCGAGGTTTTCATCGAACTGGCCGTAAAGGGCGCTGGCAAGCTTGTTGTTGTCGAAAGTCAGAACGATGTGCGCCATATCAGAAGCCCCAGATGCCGGTACCGGGGGCAGGTTCTTCAGCTCTGCTGCGCTCAACCGTCTCTCCTCATCTGCCGAGACCCTCAGGCCAATTCGGCGAACAGGCTGTTGTAGCCCGTCTTCGTGATTCGCACCTGGATAATGTCACCGATTTCGCCGGCCTTTTCATCAACAATAACCGGCTGCAGCCAGGGCGAGCGGCCAACCTTCTGGCCGGCCTGCCGGCCGGGCTTCTCGATCAGCGTGTCGATAGTACAGCCAACCAGGCTCAAGCCGAAATCCTGCTGTTGCTTCAGAAGCAGTGCCTGCAGACGCTGCAGGCGCTCGTCCTTGACCGTTTCCGGCACGTGACCGGCCATCTCGGCGCCCGGCGTGCCCGGACGCGGCGAATATTTGAACGAAAAGGCCGAGGCGTAGTTCACCTGGCGTACCAGTTCCATGGTCGCCTCGAAATCGGCTTCCGTCTCGCCAGGGAAGCCGACGATGAAATCGCCTGACAGCGCGATGTCGGGCCGGGCAGCGCGGATGCGGTCGAGCAGCGTCAGATAATCCCTGGCCGTGTGCCTGCGGTTCATCGCCTTGAGGATGCGGTCCGATCCGGACTGCACGGGTAGATGCAAATAGGGCATCAGCGACGGCAGGTCGCGGTGGGCGGCGATCAGTTCGTCGTCCATGTCGCGCGGATGGCTGGTGGTGTAACGCAGCCGCGCCAACCCGGGGATTTCGGCCAGCCGATGCAGCAGCCGGCCAAGGCCCCATTCCTCGGTCCTGCCCCCATTGGTATCGCCCTGGCCGTGCCAGGCATTGACGTTCTGGCCTAGCAGCGTCACCTCGCGCACGCCGGCCTCGGCCAGGCGCTCGGCCTCGGCCACGATCTGCGCCACCGGCCGCGAAACTTCGGAGCCTCTGGTGTAGGGCACGACGCAGAAGGTGCAGAACTTGTCACAGCCTTCCTGCACGGTGAGGAAGGCGGTCACGCCGCGCTTGATGACCTCGGCGCGCTTCGGCTGCGGCAGATGCTCGAACTTGTTCTCGATGGCATAGTCGGTGTCGACGATCTTCTCGCCACCGCGCACTCTCGCCAACACGTCTGGCAGGCGATGATAGGTCTGCGGCCCGATGACCAGATCGACGGCGGGCGAACGGCGGATGATCTCGGCGCCTTCGGCCTGCGCCACGCAGCCGGCAACGCCGATCAACATCTCGCGGCCGACGCTGGCGCGCTCCGCCTTCATGTCGCGGATGCGGCCGAGTTCGGAATAGACCTTTTCGGCGGCTTTTTCCCTGATATGGCAGGTGTTGAGCAGCACCAGATCGGCCTCGCCGATGGCATCGGTCGCGGTATAGCCGTCGGCGGCCAGCGCATCGGTCATGCGCTGTGAATCATAGACGTTCATCTGGCAGCCATAGGTCTTGATGAAGACCTTTTTCGCTGCCACGGCGTGCACCGCCGGCTGTCCAGCCAGCGTGCCGATGTCGTCGTTTTCAATCGTGTTCAAGTCCATCTGGCGGCTTCTAACGCCTTTCCGTGACAAAAAACAGACGATTCTCGCCCTGCGCCCGCAGACACGGGGCCGGAATTAGCGGCTCGGGCGCGGATCGGCGAGTGCCGCCATCATCATATCGCGCACCTGGCTTTCCATCAGCTTCGCCGTTTCCTTGCGGTTCGAACCCTTGGAAAACGCAATCGGCTCGCCGAAATGCACTTCGACATCGAGTGCGCCTTCCGCCATCAGCACCTTGAGATGCGGCATCAAATCCTCGTCACCGATCCAGGCCGAGATCGGCCGGTGGCGGCGGCCGAGCGGCACGCCGTGCAGGCGGGTATAGACGATCGCCACCGGCTGGATGAAGACCTGCTCGGCCGAGCCCTCCGAAATCGCCATCGAGGCGGCGCCGAACAGGGTGCTCTTGAAGGGCAGGATGGCATTGCCGTCACCGGTCGAGCCCTCGGCGAACAGCACCATGGCGTCGCCCTTGGCCATGCGATTGGCGATCTCGCTCGCCTGGTCGCCCGAGGAGCGCTTGCGCTCGCGCTCGATGAAGACGGTGCGCTGCAGCTTCGACAGCATGCCGATCAGCGGCCAGCCTTCCATATCGGCCCTGGCGATGAATTTTACATCGGCAAAAGAGCCCAGAACCATGATGTCGGTCCAGGAAATGTGGTTCGAGGCAACCAGCAAGGGCCGTTTGTCGGCCAGCGTCCCGTTGACATGGACGCGCAGGCCGAGCGCCCTGAGGATCAGCCGATGCCATATCTTGAGGATGAATGTTTCCGGCCACCAGCCGGTCTTCATCGACAGGATCTGCAACGGCACGAGGATCAGCGAACCGGCGACGACGAGGCCCAGGGCCAGGAAAATTCTGATTTTCTTGATCATCGCCCTACCCCGGTCTTCTGGCTAGCGAAGATCGCGACGCATGACAAGCGCGCCGGTCGGTCCGCGATCGGGCGATCTGTAGTAGTCCGGCCGCTTGCCGACCTCGCGGAAGCCCAGCCGCCGATAGAGGGCGATCGCGGCGACATTGGTCTCGTCGACCTCGAGGAACAGCGCTTCGGCGCGTTGCGCGTGCAGTTCACGCAGCACCGCATCCATCAGCTGCCAGCCAAGTCCCTGGCGACGATGCGATCGCGCCACCGCAACAGTCAGGATCTCGCCCTCGCCGGCGGCCAACCGGGCCAGCACGAAACCAACCGGCGGCTTGGCGCCCTGCCCGGTTTCGCGTGCGGCGTAACCGAACACGGTGTCCTGTTCGAGCAGGGAGGCGAACTCGCCATCGGTCCACGGGCGGACGAAATCCTCGCGATGCAGCAGCGAGACGGCCTGGCTGTCGGTGATCCTGAGCGGCTCGAGCGCATAGTCCCGGCGGCGCGGCTGGAGGAAAGGTATGCGCATTAACTTTTTTGCCTCGAAAGGATGAATCCGGCCTGCGGCTTGGCGTCCGCACCGCGCAAATAAAGCGGTTTCGGCCTATCGCCCGCGCCCTTGACGGCGGCCAGTCGGGCGTAGGTGAGGATGTCGGCGGTGGCCGTCCGAGGCCCGATATCGAAACCACGACCGGCCGATGCGGCGATCTGTGCTGCCGCGGTGCCGGCCAGCACCGCAGAGCTTTCGATCGCCATTCCAGTGGCCTCAGCCAGCGTGGCGACGGCCGGACCGTAAGTCAAAACTGACATTTGATCATAGAGAGCGGCATGGATTTCTTCACGCCCGGCATCGAGCGCCGCCAGCACGGCGCGGCCGGGAAATGCCGCTGCTGCTTCACCCGCCAGCGCCTCGAGCGTCGTCACACCGATCGCGGGAATCTTGAGCGCCAGCGCCAGACCACGCGCGGTCGAGACGCCGACGCGCAGGCCGGTGAAGGAACCTGGACCGACGGAGACGGCAATGGCGCCAAGACCGGCATAGTCGGTGGCGCCCGCCTTCAGCGCCTCGGCGATGACCGCCATCAGATGCTCGGCATGGCCTTTGCCGAGATCGAGCACCGAGCGGCCAAGCTCCAGCCCAGCCGCCGCGTCGTAGACGCAGGCGGCGCAGAGGCTGGCGGCACAGTCGATGGCAAGCACTTTCATGAAACAACCGGTTCCGAGAAACATTTCCCTGTGCCCGCCAAGGCGCGCCACCGCAAGCATAATTTGTTAAGCGGCTTCGCTTCGACCGGCGAGCTATGCCACCTGTTCGATGCGCAGCATGTGGTTGTCCCAGACATAGTCCGGCTCGGACCGCATCGCACCGCTGCCTTCGATGATCTCGCCCGCACCCGTGGTGGCCATGAAGCCAGTCCCATCCGGCGCCACGCCGCAGACCTCGACCAGCGCGCTGTTCGAGAGGACTTGGCCGCTGGCAGCATCGATCACGACCAACGAATTGCCTTCCGGCGACGATACGGCGACGGTGCCGGATCCAGGGTTGGTGGCGACCGAGCCGATATAGTTGCGGAAGCCGGCCAGCACGTCCCCCGGCATGTCGAGCAACTGCAAGTCCTTGCCGCGCGCGGCGCGGCCGACCAGCAGCGGACGATCCGTGCCCGGCCCCCTGTACTGGCAACCGAACCAGACGGTGCCGGCCTGGTCGGTGTCCATGTGGCGGATCGACAGTTGGTGCAATGGCGCCGGCAGTTCGTGCTTTTCGATGAGATCGCCGGTGACGCGGTCGACCAGCACATAGGACGGCTTCATGGTGGCGATGTTGAGCTCCGCCCGGCCGTAATCCGGATGGGTCTCGATGCCGCCATTGCCAACCGCGATCGTCCTGCCGTCGCCCAGCAGCAGAAGCTCATGCGGCCCCATCCCATACGTCGGGAATTCGCCGACACGGCTGAATTTCGCGCGCGCATCGTAGACGCCGACGACCCCGGCGGCGTTGTCGAAGTCGTTCTCGGTGGCGTAGAGCAAGGCGCCGTCGGGCGAGAATACGCCATGGCCGAAGAAATGCCGGCCAGGGATGCTGGCGATGGTCAGCGGGGCGTCGCGCCCGGTGTGATCGAAGACGACAGCGAAGGTGCCGGGCTGGCGGGCGAAGACAACCGAACGCTTCGACATCGGGTCGAAGGTGACGTCATGGCCGCGATCAGGCAGGTCGATCGCGTGCAGAACCTTGCCGGCCTCGGACAGGACGGCGGCGCCAAAACTGCCGTCACGCTTGACGAAGGCGGTGGCGAAGACAGCGTCCGCCGCAAGCGTCATGGCCCACGCCGGCGGCGCCATCGCCGCGGCAAAGCCGATGCCCGCGGCCCGGAGAAAATCCCGGCGATCGATGAGTGAGGTTCTCATGAGATGGCCCGCCCCTGCACCGGCTCGTTCCAAGACATGGTAATTTTTGCGGATCGGAGCGGACGCCCGGGGTTTACCGATTCTTGGAATGATACACCGCAGACATTGGACGTTGGCTGAAGCCCCCGGAACGTCGTCATCCACGGGCGGAGCAGGAGCGAAGCTCCGTCGCGGAGACCCGAGGATCCATGCCGTGACCTTGACCGTAGGGTGCAGCGGAGCAGAATTCTGAACCATTGCAACGCCTTGCGGTCACGGCATGGATCCTGGGGTCTGCGCCGCGTCGCTACGCTCCTTGCTCCGCCCCAGGATGACGAAGTTCCGGGGGCTTCGGCCACCTTCCACATCACGCTCAGTCTCCATCCAGCGACGAGAAGCCGGCGGTCAGGCCGAATTCGGCGGTCAGCCTTGTGCCGATCAGGGTCGACAGGCTTGAGGTGATCAGCGCGAAATGCTCGAGTTTGCCGCGCAGCGCCGGATCGGCGAGTGCCTTGTCGATCGGACCCTGGACCGACTTCGCGGTGGCGACGCCGTTGACGAGCTGGATGTGGATCGATTCCGCCATCCAGCGCGCATCTTCAGGCAATGCGTCGCCAAGCTTCGAGACCTGGAACAGCCGATCGATGCCGTCCAGGTTTCCGGCCAGCGAATTGCCGGTGTTTTGCGAGCGCCAGTAGATCGCCTGTTTCGGCTTGTCGGCCTCGGGCTTGCCACCCAGAAACCCCTTCAGGCGGACATCGCGAACCATTTCCAGCTCGTTGATGAAGACGCCGACCAATTCGGTAACGGCTTCGTTGCCGTCGCGGTAAAGCGGGTTTTGCGGCCCTGGATTGGCCCAAAGCGCGGCAAAGCCGTCGGGCTTGTTCCAGGCGTCGTTGACGTCTTTGGTCATGGTCTCGATATTGCCGGCTACCGCCGCGCCGTAGGCGCAGCGGTAGGGATCGTCCTTGCCCGCCAACGCATCGGCGCCGTCGCCGAAAAGCACGAATTCCAGCGCGCCGAACCCTTGCATGGCAACGCTCTTGCCGGCCAGTTGTGCCGGGTTCGTTGCGGTCGGGTCCTTGGCCGACAATGCCGCCTGCACCTGCTTCAGGCCTATGCTCTTGCGGTCCGGCCAGAACAGTATGCGCTCCAGCCGGTTGTTCTCCTTGATCGGCCCAAAGCCGATGATCTCGGCCGACGACCAGGCATAGGCCGTGGCCGAAAATTCGGTCCGCGCCGCGTCGAGTTCCCCTGGCGAAGGCGCTTCGCACAGCTCGTGCATCGCCTTCGCCAGGGTTTGTGTGTGCTCATGCAGGCCGGCATAGGCCGGGCGGACAAAGCCGTCGATCGCGCCCTGGATGACATCGGAGGCCTTCACCGCCGCCGATGCGGGCAAAGAGCCCAGCAAGGCCAGCGGAAGAACGAGAAACAGCGCGGAACGCTTCAGCATCAAAGTGACTCCAGGAATTTGAGCAACGCACTGCGCTCAGCGGCGTCGGCGGTGGCAAAACGGTCGCGCGCCTTCTGGCCCTCGCCACCATGCCACAGGATCGCCTCGGTCAGGCTGCGCGCGCGTCCCTCATGCAGAAAGAAGGAATTGCCGTTGACGGTCCAGGTAAGGCCGATGCCCCACAGCGGCGGGGTGCGCCATTCGTTGCCCGTGGCCTCACCCACGGCCTGTCCGTCGGCAAGATCGGACCCCATGTCGTGCAGCAGGAAGTCGGAATAGGGCCAGATCAGCTGGAAGGCCTGCGCCTTGTCAGGGGCATCACGGCGGGTGACGAATTTCGGCGTGTGACAGGAAACGCAGCCGATGTCGTAGAAGACCTTCTTGCCGGCGAGCACATCGGGCGCGTCGCGATCGCGGCGCGCCGGCACAGCCAGGTTCCGCGAATAGAAGGTGACGAGATCCATCACCGGTGGCGGCGCTTCGGCGGAACCAAGACGCTGCTGTACGCCGTTTGGCATGGCAAGGCATTTTGCCTGCGCGGCGGTGCAGTCACCCCAGTGTTTTGGTTCTTCCGGCGTCGAGATACCGATGTCGCCGGCAAAGGCATCGGCCGCCTGCTGGCGGATCGACGCGGTCTGCGCCTTCCAGCCGAAACGGCCAAGCGTTAGTTCCCCGCCCTGGCCGTCGCGCACGATGTTCGGCCTGCCGGAAATGCCGTCGCCGTCACGGTCTTGCGGATCGGCATGGGCCAGAATATCGGCCGGCGCGATCTGCTCGATCAGGCCTAGCCCGATCATCGGCGGCGTCAGGCGCGGCGACAATGTCGTACGCGGATCAAGCGGCCCATAGACGAGATCGGTGACTGAATAGCTGGGCTTGCGCAGGGAAACCACGGTGCCATCCGTCAACTCTACCTTACGTTCCTGATAGTCGACATGCATCCTGCCTTCGCCGCGCAGGCCGGGCACCGCCAACTCCTGCAATTGCGAGCCATAGACCCGGTCGGGGAAGTTGAGCACCTGGTGATCGGCAAGGGCGGCCTTCTCTTCCGCGCTGCTGGCGTCTCGGGCCAAGCGCAGGAACATCGAGGTGCTGCCAAGGTCGCCTTGCGGCGGACGGCCGCGGCCATCCTTCAGATGGCAATTCTGGCAAGCGCGTTCGTTGAACAGCGGGCCAAGCCCGTCCGAGGCCTGCGTCGAGGATGGCGACGACACCCAGTTCTTGCGGAACAGCGCATTGCCGAGCTTGAAGGTGCCTTCTTCCTCGAAGGTGATGTTGGCCGAGGATTGCGAGAAGGCGTCGCGGTTGACGTCCTTCTCAGAGGTTCCGGCGCCACCCTGCATCAACTCGAACCGCTCGGGCCTGGAGAAATCCGTGGTCGGCCTAGTGATGGCGGTGACACGCGCCTGATCCTTCGCATCGAGGTCGGTGCGCGTGGTGGCGAGGCCGGGGGGTTGAAGGTCGCTGGCCAGCGCCGACGAGGTCAGCACCAGCACGAGAATGGCGCAGCGCCGACCCGTCGAGCCGGCTGGCGTCTTCCGAAGGTGCGGCGAGCTTTCGGCCCGCCGCGAGCGGCGCAAGAATTCTAAGGGGCGCCGCATTCCCGCATATCCTTACTCCGCGTCGTCCGCCGATGCGGCGTTGAGCTGGCCGTATTTTTCCTCGCCGATCGAGGCAAGCAGATCGAGCTGCGTCTCCAGGAAGTCGATATGCCCCTCCTCGTCGGCCAGCAATTGCTCGAACAGCTTCATCGACACATAGTCGCCGGCCTCGTTGCAGATTTCACGCGAGCGCTTGTAGGCGGTACGTGCGTCATATTCGCCGGCAAGGTCGGATTCGAGCACTTCCTTGACGTTCTGCCCGATGCGCAACGGCGCCACGGACTGCAGGTTCGGATGGCCCTCGAGGAAGATGATGCGGGCGACGAGTTTGTCGGCGTGGTGCATCTCCTCGATCGATTCCGCCCGCTCCTTCTTGGCCAGCTTGGCATACCCCCAGTCCTCGAGCAGGCGGAAATGCACCCAATACTGATTGACCGCTCCGAGTTCCAAGAACAGAGCTTCGTTAAGCCGCTCGATGACCTGCGGTTCGCCTTTCATGAATTCTGCTCCCGTATTGGACGCGCAGGCCCCTGACGCGGTCCAGGTGTGAAACGATGTCCACGCCACTCGCCTCCGAGCGGGCGTGGTAGTTCTCGGTGACCCGAATGATCGTTTCGACCACATTTGGGAAGCAGCCGCAACAACGACCGCGCTTCTGCATCGTGTGGTAGACCTTTGCCGGCACGATAAGTTGCCAGGGATCCTGATCCAGCAGATCGATGATCGTCTGCTCGATCTCTTTCTCGGTGATGATGTTGCAATGGCAGATTAGCATTTACAGTGCTCGGATGGCTGACGGCGCCTTCCGCGCCGTGTGGCTTGTTTCGCTTCTGGAGCCCACTCCGAAGCCGATTATTGGGCTCCGGACCAGCTCCAGTTCGGCCCTTACTTGAACACCTTGTCGGGTGCGTCAAGGCTGTCGGAGCCCTCGAAGGCGATGGCGTTGAGCTTCAGGGAACCGACGGCGCGCTCGATCGACTTGGTCTGGTCGATCAAGGCGTCGATCGCAGCCTGCACGGTCGCATTGCCTTCGGTGTTGCCCTCGGCGATCTGCTGGTCATAGGCCTCGCCAGCCTCGGCCCGAGCCTTGATCGCCTCCATCTTGGCGACGGTGACGTCGAGCTTGTCAGACAGTTCCTTGTCGATCGCCGGATCGGCAGCCTTCACCATCTCGTGCACCGAAGGCCCCGAGACGACAGTGCCATCGAGCCTGGTATAGCTGGCGAGATAGGCGGCGCGGATGCCGATGGCGTCGTTGAGATGGGAGTTGTAGGTGTTGTCGGAGAAGCAGTCGTGCTCCTCTTCGGGATCGTGCAGCAAGAGGCCGAGCTTCATGCGCTCGCCGGCCAGTTCGCCGTAGGACAGCGAGCCCATGCCGGTGAAGATCGTCGAGATGGCGGTGTTCGGCTCGCCGTCGGCCAGGGCCTTGCGCGCCGCGCCATCCGCCTTCCAGTTGCCGACCATCTCCTGCAGGTCCGAAACCAGGAGGGTGCTGGCGGACTTCAGATATTCGGCACGGCGGTCGCAATTACCGCCGGTGCAGTTCTTGAGATCATAGTCGGTATAGGGGCGCTCGCCGGCGCCCGGGCCGGTGCCATGCAGGTCCTGGCCCCAGAGCAGGAACTCGATGGCGTGATAGCCGGTGGCGACGTTGGCTTCAACGCCGCCAGCCTCCTGCAGCGTGCCGGAGAGGAATTCCGGCGAAAGCTTCGAGGCGTCGACCTTCTTGCCGTTGATCTCGATCTCCTTGTTGGCGATCACATTGGCCGTATAGAGCGAATTCGCATCGGACTCGGTGCCGTAGCTCTTGGCGACATAGTCGATCAGGCCTTCGTCCAACGGCCAGGAACTCACCTTGCCCTCCCAGTCGTCGACGATCTTGTTGCCGAAACGGTAGACCTCGGTCTGCTGGTAAGGCACGCGCGACGCCTTCCAGGCCTCGCGGGCGGCCCTGAGCGTATCCGCCGACGGGTTGGCGAGCAGCGCGTCGACCGCCTTGTCGAGGGCTTGCGCGGTGGTCAGCGAATCCTCGTATTTGGCGAGCGCTATGTCGGAATAAGTCGTGATGACCGCTTTAGCATCGGTCTGCGCCTTGGCGGGCAGCACGAACACCGCTGCCGTCAGCAAGGCCGTGGCGCCCATCGCCGCAAGCCTGCCGCCATATCGTGCTGTCATTATCGCTCTCCAGTTTCTCGGGAATTTCATGAATGGCGCGCGCGGCAACCCGCGCCAGGCCACATCGATGCCATAAGGCACAAGACTTGCCGCGTCATCGCGCGGTTCGCGGAAGAAAGACACCAAAAATGCCTCCAATCGAACGGGTTCAAGGCCCAAACATCAGGGGATGCGCCAGCGCGCAGGTTTCCATAAAGCTTCGACGCTGGTGGAAGTCAACGAAAATCGAATGGAAAAGTCAATTGAAACAATAGTTTAGAACTATTCTAAACTACAACGGTCAACTTTATGACCTTGCTCACCGTCTTTGCCCGGGAACAGCACGCCCGGTAGCTACACGATTGACAGCCGCCATTCCGGGTGCGACCCGCAGACACGCTCTTGCGGCGGCGTCAGACAATTGCCACTTGGCGAGGCATCCTAGAATCGAACCGGGATTGGAATGCGATGAAGAACGGCGTGGTCATTGTCGGTGCGGGTCATGCAGGCGTGCAAGCGGCGGCAAGCCTGCGCGAGGACGGCTATGACGGGCCGGTGATCCTCATCGGTGACGAGAACGAACTGCCCTACCACAAGCCACCGCTGTCGAAGACCTTCATCAAGGACGCCGAAGCCAAGCCGCAACCCTTGCGTGGCGAAGCCTTCTACACCGGCAACGCCATCGACTACCGGCCCGGCATCCGGATCGAGCGCATCGATGCCGGCCGTCGCGGCCTGGAGATCGCCGGCGGCGGCGTAATTGCCTTCGACCGTCTGGTCCTGGCGACCGGATCGCGCCCGCGCCTGCTGCCGCTGCCAGGCGCGGATTTGTCCGGCGTTTTGTCGCTGCGCTCGCTTTCCGATGCGCGGCTGATCCGGGAATTGAGTGCAAGGAGCGACGACGTCGTCATCCTCGGCGGTGGGTTCATCGGACTGGAGATCGCCGCGACGTTGAGGGCGGCCGGCCGCACCGTGACAGTCGTCGAAGCGCTCGACCGGCTGCTCGGCCGAGCGGTTGCACCGGTGGTGGCGAGCCATGTCCGCCAAAGGCTGGAAGCGACGGGCGTGCGCATCCTCACCGGCACGTCGATTGCAAGGCTTGAAAGTGAAAACGGCCATGTCGCGGCTGCGATCACCTCGACCGGCGAAAGGCTGCCGGCGCGCATGGTCGTCGTCGGCATCGGCGCCGTGCCGAACGTCGAACTGGCGCAGGACGCCGGCCTCACCATCGCCAACGGCATCCGTGTCGATCACCAGATGCGCAGTTCGGCACCGGAAATCCTGGCCATCGGCGATGCCGCCTCCTACCGGCACTGGTTCACCGGCGGCGACGTGCGGTTGGAATCCGTGCAGAACGCCACCGACCAGGCGCGGCTCGCCGCACGCACGATCACCGGCCATGCCGATGCCTATTGCGCCGTGCCGTGGTTCTGGTCCGACATTGGCGACATGAAGCTGCAGATGGTCGGGCTGACCGCCGGCGGCGACAGCCATGTCGTGCTCGGCGACCTGCCCGACAACAAGTTCTCGATCTACCATTATGCCGGGGATCGGCTGCTCGGCATCGAATCGGTCAACCGCCCCGGCGACCATATGCTTGGCCGCAAGATGCTCGGCGCCAGGTTTTCGCCGACGGCGGACACCATCGCCGCGGGGCCCGAGGGGCTCAAAGCGGCATTGGCAGCCTTCCAGAACATGGAGCCGGCCAAGGCTAGTGCCTAAGCTTGCCAATTTTTGCCATGCGCCTTAAAATGTGGGTATGAGCACAATGAATATCTCACTGCCTGACAGCTTGAAGCATTTCGTTGATCGGCAAGTGACCGATCGAGGCTATGGCACAAGCAGCGAGTATGTGCGTGAATTGATCCGCCACGATCAGGATCGTCAGCTTCTGCGCGGTTTGCTCCTTGAAGGCGCGTCATCCGCGCCGGGCACTGCCATTGATGATGACTATTTCGCAGCGCTGCGAAGACGAGCGCAGGGCCAATAGATCAAGTGGCCGCAAAGGCAATCGTTCCTCGGAGCCTTGCTTTGCGGGATATCGAGGACGCCGTTGATTATTATGCGCGCGAAGTTGGTTCCCATGTGGCGTTGGGCTATGTCGATGACCTTCAAGACGCCTACCGATTGATGGCCAGCCATCCGGCATCGGGCTCTCTCAGGTATGGCTACGAAATTGGATTGCCTGGGCTACGCAGCGTGCAATTCAAGCGCCACCCATACCTGATTTTCTACATTGAACAGGCCGACCATATCGATGTGTGGCGGGTGCTGCACGCCAAGATGGACATTCCAGCCTGGTTACAGAATCCGAGCTCCTGATGGCACGTTTTACCCTCACCTTGTGGGGGCCGCTGCGGAGCGGGGGGCGGCGCCAAGCCCCCCACCCGGACCTTCGGTCCGACCTCCCCATGAGTGGGAGGTAAAGGCTTTCAGGCGGCGCAGATTTCGCGGATCGAGCTTTCCAGGATGTCGAGCGCTTCGTTCATGACTTCGTCCTGGATGGTGATCGGCGCCAGGAAGCGGATGACGTTGCCGTAGACGCCGCAGGTCAGCAGGATCAAGCCCTTGTCGAGCGCCTTCAATCGGATGGCGTTGGCGATCTCGGCCGACGGCAAGCCTTTCTTGACGTCGTTGAACTCGACCGCGTTCATGAAGCCGAGGCCCCTTATATCGACGATCTCGGGAACGTCGTCACGGATCGACTGCAGGCGCTGCTTCAGCCGCGCGCCCAGCGTGTTGGCGCGGTCGCACAGCTTTTCGTCCTCGATCACGTCGAGTACGGCGTGTGCAGCGGCAACGCCGATCGGGCTGCCGCCATAGGTGCCGCCGAGGCCGCCAGGGCCGGGCGCATCCATGATCTCGGCGCGGCCGGTGACCGCCGACAGCGGAAAGCCGCCGGCCAGGCTCTTGGCCATGGTGGTGATGTCGGCCGCCACCTCATGATGATCCATCGCGAACATCTTGCCGGTGCGGGCAAAGCCGGTTTGCACTTCGTCGGCGATCAGCAGCATGCCGTGCTGGTCGCACAGCTTGCGCAGCGCGGTCAGGAACTCGCGCGGCGCTTCGTAGAAACCGCCTTCGCCCTGCACCGGCTCGACGATGATGGCGGCAACGCGGGCCGGATCGACATCGGCCTTGAACAGCCGGTCGAGCGCGGCCAGCGAATCGGCTGTGGAGACGCCGTGCAGCGGCACCGGGAATGGCGCATGGTAGACGTCGCCCGGCATGGCGCCGAAGCCGACCTTGTAGGGAACCACCTTGCCGGTCAGCGCCATGCCCATGAAGGTGCGGCCATGGAAGCCGCCGGAAAAGGCGATGACCGCCGGTCGGCCGGTGGCGTTGCGGGCGATCTTGATGGCGTTCTCGACCGCCTCGGCGCCCGTGGTGACGAAAATGGTCTTCTTCTCGAACTTGCCGGGCAGCATTGCGTTCAGCCGTTCGGCCAGCCGCACATAGCTCTCATAGGGCACCACCTGGTGGCAGGTGTGGGTGAAGCGGTCGAGCTGTGCCTTGACCGCCTCGATCACCCTTGGGTGGCGGTGGCCGGTGTTGACGACCGCGATGCCCGAGGAGAAATCGATGTAGCGGCGGCCTTCGACATCCCAGATCTCCGAGTTTTCAGCACGGTCGGCATAGATTTGCGTGGTCATGCCGACGCCGCGCGAGATCGACTGGTTCTTGCGTTCGGAAATGGCTGAATTCTTCATGATGTCCCCTCATCGGGCCGGCGCCCGTTCTCGTTTGATACCGTCTTCTGACCTTATTTCATGTTTTCCTCAAGTCGGCACCACCGGCGGGCGATTGGGCCTGCGGCAGACGGATCCCCAACCTTAACCAGCGGGACGATACGCGTACGAGAGCGGTTTCCTTTTTCCGGGGATCGATTATCCTCCCGATATCCGCGAGGTACCGCGCTCAGCGAGCGCCCCGCGGCTGGGGGAGCCCATGAGCAGGAACGCGACATCGTCCGTCTCGCCGCCGTCGGCCCAAGCTCCCCGCCTTTTGTCTTTTCCAGCCGCTTCGACGATCTTCGCCTGCACTGCGGCGGTGCTGCTGGCCGGTTGTCAAAAGCAGGAGGCGGCGGCCAAAAAACTGCCCATCATGGTGCGCACCGAGACGGTGGCGATGGCCGACTATGCCCCGAGAACCTCGCTGACCGGCGTGATCGCCGCGCGCACGCTGAATAATCTGTCGTTCCGGGTCGGCGGCCGCGTCGCCGAGCGGCTCGTCGATGTCGGCCAGCATGTCGACGAGGGCACGGTGCTTGCCCGTATCGACCCGCAGGAGCAGGAATCCGACCTGCGTTCGGCACAGGCCGATCTCGATGCTGCGCAGGCGCAGCTGACCCAGTCCGTCGCCGCTTTCGAGCGGCAGAAGACACTGCTGGCCCAGGGCTTCACCACCCGGCGCGACTATGATGCGGCCGACCAGGCGCTGAAGGTGGCGCAAGGCAGCGTCGATGCCGCGCGGAGCGCGTTCGCCAATGCCCAGCAAAACCTGTCCTTCACCGAGCTCAAGGCAGGAGCCGCCGGCGTGATCACCGCCCGTCAGGTCGAAACCGGCCAGGTGGTGCAAGCGGCGCAGACCGTCTTCACCGTCGCCGAGGACGGCGACCGCGACGCGGTGTTCAACGTGCAGGAGACGCTAGTCGCCAGGACACCCGCCTCGCCCGCGGTGACGATCACATTGTTGTCCGATCCACAGGTCAGGGCGACCGGCCAAGTGCGCGAAATTTCGCCGGCGGTGGATCCGGCCTCCGGTTCAGTCCGGGTCAAGGTCGGCATTCCCGACACGCCCGCCGGCATGCCGCTGGGGGCAGCCGTCATCGGTTCGGTCAGCGCCAAACAGGCGAAGGCTGTCCTGCTGCCCTGGCAGGCGCTGACGTCCAGCGCCGGCAAGCCGGCGGTCTGGATCGTCGACCCCTCGACCAAGGCGGTGACGATGGCGCCTGTCGAGGTGCTGGCGTTTGGTTCCGGCACGGTGGCGATCGCCAAGGGACTGAACGAGGGCCAAAGCGTCGTCACCGCGGGCGGACAGTTGCTTAGCCCTGGACAGACCGTCGAAATATCCGGAGCGGGGCAATGAGCCGGCTGCCATCCGTCCTGCTAGGCCTGTTCATGTTGGGCGCGCTCGCGTCCTGCTCGAAATCCGATGAAAAGCCGCCGGAGATCATCCGGCCGGTGCTGTCGATGGTGGTCGAGCCGCGCACCACGCAGATTTTCGGCTTTGCCGGCTCGGTCGAGCCGCAGGTCAGCGCCGACCTTGCTTTCCGTCTGCTTGGCCGGGTTGTCTCGCGCGACGTCAAGGTCGGCGACATCGTCAGCAAGGGCACGACGATCGCCACGCTCGATCCGACCGCGCTGGAACTCGCTGTCCAGGCGGCCAAGGCGGAACTCTCCAACGCCGAGGCGCAGTTTGCCAATGCAGCCGCCAGTGAGGAACGCCAGCGCCAACTGCTTGCCGCGGCCAACGCCTCGCAGGCTGTCTTCGATGCCGCCCAACAGGCAAGGAAAGCGGCCGAGGCCAATGTGGAGCGGGCCAAGGCTTCGCTTGCCAAGGCGCAGGAACAACTTGGCTATGCCAGGCTGTTCTCGGACTTCGACGGCGTCGTCACGGCCGTCGGCGCCGAGGTCGGCCAGACGGTCTCGCCGGGCCAGACGGTCGTCACCGTGGCGCGCTCGGACCTGCGCGAGGCAGTGGTCGACATTCCCGACCAATTGACCGGCGATCTCGCGGCCGGCACGCCGTTCCAGGTCATCCTGCAATCGCTGCCGACGATCCAGACCGAGGCCAGGCTGCGCGAGATCGCGCCGCAGTCCGAGGGCTCGACCCGCACCCGGCGCGTCAAGCTGACGCTCACCGATCCGCCGCAGGCCTTCCGGCTCGGCTCGACGGTGACGGCGACGCGCATGACCAAGGTGACGCCGACGATCGAACTGCCGTTGTCGGCGCTGCTCGAAAAGGACGGTGCCGACAAGGTGTGGATCGTCGACCCGCAAACATCGAGCGTGAGCGCGAAGGAGATCAAGGTGGCCGCCAAGCGTGCCGCCACCTTCATCGTCGCCGAGGGGCTTGAGGCCGGCATGCGCGTGGTCACCGCCGGCGTCCACAGCCTGAGCGAGGGCCAGAAGGTCAAAGTTCCGGAGGGCGGCGTCTGATGAAGGGCTTCAATCTCTCCGACTGGGCGCTCAGCCACCGCTCCATGGTCTGGTATTTCATGCTGGTCTTCGTCGTGGCCGGCGTGTTCTCGTACCTCAACCTCGGCCGTGAAGAAGACCCCAACTTCACTATCAAGACGATGATCATCCAGGCCAACTGGCCGGGCGCTTCGGTCAAGGAAACCGTGCAGCAGGTGACCGACCGTATCGAGAAGAAACTCGAGGAACTCGACAGCCTGGACTTCACCAGATCGGTCACCACCGCCGGCCAGACCGTCATCTTCGTCAACCTGAAGGACACCACCAAGGCGCGCGATGTGGTGCCGAACTGGATTCAGGTACGCAACATGGTCAACGACATCGCGGCACAGTTTCCGCAAGGTGTGCAAGGACCGTTCTTCAATGACCGCTTCGGCGACGTCTACGGCAACATTTACGCCTTCACGTCGGACGGGCTGACGCCACGCCAGCTGCGCGACTATGTCGAGGATGCCCGCACCAAGATCCTCACCGTGCCCAATGCCGGCAAGGTCGATCTGGTCGGCGCGCAGGACGAGGCGATCTATCTCGAATTCTCGACCCGCCAGATCGCGGCACTCGGCCTCAACCAGCAGGCGATCGTGGCGAGCCTGCAGGCGCAGAACGCGATCACGCCGTCCGGCGTCATCCAGTCCGGACCGGAGCGCATCAGCGTGCGCGTCGGCGGCCAGTTCACCTCCGAGGACAGCCTTCGCGCCATCAATCTGCGCGTCAACGACCGCTTTTTCCGGCTGAGCGACGTGGCGACGATCACGCGCGGCTATGCCGATCCGCCAACAGCACTGTTCCGCTTCAACGGCCAGGATGCCATCGGGCTCGCCATCGGCATGAAGCCCAACGCCAATCTGCTCGAATTCGGCGAAGCGCTGCACAAGGAGATGAACAAGGTGCTGGCCGACTTGCCGGTCGGCGTCGGCGTGCATCTGGTCGCCGACCAGCCGGTCATCGTCGAGGAGGCCGTCTCCGGTTTCACCCGCGCGCTGTTCGAGGCGGTGGCCATAGTACTCGCGGTGTCGTTCATCAGCCTCGGCATGCGCGCCGGCTTCGTGGTGGCGCTGTCGATCCCGCTGGTGCTGGCCATCACCTTCACCGTCATGGCCTATCTCGGCATTTCGCTGCAGCGCATTTCGCTTGGCGCGCTGATCATCGCGCTCGGGCTCTTGGTCGACGACGCCATGATCGCCGTCGAGATGATGGTGGCGCGGCTGGAGGTCGGCGACAATTTGCGCAAGGCGGCGACCTATGTCTACACCTCGACCGCCTTCCCGATGCTGACCGGCACGCTGGTGACCGTCGCCGGCTTCATCCCGATCGGCCTCAACAACAGCGCGGCCGGCGAATACACCTTCACGCTGTTCGTGGTCATCGCTGTTTCGCTGCTGGTGTCATGGATCGTGGCGGTGCTGTTTGCACCACTACTTGGCGTCACCATCCTGCCGGCGACGATGAAAACCAAGCATCACGACCAGCCGGGCCGCTTCACCTCGCTGTTCCGGCGGGTGCTTGTCGGCTCGGTGCGCCATCACTGGCTGACCATCGTCGCCACAGTGCTGTTGTTTGCCGGCTCAATCGCCGGCTTCGGCCTGGTGCAGCAGCAGTTCTTCCCGCCGTCGGACCGGCCCGAGCTGATCGTCGACTGGAACCTGCCACAGAATTCGTCGATTGCCGACACGCGCGACCAGATGGAGCGCTTCGAGCAGCGGGCGCTGGTCGGCAATCCCGACATTGACCATTTCTCGTCCTACATCGGCCAGGGCGCGGTGCGCTTCGTGCTGGCCTATGACGTGCAGCCGGCCAACCCCTATTTCGGCCAGACCGTCATCGTCACCAAGAGCATCGAGGCGCGCAACCGGGTAAAGCCGGCGCTGGAAAAGCTGCTGCGCGAGGAGTTCGTCGGCACCGACGCCTTCGTCAAGCTGCTCGAACTCGGCCCGCCGGTCGGCCGCCCGGTGCAATACCGCGTCGGCGGACCCGACATCCAGACGGTGCGCGAGCTGGCGCAGCAATTCGCCGGCGTGATCTCGGCCAATCCGAGGCTCGCCGCGTCGACCTTCGACTGGAACGAGCCACAACGCGTGCTGAGGGTCGACGTGCTGCAAGACAAGGCACGCCAGCTCGGCATCACCTCCTCCGACATTGCCAGCGCGCTGAACAGCACAGTCGGCGGCGCCACGATCACGCAGGTGCGCGACGCCACCTACCTGATCAATGTCGTGGCGCGCTCACGCGATGCCGAGCGCGGCTCGATCGGGACGCTGCAGAACATGCAGCTCCCGACCAGCAGCGGCGAGGCCATCCCGCTCGCGGCGGTGGCCAATTTCCGCTACGACCTCGAACAGCCGACCGTGTGGCGGCGCGATCGCATTCCGACGATCACCGTGCGGGCCGGCCTCGTCGGCGATGTGCTGCCGGCCACGGTGGTCAACGAACTCAAGCCATCCGTCGATGCCTTCATCGCCAAGCTGCCGCCAGGCTATTCGGTCGAAACCGCCGGTTCGGTCGAGGAGAGCGCCAAAAGCCAAGGTCCGATCGCCGCCGTGGTGCCGCTGATGCTGTTCGTGATGGCGACCATCCTGATGGTGCAATTGCAAAGCTTCCAGCGCCTGTTCCTGGTGGTGGCGGTGGCGCCGCTCGGGCTGATCGGCGTGGTGGCGGCCCTGGTGCCGAGCGGCGCCCCGCTCGGCTTCGTTGCCATCCTGGGCGTGCTGGCGCTGATCGGCATCCTGATCCGGAACTCGGTCATCCTGATCGTGCAGATCGAGGATCTTGTGCGCGAGGGCAAGGACCGCTGGGCGGCCGTCATCGAGGCGACCGAACACCGCATGCGGCCGATCGCGCTGACGGCGGCGGCAGCCAGCCTGGCGCTGATCCCGATCGCGCGCGAAGTCTTCTGGGGGCCGATGGCCTATGCGATGATGGGCGGCATCATCGCGGGTACGGCGATCACGTTGCTTTTCCTGCCAGCGCTCTATGTGACGTGGTTCCGGATCAAGGAGCCAAAAAACCGGGATGAGCCACCCGTTCCGGATATCGGCGAACCAGTGCAGACTCCGGCCTAGGACGTAACCGGATCATTCGTTGTCGTTGGAGGGTACAGGGAGTGATTTGGCGCGCTGCCACGGCGACGATTTGGAACTGCGCCAAGCATGCCAGCCTTTTGGCAAATCGGCCAATTCCAGGATGCTTTCATCCCTCCGCAAAACATTTTGCAAGCTGACGATCATAATGTCGCCTTCGTCAGCAGGTCCAGTTTCGCTGTTGTGGAATTGCCAGCTGCCACCTTCATCGTTGTAGCTATCGTCGTCATCAGCTTCATGCACAACGTATGCGATCCAATCGCCACTTTTAAATATGCCTCGATCCGATAGCACCGCGACATTGGGTGGGTCTTCAAATCTCCATTGCTCCATGGAATCCCCCAAGACCGTCGAAGAACGAATTCAAACGGTCCTCACGAACCCCTCGCTCGCCCTCAGCAGATTGCGCGTATAATCCTTGGTGACATGGCGCTCGACAAGGTCGCTTGCGGTCAGATTCTCCACCGCCTCACCGCTCTGCATCACCATCAGCCGCTCGCACATGTGGGTGATGATGGCGAGGTCGTGGCTGACCATCAGGAAGGTCAGCCTGCGCCGCCGTCGGACCTCTTCGAGGAGGTTGAGCACTTCAGCCTGCACCGAGGCGTCGAGCGCCGAGGTCGGCTCGTCTAAGAGCAGGATCGAGGGTTCGAGGATCAGCGCACGCGCGATCGCCACGCGCTGGCGCTGGCCGCCGGACAATTGATGCGAGTAGCGGAAGCGGAAACCGTTGCCGAGACCGACCTCGTCGAGCGCCCGCTGGATGCGTTTTTCGCCGTCGGAAAAGCCATGGATCGCCAGCGGCTCCTGCAGCAGGCGGTCGACGGTCTGGCGTGGATGCAGCGAGCCGTACGGATCCTGGAAGACCATCTGCACCTCGCGGTAGAAAGCCTTGTCGCGGCGCGTGCCAAGCGTCTTGCCGTTGACGGCGAGGCTGCCGGAAGCGACCGGCGCAAGGCCGGCGATTGCCCTGAGCAGCGTCGATTTACCGGAGCCAGATTCGCCGACAAGGCCGAAGGATTCGCCCGGCTGCACGTCGAGGCTGACGCCCTTCAGCGCGCGAAAGCGGTCGAAGATCACTTCCAGCCCGTCGACGGCGATCGCTGATGTCATGCCGCCCACTCCGGCTTGCGGTCGAGCACCGGCAGCGGGTGACGGTCGGCGCCGATCTTGGGCATGCAATTGAGCAGGCCGCGCGTGTAGGGATGCTGGGCCTGGCCGAGTTCGGAGGCCTTGAGCTGCTCGACCACCTTGCCGGCATACATGACGATGACGCGGTCGCAGAAGGACGAGACTAGGCGCAGATCGTGCGAGATGAAGATCAGGCCCATGCCACGCTCGCTGACCAACCTGTCGAGGATGCCGAGCACATCGAGCTGCACTGTGACGTCGAGCGCCGAGGTCGGTTCGTCGGCGATCATCATTTCCGGCCCGGCGATCAGCATCATGGCGATCATGGCGCGCTGGCCCATGCCGCCGGACACTTCGTGCGGATGCAGGTCGAACACCCGCTTGGGGTCGCGGATCTGCACCGCCTCCAGCATGGCCAGCGCGCGCTCGCGCGCCTCGGCCTTGGAGACCTTCTCATGCGTGCGCAGCGTCTCGACGATCTGGCGGCCGATGCTCATGACCGGGTCGAGCGAATATTTCGGATCCTGCAGGATCATGGCGATGCGGTTGCCCCGCAACGCGCGGCGTTGGCGCGGCGAGATGTCGAGCAGGTCGATGCCGTCGAAGGCCAGCTTGTTGGCCGATATGCGGGCCTGGGGTGGTGTCAGTCCCATGATGGCACGGCCGGTCTGCGACTTGCCCGAGCCCGACTCGCCGACGATGCCGAGGCGCTCGCGGCCAAGCGAGAACGAGACGCCGCGCACCGCCTCGATCAGGCCGGTGCGGGTCGGAAAGGTGACGCGGAGATCGTCGACCTCAAGCAGCGTCTTCGTCTCCCTGCTCATTGGTCACCACTCATTGGTCGCCGCTCCGGGGATCGAGCGCGTCGCGCAGGCCATCGCCGAGCAGGTTGAAGCCAAGGCTGACGATGAGAATGGCGAAGCCCGGCGCACCGGCCACCCACCATTGGTCAAGGATGAAGCGACGGCCAGACGCGATCATGGTGCCCCATTCGGGTAATGGCGGCTGCGCACCGAGGCCGAGGAAGCCGAGGCCGGCGGCGGTCAGGATGATGCCGGCCATGTCGAGCGTCACCCTGACGATCAGCGAGGAGATGCAGAGCGGCATGATGTGGCGCAACACGATGCGAAACGGCGAGGCGCCCATCAGTTGCACCGCCTTGATGTAGTCGGAATTGCGAACGGTGAGCGTTTCAGCGCGGGCGATGCGCGCGTAAGGCGGCCAGGAGGTGATGGCGATGGCAAGCACCGCGTTCTCGATGCCTGGGCCAAGGGCGGCGACGAAGGCCAGTGCCAGGACCAGCTTGGGAAAGGCGAGAAAGATGTCGGTGATGCGCATCAGGATGGCATCGGTCCAGCCGCCGGCATAGCCGGCGACGGTGCCGACCAGAAGACCGATGGGCGCCGCGATGATGGCGACCAGGATGACCACATAGAGTGTCCAGCGCGAGCCGTAGAGAATGCGCGAAAGGATATCGCGGCCAAGATCGTCGGTTCCGAACCAGTGCTCGGCGCTCGGTGCCAGCAGCCGCGCGTTCTTGAGGTCGCCGAAGGTCGGCGAATAGGGCGCCAGCACGCCGGCAAGGGCGGCAATAACCAGCAAGGCGATGATGATGAGCAGGCCGACAAAGGCCAGCCGATTGGCGGAGAACCGCCGCCAGGCGACATAGGCGCGGCCGAGCCTCGCCTGCATGCGCGATGCCGGCCGCTCGCTGAGCAGCCAGTCGCGCCGGCTCTGGATCGTGTCGGCGCTCATGCGGATTTGGTCCTCGGATCGAGGACGCGGTAGAGCAGGTCGGACAGGAGATTGATGGCGATGAACACCGAGCCGATGACGATGGTGCCGCCGAGCACGGCGTTCATGTCGGCATTCTGGAGTGAATTGGTGATGTAGAGGCCGATGCCCGGCCAGGAGAAGACGGTCTCGGTCAGCACCGAGCCTTCGAGCAGCCCGGCATAGGAGAGCGCGATCACTGTCACCATCGGCACGGCGGCATTGCGCAGCGCATGGCCCCAGATGATGCGGGTTTCCGACAGACCCTTGGCACGCGCGGCGACGATGTATTCCTGGGCGAGTTCGTTGAGCATGAACGAGCGCGTCATACGACTGATATAAGCGAGCGAAAAGTAGCCGAGCAGCGAGGCCGGCAGGATGATGTGCCGGAAAGCGTCGTAAAAGACATCCCACTGTCCCTGCATCGCCGAATCGAGAAGATAAAAGCCGGTGATCGGTGTGAAGGTGTATTCGTAGACGACGTCGAGCCGGGCCGGAAAAGCCACCCATTGCAACTTGGCGTAGAACAGGACGAGCCCGAGCAAGCCGAGCCAGAAGATCGGCACGGAATAACCGATCAGGCCGATGACGCGTACGATCTGGTCGATGAGGCTGCCTCGCCTGACCGCTGCCAGCACGCCAAGCGGTACGCCAAGCAGCGCGCCGATCAACGTTCCGAGCGTCGCCAGCTCAGTCGTTGCCGGAAGCGCGCGACGGATGTCGGTCATGACCGGATTGGTGGTCAGTACCGAAGTGCCGAAATCGCCACTCAACGCGTGTTTCACATAGATGTAGAACTGCTCGATCAACGGCAGGTCGAGACCCATCTCGCGGCGCGTGCGTTCGACGACATTGGCCGGCGCCCGGTCACCGAGCACCGCCAGCACCGGGTCGATCGGGATGACGCGGCCGATGAAAAAGGTCACCGCGAGCAGACCGAGATAGGTCGTGATCGCGATGACCAGGAAACGGCCGAGCGACGATGCAATGGCGACGGCCCGGACGCTGCCGCGCCCCGCCGCCACTTCCTTTTCAACCGCACTCATGCGGCGTATCCGCGGCCGCTATTCCTTGGAAACCGGCCCGACGAAGTTGGTGTCGAAGCTCGGGCCGAGGGCAAAGCCCTTGAGGTTCTTGCGCAGGCCGGCCACTTCCAGCTGCTGGTGGATGATGACGAAGGGGCTGGTGTCGAGGATCTTCTTCTCCAGATCCTTGTACATATCGGCGCGCTTGCCCGAATCCTTCTCCAGCAGAGCCGCCTCTGTCTGCTTGGTCAGGTCCGGAATGTCCCAAGAGTTGCGCCAGGCAAGCGTATGTGACTTGCCGGCATCAGAATTGTCGGGATTCGAGGCGAAGGTCTGGGCATTAGAGTTCGGATCGAAATAGTCCTGGCCCCAGTTGCCGATATAGATGTCATGATTGCGGGCGCGGTACTTGGTCAACGTCTGCTTGCCGTCGCCCGGAATGATCTCCAGCTTGATACCGGCCTGGCCGAGAGTCTGCTGGATCGATTCGGCCATGCCGGTCGTCGGCTGGCCGGTGCGCACGTCCATGGTGACGCTGAAGCCGTCGGGCAGGCCGGCCTTGGCCAGCAACTCCTTGGCTTTGGCGACGTCGAGCTTGAACGGGTTCTCGTCCAGTTCGCCGAGCACGCCCTTGGGCAGGAAGGTCTGGTGGATCTCGCCGATGCCCTTGAGGATGGTCGAGCTCAGCGCATCGTAGTCGACGAGATATTTGAAGGCCTGGCGAACCTCTGGTTTGGCCAGATTCGGGTTCTTCTGGTTGAGGCTGATGTAATAGACCGTGCCCTTCGGCGCGCTGGTGGTGGTGAGGTCGGCGTTCTTGGCGATCGCGTCGAGGTCGTTCGGCTCGAGATTGCGGGCGACGTCGATGTCGCCGGCTTCGAGCGCCAAGCGCTGGGCCGAGCTTTCCTTCATGTTGCGATAGATGACGCGGGCGAGCTTGGCCTTCTCGCCGTAATAATTATCGTTGCGCTCCATGACGACGGCTTCGTTGGCGCGCCATTCACGCAGCTTGTAGGCACCGGAACCGGCATAGCCGGTCTTCAGCCAGGCGTTCCCAAAGTCGTTGTCCCATTTGTAGTCGGCGCTCGGCGTGGCCGCGGCGACATGTTCCTTGACCAGCTTGGCATCGACCACCGAAGCGACGGTTGCCGAGAGGCAGTTCAGCACGAAGCTCGGCGCATAGGCCTTGTCGACGGTGAACTGGAAGGTGGTGTCGTCGACCGCCTTGGCCTTTTCGGTGACGTTGTCGCCGCTGATGCCGAACTGACCGATGATGAAGGCCGGGCTCTTGTCCAGCTTGACGGCGCGCTCGAACGAATAGGCGACGTCGGCCGCGGTGATCGGGTTGCCGGAGGCGAACTTCAGGCCGGGCTTGAGCTTGAATGTGTAGGTGAGACCATCGTCGGATACGGTCCAGCTCTCGGCGAGATCAGGCTTGACCTTGGAGGTGTCGCTGAGGTCGAGACGGACCAGCAGATCGTAGGTGTTACCGGTGACCTCGGCGGTCGACAGCTCGAACGCCTCGCCCGGATCCATGGAGATGATGTCGTCGATCGCGAAACCTTCGACCAGCGTATCTGCGGGCGTGACCGCACCTGCCGGCGCGCCGGCCAGAAGCAGCGCGGACATGGCGGCACCCGCAAGCAAGATGCGGGAGCGTAGAGCAAACTTTTCCATCATCATGGTGATTGTTCCCTGTTTTGTTGACCTGAGTTCCCGGCTCAGGGTTGCAGTATTCTTTCGGGGCCGGCCATGGCCCTCTGCCCACTTACCGTCGTGGTTTTTGTCCAGTTGGTCAACACCATATTCGGCGGCCCGTTGGTGGGCAACGCGCATTTATGCGACGGTTCATTGGACCAGAATGGCAGGCGGCATGGCGACGCACTGGTCGCCCAATCGAGGCCTGCCAATTTCGGCGCTATTTCAGCGCGGTAACCAGGCCGGCGTCGGGAAAGCAGGTCGCCGCCTGTCCGTTCTTGGCCTGCCATTTGCCGATCGAACGGCGGGTCTTGAAGCCGGGCAGGCCGTCAGCGCTGCCGACGTCATAACCCTTGGCTTCCAGGGTCCGCTGCAGGGCGGCTATGTCGGAGCGGTGGAGATCGCCGACCGGACCCCAGCCGCCGGAAAAATTGGAGTCGCCATGGGCGATGCGGTCGGCGCCATGGCCGATGAACAGCGCGTAGAGGTCGCTGGTGTTGTATTCCTTCAGCACGTAGAAATTGGGCGTGGCGATGAAGGCAGGCCCGCTGCGGCCGGCCGGCATGAGCAGGAAGCCCTCGGCCTTCAGCTCGCTCGCAGGAAACGGCTTTCCGCCGACACGCTTGATGCCCAGCGCTGCCCATTGCGAGATCTTCTTGCCTTGGTCGGGGCCTTCCAGCGAGCAGGAGACCGTCTCGGGCACGGTTACCTCGAAACCCCAGCCACGGCCCTTCACCCAGCCATAATGGACGAGATAGTTGGCGATCGAAGCCAGCACGTCCGGCGTCGAGTTCCAGATGTCGACGCGTCCGTCGCCGTCAAAATCGACAGCATGCTTCAGGAACGAGGTCGGCATGAATTGCGGCTGGCCGAGTGCGCCGGCCCAGGACGATTTCATGGCGCCGACCGGGGCGAGCCCGCGCTCGACGATTTCGAGCGCGGCCAAAAGCTCGGTGCGGAAGAAATCCTTCTTGGTCGACATGAACGCCTTGGTGCCGAGCACCTCAAAGGCGTCGTAAGGCATCTTCGCCGCGCCGAAGCCGGTCTCGCGGCCCCAGATCGCCAGCAGGATTTCGCCGGGCACGCCATAGCGTTTTTCGATCGCGGCAATCGTCTTGGCGTTGGCGGTTTCGCGCGCGCGTCCGCCCGCCGTGACGGCGCCAATGGTCTTCTCGGCGAAGTAGGCACCGGGCGAGCCGAATTCGGCCTGATGCTGCTTCTGCGGCGTCTTCGGCTTCTCACCTGGCATGACAAGGTCGGGCAGCTTCAGATTGGGTTTGATGCCGTCGAAGGCGGCGTCGAAGGTGTTTTTCGAGATGCCTTGGGCCTTGGCTTGCGGCCAGAGGTCGTCCTGCAGCCAGGCGCGGAACTGGTCGTCGATCTTGGCGGCCGAGGCGGGGGCGACGAGGAAGGCAAGCGCAGCCACGAAAAATGCCAGACAAAACCGGCGAAGTCCGCGTTCTGTGGCGCCCCCCTCTGGCCTGCCGGCCATCTCCCCCTCAAGGGGGGAGATCGGTTGTTGTCTTTGCCTTCGCCAATCGCCGACGTAGCAGGAAGAGCGCCGCCGATGAAACGGCCAATCTCCCCCCTTGAGGGGGAGATGTCCGGCAGGACAGAGGGGGGTGCTTGGAACAAACTTCGAACGCGCAACATTCATGATCCGCATCCTCTGCCGTAACTTCGTCAAAACGCCGTCCGCGACCTAAGCGCAGCCGCCAGCGTGCCTTCATCGAGATAGTCGAGTTCACCGCCGACCGGCACGCCATGCGCAAGGCGCGTCACCTTGATGTCGAAACCGGACAATTGATCGGTGAGATAATGCGCGGTGGTCTGGCCCTCGACCGTAGCGTTGACGGCAAGGATGATTTCCTTGACCTCGCCGCCGGCGACGCGGTCGATCAGCGAGCGGATGTTGAGCTGGTCGGGGCCGATGCCGTCGAGCGGCGACAGCGTGCCGCCGAGCACGTGATAACGCACGTTCATCGCCGCCGCCCGCTCAAGCGCCCAGAGATCCGAGACGTCCTCGACGACGATCAAGGTGGTGGCGTCGCGGCGCGGATCGGTGCAGATCATGCAAGGGTCCGACGTGTCGACATTGCCGCAGGTCGAGCAGATGCGCACCTTGTCGGCGGCCTCGCCCATGGCGGCGGCGAGCGGCGACAGGAGTTGCTCCTTCTTCTTGATCAGATGGAGAGCCGCACGCCTGGCCGAACGGGGGCCAAGACCCGGCACCTTGGCCAGGAGTTGGATCAGGCGTTCGATCTCGGGACCGGCGATTCGTTTCGACATCGCCTTGATCTAGGATTTTTCAGCGCGTTTTGGAACATGCCGCATCCGCGCATGGTCCGTCATGCTGCCACGCGAAGCGTTCGACGCGGATCAGTTGGTTTCGAGCGGCCGGCCCTGGCTGACGATCATCGCACCTATGGCGTCGGTGTTCTCAGGTGTCGACTGGAATCCCATCGACGCCTCTTGCGGTTCGCCCTGAACCGAACTGATGATTTTTTTGTTCAAGGTCCCGCCAAAACGGGCGGCATCCGGTTCTTCCATCGGCTCCTGCATCGCAACTTCCACCGGCTTCGGCGCCACGCGGGCGGACTTCGCCGAGGGGGCGGCGGCCGCGGTCACGTAGGTCTGCTGGGCGGGGGCGGTGGCCATCTTGAACGGGCGCGCCGGTTCGGCTGCCGCAGTCGCATAGGCCTGTTGTATTGGGGCCTGTTGCGTTGGGGCCTGCTGTGTCTGAGCATTGCGAACAAGTTTCCTGTCCGAGCGAACCGGCTCCGCCGAGGCAACCATCGTGACCGGAACGGCCGGCTTTTCTGTCTCCACCGAGGCAACCATCGGCTCATCGGGCAGCGGCTGCCAATTGCGGCCACGCTTCTCGTAGAAGGCATTGCCGCCGGCAACCATGGTGTAGTGCATGTTCTTGTAGGGGAAGCGCAGCCCCGCCGTGTGGAAGTACATGGTGTTCTTGAGCTTGGCCTTGCGCTCGCCCTTGAGCACGGCGTCGGCGGCTTCCTCGACATCGGGCATTGCGCGCGAATTCATCGGCCTGGTCATGACGCCGGGCGCGAACTGTCCAGGCTCACCCACCACCTGGCAAATGGTGCTGCCGTGGTTGCCGGAGCGCAGCCGGTTCATCACCACGGTGCCGACGGCGATCATGCCGTCGCGACTCGAGCGATTGGACTCGAAGAACATCGCCCTTTCCAGGCATTCCCTGTCCTTCGGCGTGTGGCTGTAGGCGCGCGAACTGAGGAAACTCGGCGTGATGGCGTCAGTCAGGCTGGCAACGGACATGCCGTGCGACGTGGTCTGGCTGCATGCAGCCAAGAACAGCGGAGAGGTAACGACGCCGAGCAACAGCGGCGCCTTCCATCGCGTGACAATCAACAGGTAACCCTCTCACTTCACTTCGATGCCCGCCCCCAGGCTGCGGCAAGAATGAAACACTTTCGGGCAAAATGATGGCCAAAACGTTATTAGCAGGGTACTGTTGCATAATTAGCACAATTTCTTGGCTTTTCAGATAGATCGAGCCGTTCATTTCACAAACCGATGACCGCTATCCCTCTGTTTCGCCGCAATTCGAAGGGGAAATCCCGAATCACGCTGTTCCTGAACCGCTCTATCGTCCTGCCGCCGCCGCGGCCGGCTGGCCGGGCTCGCGTTCCTCGACTTTCTCCGAAAACAGGCCGCGTGCGAGGAAGAGCCTGCGAGCGTTCCTGGCCGCCGGCGCGATCCTACCCGGCCAGTCGCTGTGGATGAACTCGGCCTTGGTGAAGTCGGGATTTGTTTCGGAGGCCGCCTCGAGGAATTCGGCGATCTCCAGCACGACCGCGCGTTCCTCCCTGGAAAGCGCCGACGTACCGGCCTCGATCGACGGGCGGTGGACGAAGTCCTCGAACAAGTAGAAATAACCCTTGATGCCGACGAGATCGACGCCTGCATCGCAATCGGCGAGGATTTCCAGGATTTCGTAGATCCTGTTGCGGATACGCTGCTCGATCAGTCTTTCGGACGGCTCTTCGGTCATGGAGCTGCGGCCGGACCTAGAACGGCAGTTTCATTCCCGGCGGAATCGGCAGGCCGGCGGTCAGCGCCTTGGTCTTTTCCTGCATGATCTGCTCGACCTTGACCCTGGCGTCATTGTGCGCGGCGAGCAGCAGGTCCTCGAGGACCTCGACATCGTCCTCCTTGAACAGCGACGGATCGATCTTCAGCGACTTCATCTCGAATTTTCCGGTCAGAGTGACGCTGACCAAGCCGCCGCCGGACTGGCCGGCGGCTTCGACCGTGGCAATCTCGTCCTGCATGGCCTGGAACTTGGCCTGCATTTCCTTTGCCTTGCCCATCAGGCCGAGAAGATCTTTCATGATCCGATCCTTGTATTGGTTTGTCAGGTCTCGTCGTCATCCGCTGGCGGTTCGACCGGCACTTCGGCTTGGTCCGCGTCCGCTTCCGGCGCGTCGGGAATGCGCACGTCGATGATCTTGGCACCGGGAAAGCGCGCCAATATGGCGGCCACGGCTGGATCGCTCTTGGCATCGAGGAAAGCGTTCTCGCGCCTGGTCGATTCCATTTCGGCGAGCGTCTGTCCGCCCTCTTCCTTCGACAACGAGACGAGCCAGTTGCGGCCGGTCCAGGCGCGCAATTTCATCGTCAGGTCATTGAGCAGCATCTTGGGCGCATCGTCGGTCAGGCTGACGTCGATACGGCCGGGCTCGATGCGCACGAGGCGAATGCAGCGCTTGACCAGCACCTTGAAGGCGATGTCGCGCTGCGCATCGGCAAGCGCAACGATGTCGGCCAGCGATTGCAGCGGTACCGGCTGAGCCTCCGGTGCCGGCTGCGGAGGTGCTACGAAGGCGACCGGCGCAGGGGTGGCCTCGACCAGCCGCATGGTCTGTGCGCCGCCCTGCCCGGATGGCATGCGGGTCTGCGCGACCGCGCTGGCGCCGCCACCATTACCCGGACCCGCGGGCGCGCCATTCGGGCGCGATGCGCCATTTTGAACCGATGAAGCGCCCTCGAGCGATCGCAGCGCCTCGTCCAGTGTCGGCAGGTCGGCGGCATGCGCCAGCCGGATCAGCACCATTTCGGCGGCGCTGACCGGCCGGTTGGAGGATTGCACCTCGGGAATGCCCTTGAGCAGCATCTGCCAGGTTCGCGACAGCACCCTGATCGACAGCGTCCGGGCGAAGTCGGCGCCGCGCTGCCGCTCGTCCTGCGACAGCGAAGCATCGTCCATGGCGGTCGGCACGAACCGCAGCCGGGTGACCAGATGGTTGAACTCGGCAAGATCGGTCAGCACCGCGGCCGGATCGGCGCCGGTGTCGTATTGCGCGCGGAATTCGGCCAGGGCCGCCGCCACATCGCCCTTCATCACATGTTCGAACAGATCGACGATGCGGGCGCGGTCGGCGAGGCCCAGCATGGCCCGTACCGCCTCGGCGCTGACGGAGCCAGCGCCATGGGCGATCGCCTGGTCGAGGATGGAGAGCGAATCGCGGGCGGACCCCTCGGCGGCGCGCGCGATCATCGCCAGCGCGTCGTCGTCGACCGAAATGCCTTCCTTGCCGGCAATCGACGAGAGATGCGCAACCAGCGCGCCGGCATCGATGCGCCTCAGGTCAAAACGCTGGCAGCGCGACAGGACGGTGATCGGAACCTTGCGGATTTCGGTGGTGGCGAAGATGAATTTCACGTGCGGAGGTGGTTCCTCCAGCGTCTTCAAAAGGCCGTTGAAGGCCTGCGTCGACAGCATGTGCACTTCGTCGATGATGTAGACCTTGTAGCGGGCCGAGACCGGCGCGTAACGCACGCGTTCGATGATGTCCCTGATGTCGTCGATGCCGGTGTGCGAGGCGGCATCCATCTCGATGACGTCGACATGGCGGCCTTCCATGATCGCCTGGCAATGCTCGCCGAGCACGGCAAGGTCGACCGAAGGCTGATCAACCGTGGCTGTCTTGTAATTGAGCGCCCGCGCCAGAATACGCGCGGTGGTGGTCTTGCCGACACCGCGCACGCCTGTCAGCATCCACGCCTGGGCGATGCGGCCCGTGGCAAAGGCGTTGGTGAGGGTGCGCACCATCGGCTCCTGGCCGACGAGCTCGGAGAAATTCGAGGGACGGTACTTGCGCGCCAGCACGCGATAGGCAGCGGCCTTTTCATTTCCCGCTTCGCTCATTCGCCCGTAAAGCTCCAAAAGGCTGCGCCCGAAGGCGGCCGATTCCTGCGCATAGTCTCGCCCGCGCTGCAATGCGTCGTCAATGTCGCGAGGAGGGCCGATGAGGTGGGAGGCTGGAACAATGACCCGTTCCGGGCTCGTTAGGGCTGCTTCCTTCCGGACCTGACCCGGTTGGCGAGTGGATCGTCCACCACCAACCTCCCGCTGTCCATATCGGCAATTGCGCGACGAAATGCAAGTGCGCAAGCGAATCGAGACCATCCCCAAGAGATTCGCTTGCAGCCCCGATGCAGCCGCTCTAGCCTCATGAGTTTGAGGAAACCAAGAAAAGCAAGGGAAACGCCGATGTTGCCGGGCCTCAAGGCCGGATTCACGCTGGATGCCCGGCTGGAGGCGGACAGCGAACAGTTGATGTGGCTTGGGCTGTGCGAATTGCGGGTGATGAACGACCGCCGCTGGCCATGGCTGCTCCTGGTGCCACAGCGGCCGGGCGCGGAGGAAATCCATGACATGACGCCGCTCGACCAGGCGATGCTGACCTTCGAGACCAACATGGTGGCGCAAGCGCTGAAGAAGGTGACCGGCTGCACCAAGATCAACACCGGCGCGCTCGGCAACATCGTGCGCCAGCTGCATATCCATATTGTCGCCCGTTCCGAAGGCGATGCCGGCTGGCCAGGCCCGGTGTGGGGCCATGGCCTGCGCGAGCCCTACCAGCGTTCCGAGCTGCGCCGGTTTGCCGAAACGATAAGGGCGGCGCTATAAGCGTTCCCCTGTATTCATCCCAAGACATGTCATCCCCAAAGCATCAGAGTCCCTATGAGCTTCAGCCTGTTTGACGCGCCCTTGCGCGAGCCGAGCCAATTCGTCGGCTTTGCCGGCAACACGATCGACCGCCAATCCGAAAACCGCGCCGACGATTCGGTCGACAAGGCGCTTGCCGATCCGACGACGCGGCTGCTCCTGATGAATGGCGGCCGGCTTCATCTGAAGCTCCAGGACGGCGGCAGCCTCGATCCCTGGTTCGGGCTCGCCGAGAGCGAGCCTTTCAAGCCTGCCTTCGCCCAAGGCGTGCTGCTCGGCTTTTCCGAACACGGGCCAGTTGTCGCCGTGCTGGCCGGCGTCGATCCCGAACAGCTGCCCGAAACCGTCAAGGCGATCGATTACCGCTCGGTCTACATGCAAGGGCTGATCGACGAAGCGGCCGCCGGCGCGATGGCGCAGGGCGCCGCCCTGCTCGCCTGGCATGCCAGCCATCGCTTCTGCAGCAAATGCGGCACGCAATCGGAAATGCGGGCCGGCGGCTACAAGCGGCATTGCCCGAATTGCGGCACAGAGCATTTTCCGCGCACTGACCCGGTGGCGATCATGCTGACGGCGACCCGGGAGAAATGCCTGCTTGGGCGCGGCGCCCATTTCGCGCCGGGCATGTATTCCGCACTTGCCGGCTTCATCGAGCCGGGCGAGACGATCGAAGCGGCGGTGCGCCGCGAAACGCTGGAGGAAGCCGGCATCCGGCTCGGTCGCGTCGTCTATCATGCCAGCCAGCCCTGGCCGTTTCCCTATTCGCTGATGATCGGCTGCTTCGGCGAGCCGCTCAACGAGGACATCCAGGCCGACCTCAACGAGCTGGAAGACTGCCGCTGGTTCGGCCGCGACGAGGTGCGCCTGATGCTGGCCCGGGAACATCCCGGCAATCTGGTCACGCCACCGAAAGGCGCCATTGCGCACCACCTGATCCGAGCCTGGGTGGACAGCGAATAACGAATACCCAAAGTCATTGCAGGAGAGGCAAATGATCCGTCACACAGTGGTCTTCACGCTCAAGCATGCGCCGCACTCGCTGGAGGAGAAGCGGTTCCTCGTCGACGCCAGGAAAATCCTCACGGCGATCCGGGGCGTCACGCATTTCGAGCAGTTGCGGCAGGTCAGCCTCAAGAACGACTATCAGTTCGGCTTCTCGATGGAGTTCGCCGATCAGGCCGCTTATACGAGATACAACGACCATCCCGACCATGTCGCCTTCGTGCGCGACCGCTGGGTGCCGGAGGTCGAGAAATTTCTCGAGATCGATTACGTGCCGCTGGGCTGGTAGTTCAGTCCGCAACCTTCCACTGCTCACGCGACTCACTGGCCGGGTAGACGCCCAGGATGCGCACTTCCCGCGAGAAGAAGCGGAGTTCTTCCAGCGCCAGCTTGACCAGCGGATCGTCGGGATGGCCCTCGATGTCGGCGTAGAACAGCGTCGCCGTGAAGGCGCCGAGCTGGTAGCTCTCCAGCTTGGTCATGTTGATGCCGTTGGTGGCAAAGCCGCCCATGGCCTTGTAAAGCGCGGCCGGCACGTTGCGGACGCGGAAGATGAAGGTCGTCATCATCTTGACGTCGGGTGACGGGCGCTCGGCCCATTGCTTGTTCTTGGCCAGGACGACGAAGCGGGTGACGTTGGAATCGGTGTCCTCGACATTCTCCTCGATGATGTCGAGCCCGTAGAGCGTCGCGGCAAGCGCCGGCGACAAGGCGGCCATGGTGCGGTCCTTGACCTCGGAGACCATCTTGGCCGCACCTGCGGTGTCACCGGCGACGATCGCCTTCCAGCCGTTCTTGCGGACGTATTTGCGGCATTGGCCAAGCGCATGGATGTGGCTGTGCACGGTCTTGATCTCGTCGCGCCTGACGCCGGGCAACACCATCAGTTGGAAATGGATGGGCAGGAAATATTCGCCGACAATGTGCAGCTTCGATTCCGGCAGCAGATGATGGATGTCGGCGACACGCCCGGCGATGGTGTTCTCGATCGGGATCATGGCGAGATCGGCCTTGCCGGTCTCGACCGCGTTGAACGCATCCTCGAAGGTCGGGCACGGCAACGGCTCCATGGAGGGGAAGACATTGCGGCAGGCGGTGTCGGAATTGGCGCCCGGCTCGCCCTGGAAGGATATTCTGTTGGTCTTTTCAGGCATGGGCCAAGTCTCGATTCAAAAATGTCTCTGTTCGAAGGGGGTCGTTGAATTTGCGAGGATAGTTCAATTTACAAGGATGGTTCTGGCGCGTTCGAGGTCTTCCGGCGTGTCGACGCCGAGCGGCAGCGACTGGACGATCTCGGCATCGATGCGCATGCCGGCTTCCAGCGCCCGCAACTGCTCCAGCCGTTCGCGGCGCTCGAGCGGCGATGGCTTCAGCGCGACGAAGCGCTCGAGTGCAGCACGGCGATAGGCGTAGAGGCCGACATGGTGATAGAGCGCGCCCTCGCCCCAAGGTGCTGTGGCGCGGGTGAAATACAGTGCCCGGAGCCTGGTGGTCGACAGCGGCGAGCCGACGATCTTGACGACGTTCGGATTGGTCTTTTCCTCGTCGCGAACGATCTCGACGCCGAGCGTGGCGATATCCACGGCCCTGTCCTCGAACGGCCTGAGCGAAGCTGCAATGATGCCGGGATCGATGGTCGGCAGGTCGCCCTGGACATTGACGATGGTTTCGACCTTGCGCCCGGGATCGAGCGCGACCAGCGCCTCGTGGATGCGATCGGAGCCCGATTCATGATCGATCCGTGTCATCACCGCCTCGAAACCGTGCGCGCGCACCGCCTCGGCCACGCTTTGCGTATCGGTTGCCACCACCACCCGGCCTAGGCCGGCTTCGGCGGCGCGGCGGGCGACATGGACGATCATCGGAGCGCCGGCGATGTCGGCCAGCGGCTTGCCCGGCAGGCGGGTCGAGGCCATGCGGGCCGGGATCAGGATCAAGGTGGACATCGCGATGGCAAGGCGTTCGGAAAGAGGAGGGGAAAAGTGGCAAAAGGTCTCACTGGAAGCGCCCTTATAGGTGTTGCAACGCCCGAGCAAAAGACCTAGTTTCCGCCCGATTTGACCGGCCCTGGAGGGTGGGTCTCGATACCGACGGACGGAGTGGACGGATCAGTCCGCCGGAAAAGGGAGCAAGGGGCGTATGGATTCCAACGAAGTCAACAAGCTGCTCGCCGGATTGCTCGGAACCGTTTTCGTCGTTTTCTCGGTCGGCATTGTGTCCGATGCGCTGTTTGCCTCGCCGGCGCCGGAAAAGCCCGGCTTCGCCATCGAGGCCGCCGAGCCCGCCGAAGGCGGCCCGGCAGCGCCGGCCGCCGCGGCCAAGCCGATCGCCGACCTGTTGGCGACCGCCAATGTCGAACAAGGTGCCGCCGTATTCAAGAAATGCCAGGCTTGCCATTCCGGCGAAAAGGGCGGCCCCAACAAGGTCGGCCCCGATCTGTGGGACATCGTCGACCGTCCGGTTGCCGAACATGAAGGCTTCGCCTATTCGGCCGGCATGAAGGAATTCTCCAAGGGCGGCACCGAGAAGTGGACCTACGACAACATCAACCACTTCATCACCTCGCCGAAGAAATTCGTGAAGGGCACCGCCATGGGCTTCGCCGGCCTGCCCAAGGACGAGGACCGCGCCAACGTCATCGCCTATCTGCGCACGCTGTCGGACAATCCCAAGCCGCTGCCGGCACCTGGTGCCGCCGCCGATGCCGGCGCACCGGCCAAACCCGCCGATGGAGCCGCTCCGGCAAAACCCGCTGACGGCGCCGCACCGGCCAAGCCGGCGGCGCCCGTGGCACCGGCTCCCGCAGCTCCGGCCAAATAACCAGATATCGTCGCATCGACCTTGAAAAAGCCGGGTTCAGCCCGGCTTTTTTCGTTAGGAAAACGGCATGTGCGGCGACAAAGCCGCGCATGGCGGTTTTCACCAGCGCCAAATCATCTAGATTGGTCCGGGACAAGCCGTCCGAAGACGGGCAGTACGAAGACGGGCAGTGCGATGATGCAGGCAGTGCGAAGAGGACAGTGCATGACGGTTGGCCGAACGCTTCTCAAATCGTTGCTGGCGGCAGCCCTGCTGGCGGCGGGATTGCAGACGACACGGGCCGACGAATGGCGCACCACCTCATCGCTGATCGGCCAATCCAAATATGGCGACAATTTCCAGCACTACGACTACGTCAACCCGAACGCGCCCAAGGGCGGTACTCTGAATTCCGTGGTCCTCGGCACATTCGACAGCTTCAACCCTTTCATAGCACGCGGCACCCCTACCGCAGGATTGAACTACCAGGGCGGGCTGCTCTACCAATCGCTAATGGCGAAATCTCTTGACGAGGGCAGCGTCAACCATCCAGAGATCGCAGAAGCCTACAAGTACCCTACTGATTTTTCGTCCGCGACCTATCGGCTCGATCCGCGTGCCAGATGGCACGATGGCCAGCCGATCACCGTCGATGATGTGATCTGGTCATTCAACTTCCTGAAAAAGGAAAGCCCGCAGTTCAACCGCTATTTCGCCAATGTCACCGAGGCGGTCGCCGTCTCGGATCGGGAAGTCGAATTTCGTTTTGACCAGAAGGGCAATCGTGAACTACCGCTGATCATGGCGGACGTGGTAGTGCTGCCAAAGCATTGGTGGGAAGGCACCGATGCAAACGGCAAGAAGCGCGATATTACCCAGCCAAGCCTTGAAATCCCGCTCGGCTCCGGACCCTATAAGATCGAGAGCTTCAAACCTGGCTCGGAAGTCGTCTGGCGACGGGTTCCGGACTTTTGGGCCGCCAATCTTGGCATCAATGTCGGGCGCAATAATTTTGACACTCGGCGCTACACCTACATTCTCGATGACAATGCCGCGTGGCAAGCCTTCACCAAAGGCGGATATGAGGACATCCAGTCCGAAAACAGTGCGCGTTTGTGGATGACGCGCTACAATTTCCCGTCTCTCAAAGCCGGCGACGTGATCAAGCAAGAGTTCAAGGCGACATCTCTCGCGTCGATGCAAGGCTTCATGCTGAACACGCGACGAGCGAAGTTCCAGGATCGGCGTGTACGCGAGGCGCTTGGGTACGCCTTCGATTTTGAAACCTTGAACCGCACCCAATCCTTCGGCCTCAACACCCGCTCCAATAGCTATTTCATGGGGAGTGAACTTGCCTCAAGCGGGCTGCCGCAGGGCAAGGAACTGGAGATTCTCAGTCAATATAAAAACAAATTGCCGGCAGAACTGTTTACCCATGAATTCAAACTCCCGGTCTTCGATAGCCCGCAGGCGGAGCGGCAGAACCTGCGCAAGGCAATCGATCTTTTCGCGCAGGCCGGTTGGAAAATCCAGAATGGCCGGATGACCAATGAGAAAAGCGGCGAACCGTTCACTATCGAGATTCTGGGCTTCGACCAGGGCGCCGAAACAACGGTCAATCCGTTTGTGAACATGCTGGGAAAGATCGGCGTCACGGCTTCATTCAGGATCGTCGATACCAGCCAGTACATCGCTCGCACCAACAAATTCGACTACGACGTCATAACGTCCCGGCTGCCGCAGTCAGACTCGCCGGGCAATGAACAACGCGAGTACTGGAGCTCGAAGGCAGCCGATACGCCGGGTTCGCGAAATTACGCGGGGATCAAGGACCCAGTGGTCGACGCACTGGTTGAACGCGTTATCTTCGCGACGGATCGCGACGACCTGCTCGCCGCTACCCATGCGCTCGACCGGGTTCTGTTGTGGAATTTCTATTGCGTCCCGCAATTCACCCGATCCGTAACCTGGCTAGCCTACTGGAACAAGTTCGGCATCCCGCAAAAACAACCGACATACTTGGGCCCGGACCTCGATTCATGGTGGATCGATCCCAAAAAGGAAGCTGTGCTGGCTGCCAAATACAAGGGTCTGAATTGATGGCGGTGCTGCCCCGCCGTGATTTTCTCGCCCTTGGCACTGCCGCCGCTGCCGCCGCGATGCTGCCGGGCAAGGCTTTCGCCGACATTGCCACCGGCGTGAAACTGCATGGGCTCTCCGCCTTCGGCGACCTCAAATACAAAGCGGATTTCACCCATTTCGACTATGTCAACGTCGACGCGCCGGCCGGCGGGATTTTCAATTTCTCGCCACCCAACTGGGGCTATAACCAGGATACGCAGACTTTCAACACATTGAACTCCTTCGCCGACAAGGGCGATGCGCCACCACGCATGGAGATGTGTTTCGACGGGCTGATGGTGCGCGCCCTCGACGAGCCCGACGCTGTTTATGGCCAGGTCGCAGACGGCGTGACGCTGTCGGATGACCGCAACAGTTTCACCTTCTCGCTTCGCCCCGAAGCGCGTTTCCATGACGGATCGCCGTTGACTGCGCAGGACGCGGCCTTCGCCTTCAAGCTCTACAAGGAAAAAGGCCACCCCGACCTGTCGTTGTCGCTGACCCACATGGTCGAAGCCACCGCCGTCGACGACCACGCCTTGCGACTTACCTTTTCCGGCAAGCAGTCGGCCCGCACCGTCCTCAACGTCGTGGAATTCCCGATCCTGTCGAAAGCCTTCTACACGGCCAATCCATTCGACTCTTCGCAGATGAATCCGCCGCTCGGCTCCGGCGCCTACACGGTCGGGCGCTTTTCGGCCGGCGCATGGATCGAATATGACCGCGTGCCCGACTATTGGGGCCGCGACCTGCCCGTCAACCGCGGCCAGAACAATTTCGACCGCATCCGCATCGAGTTCTACCAGAACCGGACGGCCGGCTTCGAAGCTTTCAAGAAGGGCGAAATCACCTATCGCGAGGAGTTCACCTCACGCGTCTGGGCGACCGCCTACGATTTTCCGGCACTGACCGCCGGCAAGGTGGTCAAACACGAATTCCCGGCCGAGAAGCGACCGACGATGCAGGGAACCGCGGTCAACCAGCGACGCGCCCAGTTTCGCGATGCGCGCGTGCGCCAGGCGATCGCGCTCTGCTTCGACTTCGAGTGGACGCGGCGTAACTTCTTCTACGGCTCGTACGAGCGTTCGCAATCCTGCTTCGAGAAATCGGACTTTCGCGCAGAAGGACCGCCATCGCCGCAAGAACTGGCCCTGCTGGAGCCGCTGCGTGGCCAGCTTCCAGCCGAGGTCTTTGGCGATGCCGTAGTCCAGCCTGCATCAGACGGTTCCGGCCGAGACCGCAAGCTGCTTGGCCAGGCCGTGAAGCTGCTCAACGCGGCGGGCTGGAAACGATCGGGCGATTTCGTCGTCAACGACAAGGGCGGCAGGCTTTCGGCCGAGTTCATGGTCGATGACGACACCTTCGTCCAGGTCTATTCGCCCTGGGTCGCCAACATGAAGGCGGTGGGCATCGACGCCACGATCCGGCTGGTGGATTCGGCGCAATACCAGTCCAGACAGGCAACGTTCGATTTCGATCTGCTGTCGGCCGCCTTCTCGTTCAGCGCAACGCCGACCCGAGACGACATCGAAGCCTTCTTCCATTCCCGCACCGCCAACCTCCCAGGATCGCGTAACCTGCCGGGCATCTCGAACCCGGCGATCGACGCATTGATCGACATGGTAGGGGCTGCGAAGAACCGCGAAGACCTGAACGTGGCGATGCGCGCGCTCGACCGGGTCTTGCGCGCGCGGTGCGATTGGATTCCAAGTTGGTTCCTGGCGAATCACCGAAGCGCCTATTGGGATATGTTCGGTTTTCCCGAGCAGAAGCCCGATTTCGGCTTTCCGGTCGAGGCGCTGTGGTGGGTCGATAAGGGCAAGGCGGCGAAAATTGGCAAAGGCTGAGATCCAACGAGGGCAGGAAGCCTGATGGGCGCTTATATCCTGCGCCGCATCCTTTTGATGATCCCGACGCTGTTCGGCATCATGGCAATCTCCTTCGCCGTCATCCAGTTCGCGCCTGGCGGTCCGGTCGAGCAGGTCATCGCCAAGCTGACCAATCAGGGCGGCAGCGACCGCCTCGGCGGCGGTGGCGGCGATGCGGGCGGCTCCAACCTCGACGTCGCCGGCGACGTCAGCTCGAAATATCGCGGCGCGCAGGGGCTCGATCCGGAATTCATCAAGAAGCTGGAGAAGCAGTTCGGCTTCGACAAGCCGCCGCTCGAGCGCTTCGGCATGATGCTGTGGAATTATGCCCGCTTCGATTTCGGCAACAGCTACTTCCGCGACATCTCGGTGCTCGACCTGATCCTGGAAAAAATGCCGGTGTCGATCTCGATCGGGCTCTGGATCACGCTCCTGTCCTACATGATCTCGATCCCGCTCGGCATCCGCAAGGCGGTGAAGGACGGCACACCTTTCGACATCTGGACCAGCGGTGTCGTCATCGTCGGCTATGCCATTCCAGGCTTCCTGTTCGGCATCATGCTGATGGTGCTGTTTGCGGGCGGCTCGTTCTGGGATTGGTTCCCGTTGCGCGGCCTGACCTCGGACAATTGGGACCAGTTGTCCTGGTGGGGCAAGATCGTCGACTATTTCTGGCACATGACCCTGCCGCTGACGGCGCTGGTGCTGTCGGCTTTCGCCACGACGACGCTGCTGACCAAGAACTCGTTCCTGGAAGAAATCCGCAAGCAGTATGTGGTGACAGCCCGCGCCAAGGGCCTTTCGGAACGGCAGGTGCTCTACGGCCACGTCTTCCGCAACGCCATGCTGATCGTCATTGCCGGCTTCCCCGGCGCCTTCATCTCGGCCTTCTTCACCGGCTCGCTCCTGATCGAGAACATCTTCTCGCTCGACGGCCTCGGCCTGCTCGGCTTCCGGTCGGTGGTCGAGCGCGACTATCCGGTGGTGTTCGCCAACCTCTACATCTTCTCGCTGCTTGGGCTGTTCATCGGATTGCTGTCCGACCTCATCTACACCTGGGTCGATCCGCGCATCGATTTCGAGCGGAGAGACGTCTGATGTCGGAGGCGAGCGTTACCGCAGGCGTGGTGCCGGAGCGGATGCCACGGCCGTTTCTGTCGCCGCTCAACAAGCGCCGCCTGCAGAATTTCAAGGCCAACAAGCGCGGCTACTGGTCGCTGTGGATATTTCTCGTCCTGTTCGTGCTGTCGCTGTTTTCCGAATTCATCGCCAACGACAAACCGATCATCGCCTCCTACAAGGGCGAGATCCTGTTTCCGGTGCTGGTCGCCTATCCCGAGGAAAAGTTCGGGGGCTTCTATGCCGTCACCGATTATCGCGACCCGGTCATCCAGGACGAGATCAACGCCCATGGCTGGATGATCTGGCCGCCGGTGCGCTACTCCTACCAGACCGTCAACAACGCCATTCCGGAAGCAGCACCCGCCAAGCCATCGTGGGAATATGACGCCAAGACGCGCTGCAACCAGTATCCGCAAGGTGCCGCAGATCCGGCCTGCAATGTCGGCAACTGGAACTGGCTGGGCACCGACGACCAGGCGCGCGACGTGCTGGCACGGGTCATCTACGGCTTTCGCATCTCGGTGCTGTTCGGCCTGACCCTGACCGCCGGCTCGGCCCTGATCGGCGTCGGCGCCGGCGCCCTGCAGGGCTATTTCGGCGGCTGGACGGATCTCCTGTTCCAGCGCTTCATCGAAATCTGGTCGGCGAT
This sequence comes from Mesorhizobium sp. B283B1A, assembly GCF_020165735.1. NCBI lineage: Bacteria > Pseudomonadati > Pseudomonadota > Alphaproteobacteria > Hyphomicrobiales > Phyllobacteriaceae > Mesorhizobium > Mesorhizobium sp. B283B1A. The sequence goes on from NZ_JAIUIQ010000032.1 coordinate 58,279, forward strand.
CCCGGTGCTCTATCTCCTGCTCATCGTCGCCGCCATCCTGCCGCCGGGTTTCTTCATCCTGCTCGGGCTGATGCTGCTGTTTTCCTGGGTGGCGCTGGTCGGCGTGGTGCGGGCCGAATTCCTGCGCGCCCGCAATTTCGAATATGTCAACGCGGCCCGCGCGCTCGGCGTGCCCAACCGCACCATCATGTTCCGGCATTTGTTGCCCAACGCCATGGTGGCGACATTGACCTTCCTGCCGTTCCTGCTCAGTGGCTCGATCTCGACGCTGACGTCGCTCGACTATCTCGGCTTCGGCCTGCCGCCGGGCTCGGCGTCGCTGGGCGAACTGCTCAAGCAGGCGCAGCGCAACCTCAATGCGCCGTGGCTCGGCATTTCCGGCTTCGTCGTCATCTCGCTGATGCTGTCGCTGCTGGTCTTCGTCGGCGAGGCGACGCGCGACGCCTTCGATCCGCGCAAGACGTTCAGATGACAACGATGCGGACCGGCATTCACCATGATATATTCTCAGTGTGGCTGTTTTGAACGAAAATGAGCGTAGCGTGCCCACGAAAGGACCGAGTTGTGAATAAGGTCATCCTTGAGCATTACCCCGCATCCAAACTCCCGGATGAGCTGCGAGAGGGTATAGCTTTGACTGCCTCGGTTAAGGTGACGGTGGAAGAGGAAGCCGAGCGGCCTCTCGGCCACAAACAGTTGCTTGAACTTATGCGGAATGCGCAGGCCAACGCGGCGGGAACAAGTCTCGAAGAGGCCGTTGCGCGTGTTCGTGCCCTCCGCGATGAGTGGGAGGATTGATGGCCGCCTTCCGGCTTTACGTCGATACGAACATTTTCATCTACGCTTTCGAAAATAACGATGCTCTGGCAAAAAAACTGCTTCAGCTCATTTCACTGAACGAGGGCAGAAAGCGGCCTTTCCTCGCGACAAGCGAGCTCGTGCTGGCGGAGTTGATGGTTGACCCTCTGAACAAGGGCAATGAGCCGCTTGTCGAACTCTATGACAATATCTCGATTGGTAACGCCTTTGTCTCGATTGGGGCGGTAACTCGCGAGGTTCTCTGGCACGCAGCACAGCTTCGCTCGCAGTTCATTTCTCTCAGGCTGCCGGATGCTATTCATCTTTCGACGGCGATGCATTTCGGGTGCACACAATTTCTGACTGCCGATACCAGATTGAAGGATGCCTATTCTGTCACACCAAATCGGCTTGTCCCTCCCCAATTGACAGCGCAAATTTCGATCATTCGACCGGACATTTCTGCCGTTGATAAGATCATAGCGGAAGTTGATACATGACTGCTTCTTTGCTCTCCGTTCGCGACCTCAGCGTCGCCTTCGGCCAGGGCGGCGGCCAGTCTGTCGCCGTCGACCACATCTCGTTCGACATCGCCAAGGGCGAGACGGTGGCGCTGGTCGGCGAATCCGGCTCCGGCAAATCGGTGTCGGCGCTGTCGGTGCTGAAGCTGTTGCCCTATCCCAGCGCCAGCCACCCCTCGGGAAAGATCCTGTTCCAGGGCACCGACCTCCTCGCCATGAACGAGAAGCAATTGCGCCAGGTGCGCGGCAACAAGATCACCATGATCTTCCAGGAGCCGATGACCTCGCTCAATCCGCTGCACACGATCGAGCAGCAGATCGTCGAGATCCTGAAGCTGCACCAGGGCATGGCCGACCGCCCGGCCAAGGCGCGCACGCTGGCGCTGCTCAACGAGGTCGGCATCCGCGATCCGCAGAAGCGGCTCGACGCCTACCCTCACCAGCTGTCGGGCGGCCAGCGCCAACGCGTCATGATCGCCATGGCGCTTGCTAACGAGCCGGAACTCCTGATCGCCGACGAGCCGACGACAGCACTCGACGTCACCGTGCAGGCGCAGATCCTCGAACTGCTCGCGGGCTTGAAGAGCCGCAAGGGCATGTCGATGCTGTTCATCACCCATGATCTCGGCATCGTGCGCAAGATCGCCGACCGGGTCTGCGTGATGACCAAGGGCAAGATCGTCGAGACCGGACCGACCAAGGACATCTTCGCCAACCCGCAGCACCCCTATACTCGTCACCTTCTGGCCGCCGAGCCGAAGGGCAAGCCGCCGGCGGCCAATGCCGACGCCAAGCCGGTCATGACCGGCAAGGACATCAAGGTCTGGTTTCCGATCAAGCAGGGCTTCTTCCGCCGCACCGTCGACCATGTGAAGGCGGTCGACGGCATCGATGTCACCGTGCGCGCCGGCCAGACGCTGGGCGTGGTCGGCGAATCCGGCTCCGGCAAGACGACTCTCGGCCTGGCGCTGGCGCGCATGATCTCGTCGACGGGAACCATCCAGTTCAACGGGCGCGACATCAACCAGCTCACCTTCAACGCGATGCGGCCGCTCAGGCGCGAATTGCAGATCGTCTTCCAGGATCCGTTCGGTTCCCTCAGCCCGCGCATGTCGATCGCCGAGATCATCGAGGAAGGCCTGAAGATCCACGAACCGAAGCTGTCGCCCGACGAGCGCGACGACAAGGTGGCGGCCGTGCTGAAGGAGGTCGGGCTCGATCCGGCGACCCGCAACCGCTATCCGCACGAGTTCTCCGGCGGCCAGCGCCAGCGCGTCGCCATCGCGCGCGCCATGGTGCTCAACCCGCGCTTCGTCATGCTGGACGAGCCGACATCGGCGCTCGACATGAGCGTGCAGGCGCAGGTCGTCGACCTCCTGCGCAGCCTGCAGGCCAAGCACGACCTCGCCTATCTCTTCATCAGCCACGACCTCAAGGTCATCCGGGCGCTGGCCAACGACGTCATCGTCATGCGCAACGGCCAGATCGTCGAAGCCGGTCCTTCCGAACAGATTTTTGGAAATCCGCAAACCGACTATACTCGGGCGCTGATTGCGGCGGCCTTCAAGATAGAGACCGCTCCGGTCGGCATTGTCAGCCAGTGACTGCATAGAGAGAGACTGAAAGACCGCGATGGAAAAAGGCCGCATCCTGCTTGCCGTTACCGGCTTTCATCCACAGCGCTGGCGCGACCTGTTGTCGGCCGAGCGCGAAGTGGTGCTGGAGCCGGACGGCGCCAAGGATCCATCGATCACCTATGCGGTGGTGTGGAAGCAGAGGGCCAACCTGTTGTCGTCGCTGCCCAATCTGCGCGCCATCTTCTCGATCGGCGCCGGCGTCGACCATGTCTTCGCCGATCCCGGCCTGCCCGACGTGCCTGTCGTCAGGGTCGTCGCCGACAACCTCACCCAGCACATGACCGAATATGTCGTCTGGCGGGTGCTCGACCATCATCGCCAGGGCATGCTCTACCGTTCGCAGCAGCAGAAGAAAATCTGGCACGAGCCGCAGCAGAGGGCGGCCGGCGACATTTCCGTCGGCATCATGGGGCTCGGCAATCTCGGCCGCGCCGCGGCCTCGGTGCTGTTGTCGCTCGGCTTCGCGGTCAATGGCTGGTCGCGCACCGACCGGCCGATGGCAGGCGTGGCGACCTATTGCGGCGAGGCCGGATTGATCCCCTTCCTCAAGGCGACCGATATACTGGTGGTGCTGTTGCCGCTGACGCCGGACACGCAAGGCATCATCAACTACGGCGTGCTGAAGGAACTGAGGAAACGCAACGGTCTCGGCGGCTCGGTGCTGATCAATGCCGGACGCGGCCGCCTGCAGAAGGACGCCGACATCGCGCGGGCGCTGGACGACGGCACGTTGAAGGAAGCGAGCCTCGACGTGTTCGAGGTCGAACCGCTGCCGAAAACCAGTCCGCTGTGGAAACACCCAAAGGTGTTCGTGACGCCGCACGCCGCGGCAACCTCGGACCCGGTCCACCTGGCGCCGATCATGCTGCGCCAGATGGACGCCTTCGAGCGCGGCGAAAAGCTCGACAACCTGGTGGACCGCAAGGCGGGGTATTAGCCGGGGACCATCCTCATCTGGCCAGATCCCACTTGCGGAAGCATTGCTTGATCGCCTTGATGGAAGACAACCGCAACTTTGGCAGGTCTGTCTGTTCGAACAACGTCTGGTAGCGTTCGCGATTTTTCGGCGTGGTCACGGCAATATGGTGGATCATGTCCCATTTGACACTGTCGCGCCCGCCCTGCAGGGCACCGCGCCTCTCCTTCTCGAACAGCGTTCGCCTGAAATAACGCAGCAGGCTTGCCGGCGTGGAGATATCCAGCAGGATCAGTCCCGTCGCCCGCTGAAAGCGTTGCGGCATGCAGATCGAGTAATTTCCGTCCATCACCCAGCGCTCGCCGGCAATCGCGGCGTCATGCGAGGCGATGAATTCGGCCTTTGGACGCGGTTCCCAGTCGGTGTCGGGCAGATGATGAAGCAGGTCGAGGTGAATGGGCTCCAGGCCACGCTTGCGGGCAATCGCGTCGGCCAGGGTCGACTTGCCGCTGTTGGACGGCCCCAGGATGCATATGCGGTCTCCAAGGTCCGAGAGTTTCATACGATGACACCCTTGCGAAGACGCGGCCTGCTGCCTGCGATTAGCTGGGCAGGGCGAACTTCTTCTGCTTGTCCGGCTTGCCGCAGTCGCGGCGCTCGATCGACCGGTTCATGGCATCGATCTCGCCGGATGCCTGGTCGCTGTCGCGCTTGGCCTTGGAGCGCATGTCGGGCGTGAATGGGCCGAAGCCCATTGCGGGATTGTAAAAGGTCGGTTTTGCGGTCGTTGGAAGGTTGTATTGCTGCGCCAATCCATTGCGCCGCGCCAGCAATTGATCGCACGGCACGCTGTCATACTGCAGGGAGGACTCTATGTTGGCGTCCTGCCGCTCGGACATCGAATTGCCCACGCAGCCGGCTGTTGCCAGGCAAGACGCCAAGATCATCATGTTCCAGCGCATCTGAAATGCTCCTCCTGATATCCCGCCTGATGCGACCAGATCGCAAATATCAGTCGCGCACGCAAATCAGACTTTTTTTCGCAGCCGCACGCACGAGAGCAGGATCACCGCACCAACATCATGCACTTCAGGCGGCGTAAGCCTTCCCTGCCACAACGGCCAGCCCTTTGACAGGCTCATGGCGGTCCAGCCGGATGGTCGTCGGCTCCAGCGCCAGGACCGAAAGCCCGTTGGCCTCGAGCGTGCGCCTGACATAGGCTTGCGAATGGGCGTAGCGCCGCGACGGCTGCAGCGCGAAGTCGCCGGCCTCCGCCATGCTTTCGACGGAGAAGGCAAACAGGCCGCCGTCGGCAAGCAGGCCGGCGACCGTCTCCACCAAGGCTTCGAGCCGACCGACATAGATGAGCACATCGGCCGACGTCACCAGATCGGCCTTGTCACCCGAATAGGAGAACCCCTGCAGATCCGCCTTCACCAGCGCGTCATAGATGCCTTTTGCCCGCGCCTTCCTCAGCATCGCGGCTGAGATGTCGAACCCCTCCAGCCGGCCGACGATCGGTCTCAGCCGCTCGCCCATCAGCCCGGTGCCGCAGCCAAGGTCGAGCGCCAGGCGGAAGCGGCCCGGCCTTGCCTTGCGTATCTGTCGTTCAAGAAACTCGGGCAGCCGGTAGCCGAGCTTGTCGACCAGCGCCGTCTCGAAGGTTTCGGCATAGTGGTCGAACAGGGTTTCGACGAAGGCACTCGGCGGCGCCGGGGCCGCAGGGCCCCTGCCGATCAGCTGCAGCTTGAGGGATGCGCCCTGGCGGTCCGCCGGATCGAGCTTCAGCGACGTCGCCCAGGCCTGCGCGGCCAGGTCGGCCCTGCCTGAGGTTTGCTGCATCTCGCCAAGGCGAAACCAGCCCATCGCCCATCTTGGTGCCAGTTCCAGCGCGCCGAGCAGCAGTTCGGCCGCCTGGGCGTGATCGCCGGAGGCAAAGAGCATTTCGGCATAATCGGCACGGCGATCAGCGTTCAAATCGCCCGACGAGGTCTGAAGCGGCTTCATGATGATGGATTCCACCGGCAGAACCGCCAGCCATCGCCTCTGTAGAGCAAACAAGAGCCGAATTGAACTGGCCAGGCATGTTTTGCGGGGGAGTCAGCAGTCTCCGGCAACAGGCTTCCCGTGGCGGAATTATATCCTATCTTGGAGCGATGCGCGTCAGCGACCTGCTTCAACCCCGGCCCGAGGGCCTCTACTGTCCGCCGGGCGATTTCTTCATCGATCCGGTGCGGCCGGTGAACCGGGCCCTGATCACGCATGGCCATTCCGACCATGCGCGCTCCGGCCACCGCTCGGTGCTGGCGACGCGGCAGACGCTCGACATCATGGGCCTGCGCTACGGCGAGGATTTTGCCGGAACCACCCAAGCGGCACGGCTTGGCGAGACGATCGTCCTCAACGGCGTCGACGTCAGCTTCCATCCGGCCGGCCATGTGCTGGGTTCGGCGCAGATATGCGTCGGTTATCAGGGCACGCGCATCGTCGCCTCCGGCGACTACAAGCGGCAGAAGGATGCGACCTGCGCGCCGTTCGAGCCGATCCGCTGCGACGTGTTCATCACCGAGGCGACTTTCGGCCTGCCGGTGTTTCGCCATCCGCCCGATACGGAGGAGATCGCCCGCCTGCTGAAATCGGCCGCGCAATTCCCGGAGCGCTCGCATCTGGTCGGCGCCTATGCGTTGGGGAAGGCGCAGCGAGTGATGCGGCTGTTGCGCGACGCTGGCTACGACAGGCCGCTCTATATCCATGGCGCGCTGGCCAAGCTCAGCGACTATTATCAGAGCCAGGGTATCGAGCTGGGGATGCTCGAACCGGCGACGGTGGAAGACGGCAAGAAGGATTTTGCCGGCGCCATCGTCGTCGGCCCGCCGGCGGCCTTCGCCGACCGCTGGGCGCGGCGTTTTCCCGATCCGATCTCATGCTTCGCGTCAGGCTGGATGCGCATCCGCCAGCGCGCCAAGCAGGGCGGCGTCGAACTGCCGCTGATCATCTCTGACCATGCCGACTGGGACGAACTCACCGCCACCATAAAGGAGACCGGCGCCGGGGAGATCTGGGTCACCCATGGCCGCGAAGAAGCACTGGTGCGCTGGTGCGAGCTGGAAGGCATCGCGGCGAGACCGCTGCATCTGGTGGGGTATGAGGACGAGGGCGATTGAGCATGAGAACAATCGTTGATGCAGCGTTCCACGGCGCCCCCCTCTGGCCTGCCGGCCATCTCCCCCTCAAGGGGGGAGATTGGATATCATCGCCGTTTTCGCCAATCTTCAGCGCCGCAAGCAAGGCGCAGCCGGCGAAGCGGCCGATCTCCCCCCTTGAGGGGGAGATGTCCGGCAGGACAGAGGGGGGCGCCACAGAACGCAAACCTCTATCGTTGGCGTGGTCCTCACGCCGATGAACCGCTTCGCCGAGCTTCTCGACCGCGTGGTGCTGACGCCGTCGCGCAATGGCAAGCTGACCTTGCTGACCGACTATTTCCGCAGCGTCGAGGACCCGGACCGCGGCCTGGCGCTGGCGGCCATCACAGGCGATCTCAACATAGCGGCGATCAAGCCGGCGATGCTGCGCACCCTGGTCACCGAACGCATGGACCCGGTGCTGTTCGGCTATTCCTACGACTATGTCGGCGATCTCGCCGAGACGGTGTCGCTGGTCTGGCCGCAGACACCGGGGTACATCCCGAACCGTGAGCCGACGCTTGGCGAGGTCGTGGCGAAACTGCAGGCGGCGAGCCGCTCCGACGGCCCGAAGATACTCGCGGGGCTGCTCGACAGCGCCGGCATTTCGGCGCGTTTTGCTATCATCAAGCTGGTCACCGGCGGCCTGCGCATCGGTGTGTCGGCGCGGCTCGCCAAACAGGCGCTGGCGGATTTCGGCAAGGTCGATGTCGCCGAGATCGAGGAGCTCTGGCACGGGCTGTCGCCGCCTTACACGGCGCTGTTCGCCTGGCTCGAGGGCAAGGCCGACAAACCGCGCAACACCGCATTGGCGCTGTTCCGCCCGGTGATGCTGTCGAACCCGATCGGTGACGGCGATCTCGAAAAGCTTGATCCCGCCGACTATGCGGCGGAATGGAAATGGGACGGCATCCGCGTCCAGGCGGTGGCCGAAGGCGGCGTCCGCCGGCTCTATTCGCGCACCGGAGACGATGTCTCTGGCGCCTTTCCCGACCTCGCGGACGCCATGAATTTCTCCGCGACGCTCGATGGCGAGCTGCTGGTCGGCGATCCCAGAGAGGCGACAGGAACCTTTTCGGACCTGCAGCAGCGGCTGAACCGCAAGACGGTGACCCCGAAGATGCAGCAGCAATACCCGGCCTTCATGCGCTGCTACGACCTGCTGCAGATCGGCCACGAGGATCTGCGCGGATTGTCGTTCCGCGAACGACGCACCCGCCTCGAAGCCTTCATGGGAACGCTCGACCCAAGCCGATTCGATCTGTCGCCCTTCGTCGACTTCACCGACTGGCAGGCGCTGGAGGATTTGCGCCGGGCGCCGCCGCACCCGATCATCGAAGGGGTGATGCTCAAGCGCTGGGATTCGACCTATGTCGCCGGCCGGCCGAAAGGCCCATGGTTCAAATGGAAGCGCGACCCGCATACGGTGGACGCGGTGCTGATGTATGCTCAGCGCGGCCATGGCAAGCGGTCGAGCTTCTACTCGGACTACACGTTCGGCGTATGGTCCGGAGCCGAGGGCGAGGAGGAACTGGTGCCGGTCGGCAAGGCGTATTTCGGCTTCACCGACGAGGAGCTGAGGCAGATCGACAAATATGTCCGCGACAACACGGTCGAGCGCTTCGGGCCGGTGCGCTCGGTGCGGGCCGACCGCGACAACGGGCTGGTGCTGGAAGTCGCCTTCGAAGGGCTCAACCGCTCGACCCGGCACAAATCCGGCGTCGCCATGCGCTTTCCCCGCATTTCGCGGCTGCGCTGGGACAAGCCAGCCAACGAGGCCGACCGAATCGAGACGCTGCAGGCACTGCTCGACCGATAGAGCACTTTACGGCTGAAGCTTCCGTTCAGGGCTCGATCGAGACGCGGATCTCGTAGACATCGACCGCCTTGCCCTGCTTGTCGAAATCGGAATTGATGGCGATGGTTCCGGCCGAGCCTGGACGCTTGTCGGGGAACTTCACGTCGAACAGATATTCGTTGCGCTGCTGGCCGACCGCGTAGCGCTTGCGGCCGCAATCGCCAAGCTCGCCGAAATTGCAGTCGATGGAGATTTGCGTGTCCTTGCCGTCCTTGGCGCGGGCGAGGATGTCGAACACGGCGTGCTTGCCGGCGAGTTTCTCCAGCACGCCTTGCCCAACGTCGAAGGCAACCGCCGAACCGGAGGCGCCGGACTGAATGCGCAGGAATGGCCCGCTGTCGTCCTTCATCACCTCGGCCTTGGCGTCCGAGGGAGCGGCGACATGCGTCGGGTCGGTCGGCGAGAAAACATTGATCCAGTCGCGCGACTGGTCCGCGGACCCCGGCTTTGCCGGTGCGTTGGCGCCATCGGCCGGGGCGAAATCATCGTCCTCGACCGTTGGCGGCGCTTCAGGTGGCGCCGTATCGAGCTGCGCCGCCGTCTTGAACACGCCGGTCTGCATGGCGAAAAACAAGCCGATGCCTACGGCCGCAAGCACGGTCACCGTGAGGAAGATGGCGGTCAGCGGCAAGCGGCGTCCGCGAATGCGCCGCTCGTCGCGGTCGGGCGCCACTTCCGTCGCGGCACCGGACGTGGCGGGGACGGACATGTCGATGGCCGGCGCACCGGGGAGCGTCGCGTCCGGCATGATGTCGGGGACGACCGGCAGCACGCGCGAGCGCGGCGCGTCGGACGCGGGCTGCGCGGGGCTGTCGACGGCGGCAGCGGGCGATGGCGACTTGTCGCCGATCTCGATCGCGGGCGCTGCACCGGGCGCGGGCTCGGCCGCCGGTGCGTCGACCTCCAGGCCAACATCCGGCACCGCCGGCAGGAACTCGGATTCGATTTCGGTGATTGTCGCCTGGATCGACTTGCGGCGCTTGATGGCCATCTCCACGGTCACGCCGGGATTGGCCTGGAGCGCACGGTCGAGCGCGGCAAAGGCCGACCGGTAGACCCGCTCGCGGAACGCGCGGTCCTCGGCATTGCCCTTTTCCAAGGCGTTCCGGATCGCTTTTTCGATCGCGTCCAAGCGAAATCCCTCTGCAAATCGCCTAACCTGGCGTGATGGTTAGCCGCAGGCGACCAATCAATCAACGGGCGGGCAGCCGCATTCTGCCTCGACGGGCTGTCCAAAGTCCATCTTCGCGATATTCCGGCAAACAAAATCGGAATATCGCGGCGATTTTCACGCTTGGGGATGCGTGAACCCGGTTTTCATCCCATGGACGCTCCTCAATGATTTGCCAAGTCGCATCTTGAATTCGCGGCCGGTTGCGTCTATCACCCAGCCCATCTTGGATGGCTTCGGCCTCCCGGGCCGCTTTAGCTCAGTTGGTAGAGCACCGCATTCGTAATGCGGGGGTCGCGTGTTCGAGTCACGCAAGCGGCACCAAGCTTCACCTTTATCTCCGGCCAGAAATTGCGCGGAACGCTGCTGCGCATTGACGTGGGACGCGCCGGAACAGGTGCGCCGCCCCGACGTTATGGAGTTGCTGAACAAGGGGCGCACAGTGGCTTCCAAGGCGAAAAGAAGCCCGAGAACGACAGGCGAGCGATCCTCGTTGATGGACGCAGAAGCCGCCGGTCGGGCCTCATCGACGAGCGAAGACGGCAAAACGAGCCTGAAATCGCACCAAACGGACCGGGGCCGCGACGCGGATCGGCCATCACAGATCCCACGGCTCGGCTGGAAAGATATTTTCTGGCGGCTCTGGGACGAATTCAACAAGGACCGGGTTCTGTTGGTGGCGGCTGGCGCCACCTTCTATCTGCTCTTGGCTCTGTTCCCGGCACTGGCGGCATTCATCTCGATTTACGGTTTTGTCGCGGACCCCGTCACGGTGGCCGATCATGTCGCTTATCTCGGCGGCTTGCTGCCGTCGGGCGGGCTCGACCTCATTCGCGATCAGCTGCAGGCTTTGGCCAGAGAGAAGCCGAGTGCGCTGGGAACCGGTTTCTTCATCGGCCTTGGCATCGCGCTTTGGAGCGCCAACAGCGGCATGAAGGCACTCTTCGATGCCATGAACATCGCCTATGAAGAGCGCGAAAAACGCAGCTTCATCACGCTCAACCTGATGTCGATCCTGTTCACGGTCGGAGCCCTGCTGATCGGAATCGTGCTGTTGCTGACGGTGGGCGTCGTCCCGGCGCTGTTGCGCTGCTTCTATCTTGATGCCTGGACGGAGACGCTGGTCGCGGTTTCTCGATGGCCGATCCTGATCGCCACCATGCTGACCGGCGTTTCCCTGCTCTACCGTTTCGGACCAAGCCGGGAACATGCGAAGTGGCGATGGCTTAGCTGGGGAGCCGTGATAGCCACCGTGATTTGGGTCGCTGCATCATGGCTTTTCTCGTTTTACCTGCAACGTTTTGCCAATTACAACGCGACTTACGGATCGCTGGGCGCGGTCGTGGGCTTGATGATGTGGACATGGATCTCCGTCATCATTCTGATCGTCGGCGCCGCGATCAATGCGGAGATGGAGCACCAGACGGCCATCGACTCGACCACAGGGCCGCCGCTGCCGATGGGCAAGCGCGGTGCGGTCGTCGCCGACACGTTGGGCAAGATCGCAGATTGATGTGCCGTTACATAACGGACTGCTGTGCAGTATCCGGAGAAAGCGGCCGGCTACGCCTAGCAGTGCGTTTACAAGCCAGGCAAAGCATGTCCGCCATTGTCGAGACAAAGGTTTGGTGGGACACTCGGACGTCAGCATGGGAGGTCGAAAATGCCCAACACTTTCAAGACCGGAGACGTCGTCAAGCTGAAGTCGGGAGGCCCGAAGATGACGGTCAGCGACGGTGCCGCTTCCGGCGTGTATCTGTGCCATTGGTTCAACAAGGAAGGCGACGTCTGGACCCCGCAACATGCGGGTTTCAAATCGGACCAGTTGGTGCCCGACGACCAATCGACATAATTCCTGTCCCAGAAGGGGCCGGATCAGGGGTATTCCCACCGCTCTCGGAACCAGCGCTGTCGCGGTGTCGCCGACATTCGGCATGATCGGCACAGGGCGACCGACGGATTTCCGCCGTCGCGGCGTTTAACGGTTGAAGCGTGACCTCGGCACAGGCCGTGGCCAACGCGCCAACCGGAGACGCCGAACCATGATACGCAGTTCGATCCTTGCCGCTGCCTTGAGCCTGCTGACCGTGGCCGCTTTCGCCCAGACGGCGACGCAGCCCCCAGCCGACGCGCCCCCAACCACCACGCCGCCTGCCGCCGCGCCCGCTGCCACCACGCCGCCGGCTGCCGTCCCCGCCGCGCCGAAGGCCAAGCCCGACCTCACCCTGGCCAAGTTCCAGAAGCGGCGGGAGAAGGCGATCATGGCTGCCGACACGGACGGCGACGGCAAGATCAGCCTGTCGGAGTGGGAGGCCTTTCAGGCCAAGCACAACGGCAAGGCCGATCCCGCCAAATCCTTCGCGCGCGTCGATTCCAACCATGACGGCTTCATCGATCGCGCCGAACTCGATGCCTTCTTCGCCAAGCGCTTCGCCAAACTGGACAAGAATGGCGATGGCGTTCTGACAGCCGACGAGAGGCCAGGCCACAAATCCGCTCCCAAGCCGGAGCAATGACCAAGAGGCCATGAAGCGTGATGAATATCGGGAGCGCGCCAGCCGATGAGCGCCGATCCGGACGAGGAGTTGGTTCGTCGGGTCGGTGCTGGCGATCCCGCGGCGGTGCAGACGCTCGTCGCGCGCAAGCTGCCGCGCATCCTGTCGCTTGCCGCGCGCATGCTGGGCGACGCGGCGGAGGCCGAGGATGTCGCGCAGGAAACCTTCGTGCGCATCTGGCGTCATGCATCGAGCTGGCGGCGCGGCAATGCACGCTTCGACACCTGGATCCATCGGGTGACGCTCAACCTGTGCTACGACCGGCTGCGTCGGCGCCGCGAATGGGTGACCGACGCTGTGCCGGACGTGGCCGACCCGGCGCCGCTTCCCGACGCCCATCCGCGGGAAGACGCGTTTCGCATCGAGCAGGCCCTGCAGGCGATCGCGCCGCGCCAGCGCGAGGCGATCGTCCTGGTCTACTACCAGGAGATGTCGAACATAGAGGCGGCCGCGACCCTGGAGATCAGCGTCGATGCCTTGGAAAGCCTGCTTTCGCGCGGCCGGCGGGCCTTGCAGATGATCCTGGCCAGGGATGGTGTCCATGACTGAGAAGGCCATGACCGAGAAACGCACGACCACGAATGCGCGGCTTCCGTCGCGCCTTGCTGGCTGGGCACCGGTTTCCATCGTTGCGACACCGCGCGGGGCACGCGGCACCTTTGGGCAAGGGGAAAACAGATGACCGAAGAGAACAGTCAGGCGATGGACGCCAAGCGCTTCGCGACACTGGCCGCGGCCTATGGCAGCGACTTGCGCCGATGGCCGCAGGTTGAACGCGAGGCGGCGACCGTGTTCGCTTCAAGCGAGGCGGGCCAGGCCATTTCGGGGCACGCCGGCAGGCTCGATGCCCTGCTCGACCGCTACAGCGTCCCGCACCCCGGCAAGGCGCTGCACGACGCCATCCTGCGGACTGCCGGCCAACATCTCACGTGGCGTCGGCGCCAGCGGTTCTGGTGGCTGGGGATGGGACTTGCGGGCATCGGTCTTGCCGGCGCCGTCGCGGGGCTGGCGCTGGTGACCGTCGTCACGCCGGAGGTTCAGCCCGACCACTATGTACTCGATGCCAATGCGACGGCGTTCGGCGATGCCGGGCCCGACGGAGAAAACAGCGAGGAGAGCCTATGAGCACGCGCTGGATCCGTGGTCTGGTCATCGCTTCGATTGTACTGAACGTCTTTCTGGCCGGCGCCCTCGTCAGCGGCGCCGTCTGGCTGAGGAATGCCAGGGCAGGCCCGGGTTACTCGCTGGAATCGGCCAGCGGCCGGCTTCCCGACAAGGACCGCAAGGCACTCCGCAGGACGCTGCGCCAGGTCCGCATGGACTCCCGTCAGATCATTCTCGATGGCCAGCAGGCAAGGCAAGAGGCAGCGCAGCTGTTGCAGCAGCCCGTTGTGGACGCCACGGCCCTGTCCGCTGCACTCGAACGCGCACGCAACGCCGATGTGACCGTACGCACCCGGCTTGAACAGGCAATTGTCGGCTTCGCGGCGAATACGTCACCCGAAAACCGGAGCGTGCTGGCGCAGGCGCTGCTGCGCCATGTCGAACGCCGCGCCGCCGCCGCGCCAAAAAAATCGCCGTGACGACCGACGGGAAACGGTTTTGACGCCGTTTAATGAGGGAAGGGCCAAGCCTGGCCGATCGCATGATGCGGCAGGCAATCTTCCAACTCGAGCACTCGGAGTTCAACGATGAACCGTCTGACACAGTATGCAGCTGCTGCTGTCCTGGCCGTTAGTGGAACCGTCGCGGCAGCCGCGACGTCCAATGCAATGCCGATCGTGTCGGTCACCAAACCGGCGGCTCCCGCCCTGGTGGAGCACGTCCGCTGGGGTTGCGGGATAGGCTGGCATCCGAACCGTTGGGGTCGCTGCGTGCCGAACCGCGTCGTCGTGCGACCCTTTATCGTCGGCCCGGGCTACCATGTCTGGCATCCGCATCGCCATTGGCACCGCTGGCACCGCCACTGGTAGAAATGTGTGGGGGGGGGGGGGGGGGGGG
>NZ_JAIUIQ010000033.1:0-72401 GCF_020165735.1 Mesorhizobium sp. B283B1A
CCCGACTGATCGCCGCCGATAGCGAAAAAGCGCTTCTTCAATAGTGGGTTTTACGATGCAGCGGTCTCCCGCTACCAAATTTCTCAATAAGTATCAGAGACTTACAAAGAGACGCGGCGGCTAGACCGCCCTCTCTCAGCGAATTTGCAGAACTCTCAGCACACTACCCGTTCGAACAGCCGCCGGTATGCAGTGTGCCGAGACGGGTCCATGCCGCTTGGCACCGACAGATGGCTGGACCTTGAGGGTCTCGGCTCGCGCCGTCGATGAAATCTAGAATCGCACACTGGCTCAGATGGCGGCAGTACCAACGACGGCACCGATGCCGGCCGTCAGCGCCATGGCAAACGCACCCCAGAATGTGACACGGACTGTTGCCCTCAGCACATTGGCGCCGCCGGCCTTGGCCCCAATGGCACCCAGCACTGCCAGGAACAAGAGCGAGGCAACAGACACCGTTGCGGCAAGCCAGGCGGCCGGCGAAACAAGTGCCATCGCCAATGGCATGGCCGCGCCAACCGAAAATGCAGCCGCAGACGACAGCGCAGCTTGGATCGGTCTAGCCGTCGTCACCTCTGAAATACCGAGTTCGTCACGAGCGTGGGCGCCAAGCGCGTCCTTCGCCATCAATTGGTCGGCGACCTGAAAGGCAAGCGTTGGCTCCAACCCACGTTTGACATAGATCTCCGCAAGCTCCTGTCGCTCGAAATCTGGCTGCGTCGACAGTTCCCCTTTCTCACGCGCAAGGTCGGCTTGTTCGGTATCGGACTGCGAACTGACCGAGACATACTCGCCGGCCGCCATCGACATCGCGCCGGCGACCAGTCCGGCTACGCCGGCAACCAGAACATTGGAGGCCGCGGCATCGGCCGCCGCCACGCCAACGATGAGGCTAGCCGTCGACACAATGCCGTCATTGGCGCCGAGCACTGCGGCGCGCAACCAGCCGACGCGGGATATAAGGTGGTTTTCATTGTGCAGCCGGCTCATGAAATCACGGCGCGCGCCGTCCGGCAGGTCGCAGCATCCTGACCAGCACATCCGATTTCACATAGAAATGTTGCCACAGCGCTGCTGCGGCATGGAGGCCGACGACAATGATGATCACCGGCTTGGCGAGTTCATGAATCTCCCCCATCGCTCCAAAGCTGAAGTACCATGCCAGTGCCCCGGTAATCGGCATCCCGAAAATGAAAAGATACAGCAGGAAATGGGCGGCTGCGGCAATCCGCTTCAACAGGACGCTTTCTTCGGGCGGCGCCGCAGGCACGCCATGCCGTAGACGGACCGCGAGCCGCCAGATCGCCAGCACCAGAACGGCCAGACCGACATAGACATGAATGTTCGCGTTGAAGACGTCGCCAGCCGCAGGCCCGGCGCCGCGTGAGAACGCCCGGTAAGCCGGCTTGATGTCCTCGCCGATTACAAGCTGCAGGACGACTAGCACCGCGATTGTCCAATGCAGCACTATCTGGATTCCGGTGTATCTCGCCGGCTCGTTGGCAACAGTCATAGGTAGCTACCTCGCTTGAGAACCTTTCTACCTCGCTGCTTATGCGACCATGTTGATCCAGGACAAATCAATTTGCCGTCCCCACCATGAGGTTTAACGGCACCTCGCAGCTCGGCCTAGGCTGACAGCCAGTTGTCAGCTTGGTCGTGGGATATTGCCTTCCAAGCGGACCGGATAGCCCGCCCTGCGAGATTCAACGTGGAAACACATCCGATGAAACAGATTGCCTTGTCACTTTTCGTGATCGCCGCCTCGGGCGCTTATGTCTGGGATCAGGCCGGCAAGGATCCTGCAAACGATATGCTCGGCGAAGGGCTGCCGGCCGACGCAGCCGAAGCGCCTTCAGCGCAGCCAAAAGAGCCAGCACCCTTTGCGACTTTGCCGCTGCTTCGGACCTTGCCGGCGCCCCTCGAGCCCCGGTTCAGAACAAGGTTCCCGGTTGCCCCGGAGACGACGGCTGGCATAGCAACGCCCGCCGAATGGCCAAATGATCCGGTCAAGCAAACAGTGGTTCAGGTGGCACCACAACCGTCGCGAGCGCCACTGGAGCAGGCACTGGCTCCGGCCGCCTCCGATCCTGCGCCATCGGTACCTTCATTCGCCGTAACTCCCGCCGTCTACATACCAGTCCCGCAGCCGAGGCCAGCATATCGGGATGCGCCGGCACGTGTCATCCGAGTGGGCATGAAGATCTATGCCGACGGCGTCTACACCGGCCCCACGGCCGATGCCTACTACGGCCTCATCCAGATTCAGGCCCTAGTACAGGGCGGGCAGCTTACCTCGCTGAAAGTGCTGAAATACCCATCCGACCGCCGCACCTCCATCAACATCAACAGGCAAGCTCTGCCCATGCTGCGCGACGAAGCGATCAGCGCCCAAAGCGCCAATGTCGACATTATTTCGGGCGCGACGCTAACCAGCAGGGCTTTCATCCAGTCGCTGCGCGGCGCGTTGAAGAAAGCGTCGTCGTAGGTCCATGCGTGAAACGCGCATTTTGATGGGCATGCCCATAACGGTCGACATCGGTGGCGCGTCGACCGGTGAGTTGATCGACACGGTCTTCGGCTATTTCGAGCATATCGACCGGCGTTTCAGTACATACCGGGCTGACAGCGAGATCGCGGCCATCAACCGTGGCGACGTTCCGGTCGCCGATTGGAGCGGCGAGATGATGGAAGTGCTCGCTCTCGCCAGACAGACGAGAGACGAGACGGACGGATACTTCGATATTCGCAAGCCCGACGGATCGCTCGATCCTTCCGGCATCGTCAAGGGCTGGGCAATCCGCAATGCGGCAGGCATCGTTCAACGGGCCGGCATCAGCGATTTCTTCATCGAAGCGGGCGGCGATATCCAGTCCTGCGGCAAGAATGCCCGGGGCCAAGACTGGAGCGTCGGCATCCGCAATCCCTTCAACGCGGACGAGATCGTAAAGGTCGTCTATCCCCGCCGTCGCGGTGTGGCGACCTCCGGAACCTATGTCCGGGATCAACACATCTACAACCCGCACGGAAGTGGTGGCCCAATCCAGGACATCGTCAGCCTGACCGTCATCGGCGCCGACGTGCTCGACGCCGACCGGTTCGCCACCGCTGCCTTCGCCATGGGCCGCGACGGCATTCTCTTTATCGAGCAGACGGCAGGCCTGGAAGGCTATCTTATCGACGTCAATGGCCGCGCCACGCCGACAACCGGGTTCGGAGCCCTTTGCCAGCCATGATCAAAGCCATCGACCGATTTCTCGATCACCTGACCATGTATCGGCTGGTCCTCTACTGTCTGATCGCACTGGTCAGCGCGGCGTTCGTGCTCGGCTTCGTCAAGCTGGTGCCACATGACCCGCTTGCACTCGGCTTCACGACGGCTTTGGCGCTGGCGGCCTACTGGATTACCAACAAGGTTTTTGCGCGGATATTTGCAGTCCCGGCCAATAACGAGTCCGTCTACATCACCGCGCTCATCCTGGCGCTTATCCTCGATCCGGTTGCGGTCACGGACATCAAGGGGATCGCGGCGGTGGCATTCGCGTCCATCTGGGCGATATCATCCAAGTTCATTCTCGCCATCGGCCGGAAGCATCTTTTCAATCCGGCTGCGCTGGGCGTGGCGCTGTCCGCGCTGCTGCTCGACCAACCAGCCACCTGGTGGGTTGGTGGCAATCTGCCGCTGCTGCCGCTCGTGCTCTTCGGCGGCATGCTCATTGTCCGCAAACTGCGCCGGCTTGATCTTGTCTCGACCTTTGTTGTCGTGGCGCTGGCCACCATTCTGGCAACCAGCGATCCATCGCAATACTGGACCGCGCTCGCCGAGACACTGGGTTCGTCGCCTCTTCTGTTCTTTGCCTTCGTGATGCTGACCGAGCCGCTGACCGCGCCGACGATGCGTTGGCCGCGTATCGCCTTTGCCGCCATCGTCGGCTTTCTGTTTGCTCCCAACATCCATATCGGCTCGTTCTATTTCACGCCGGAATTGGCATTGATTGCCGGCAACCTGTTTGCCTATGCGGCAGGCCCCAAAGGACGCTTCGTGTTGACTCTTGAAGGCATCGAGCAGTCGGCCGTCGACAGCTTTGACTTCGTATTCCGGTCGCCGCGCAAGCTCGCCTTCGAGGCCGGCCAGTATCTCGAATGGACGCTTGGCCTCGATCGCGCCGACAATCGCGGCAACCGCCGCTATTTCACGGTCGCCTCGGCTCCGACGGAGGAAACAGTCCGCCTCGGCGTCAAGTTCTATCCGCAATCGAGCGCCTTCAAGCGCGAATTGATGACGATGAAGCCAGGCAGCACGATCCACGCCGCGCAACTGGCCGGCAATTTCACGCTGCCGGCCCGGCGTGAAACCAAGATCGCGTTCCTGGCCGGAGGGATCGGCATCACGCCGTTCCGCTCGATGCTGCAATATCTCATCGACCGTAAAGAGCAGCGACCGATCGTCATCCTCTACGGAACCCAAGGCCAGCAGGACATCGCATATCGCGATGTGCTTGACGCCGCCAAGCAGGAACTGGGAATCAAGACGATCCATGCTGTGGCGAAAGGTGCTGAGCGCAGCCAGTATCCCGGCAACATCGACGAGCGCCTGATACGTCTGGTCATACCCGACTACCTCGAGCGAACTTTCTACATTTCCGGCCCGCAGGCGATGGTCAAGGCGCTGCGTAAGAAACTGCTGGTCATGGGCGTTCGCCGCTCGAAGATAAAGGTCGACTACTTCCCGGGTTTTGCCTGAAGCACGCTCAAATATGCCGCGGCAAGGAAATGGTCACCGCCAGGCCCGGATCGGCGTTAGCCATGGCAAGGCGTCCCCCATAGGCTTCGACGATGTCGGAAACGATGGCCAGGCCAAGACCGCTGCTGCCGCCCTTGCTGTCGAGCTGGACACCACGGAACAGAGCGGTTTCCCGATCGGCATCCGGTATACCCGGGCCATCATCGGTGACGGTGACGATCACCTCGGCGGTTGTGGCCGATGCATCGATGCGGATCGACGATTTCGCGTAGCGTGCCGCGTTCTCGATCAAATTGCCCAAAATTTCAGACAGGTCGCCTTCGTCGATTGGCGCAGTCAGTTCCTCCGCGACATCCATCTTGAACGAAAGCTGCCTGCCAGTTGGCGTACGCTTGACGACGGCAATGACGCCGGCCGCGACCTCCGATACCCGGCAGGATGCCTCGCCGGAAACGCCGGGCGCGAGGCGGGCGCGCGCGAGCTCCCGCTCGACATGGCGCCGGATAGCTCCTGCGCTCTTCTCAATCTCGTCGGCCAGTTCCGTCTCGCCTTTCTTGCGCAAGGCACGGATGTCAGCCGACAGGACCTGGAGCGGCGTCTTGAGGCCGTGCGCCAGATCGGTGGCGCGCGAACGGGCCCGAGCAAGAGCCTTCTCCTGGGCATTGAGAAGACGATTGATTTCGTCAGCGAGCGGCTGCACTTCGCTCGGTGCCACCACATCGAGCCGTGTCGTTCGCTGCGCAATCACGCTTCCGACGGCGGCCCGCAAGGTCTCCAGAGGTGCGAGACCGATCGTGATCTGGATGAAAAACGCGGCCATGAGAACTGCGGCGAGCATCAAGAGAGCCGGAGCGAGGTCACGAACATATTCGCTTACAGATATCTCAACGGTGCGATGGTCTTCCGCCACGATGGCGCGAAAGGACCGACCTCCAGCGTCGATGATTGTACGCTCGACCGCAATGCTGAGTTCTCCGCCAGGACCCGTGAACTCCTCTACCGTTCGCATCTCGCCACTTGCGCTGCGGGCAGGCAGGACCAGCTTGGCGTCCCACAAAGATCGCGAGCGCTCGAGACCGCCGGTGGCGACGTCTTCGACCTGCCAGTAGTAACCGGACAGCGGATTGGCGAAGCGCGGGTCGGTGAGCACCGGGGCCACCACCAAGTGACCGTCGCTTGTGAAGCTCGTTGCGCCGATCAACTCATTGAGGTCGACCGTCAGCTCGCCCACAACGCGCCGCTCGACGTGAAGTTCGAACAAATAGCGCAAGCCGGCGCCGGCTATGGCGAGCGCGACAAGAATCGAGATCGTTGCCGCCAGCCACAGCCTGAAGCGGATCGAGTTGCCCATCAGGCAGGATCATCGGGCATCAGATACCCGAAGCCGCGCCGCGTTTCGATGACGCCACTCCCAAGCTTGCGACGCAAGCGCGCGACGATCACCTCGATCGTGTTCGGATCGCGGTCGTTCCCTGAATCGTAGAGATGCTCAGCAAGTTCGGTCGGCGCCACCACTCGGCCGGCATGGTGCATCAGAAATGCCAGGAGCCGGTACTCCAGCGGCGACAGGGAAACGGGAACGCCACGGAGCGAGATACGCATCTGGCGCGTGTCCAGAAGCAACAGCCCGGACTTCAATATGGGGGCCGACTGCCCGGCCGAGCGCCGCAGGATTGCCCGCAATCGGGCGAGCAGTTCTTCCATCTCGAAAGGCTTGGGAAGGTAGTCGTCAGCACCGGAATTGATGCCGTCCACGCGTTCGGTCCACGTGCCTCTTGCGGTCAGGATGAGAACCGGAAACCTGCGCTCATTGGCCCGCCAGCGCTTCAAGACCGTCAGACCATCGAGCTTCGGCAACCCGAGGTCCAGGATCGCAGCATCGTAGTTCTCTACATCGCCTGCGAACCAGGCAGCCTCTCCATCGCGAACGATGTCGACCGCCATACCGGATGCCTTAAGGGCTATTGCGATATCGGCGGCGATACGGGGCTCGTCCTCGGCCAGGAGGATCTTCATCAGTCCCCCTCCCCTTCGCGCATGATGACACCGGCACCGGCGTCAACATCGACAGTCTTTCGCCGGCCATCAGCGCCGACGACTTGGAATCGGTAGACCCATTTGTTGGCCTTGCGGATGAGGTCAACCGCGACGATGTCGCCTGGAGCCTGCGCGCGAACAATATCGAGGATATTGGAAAGGCCCTTTATCTCTCCGTGTTCGTAGAGGTCCCGCGCCCTGTCATGATCGCCGTCGTCATCCTCGTCAGCGCGCGCGGCGAGTGGCTGGGCCAGGACAAGCCCGGCCAGGCCCAGCATTGCGAGGCGCTTTAGGTTGACCATCATGAGCGAGGCATGTCGCACGTCGAAGCTTTCAATTTGCTGTCAACCATCCACAGCTGCCAGCAAGCAAAGGTTCCCTATCAGGGCCTCCTCGGGGCCAATCATGGCCGCGCAGAAAAAAGGATGTCGAAACCATGCGTAATTCCCTGTTCTTACTCGTAGCACTCGGATGCTTCTCGACCTTTGCCCTGCCGGCAGCCGCTGAATCTGAAGAAGGTTCATGCGGAGCGTCATCCTCAATTGCCCCTGCCGGCCCAATCGATCTGGAGGCCATTCCCATGCAGGATGCCACCGGTCCCAAGGCGATCAAGGGCGTTGGCGATGACCACGAATGCGGCGACAGTTATGCTTCCAGTAAAGCCGTTTTCAGCAGCACTGACGAGGACGGCCAGGGGGACGGCGACTGATATCGAAAAGCTTATGCCCTGCCATTGAGCCGAGCGCCCGCTGATCAACTGCCCTATCGCCGAAACCTGCCCACTCTATCGCCGCGCCATCTCTTTGCCACTCCGGAGATCTTCTTGTCATGATTCCAGTCCAGCATATTCATCCCATGCTCGTGCATTTTCCCATTGTCCTCATCTACACACTGGTAGTAATCGACCTTGTGGCGCTCGCCCGTGGCAACACGGTAACCAAGCGTTCTGGCGCGGGGACGATTTCGACTTTTATCGCCCTCGCAGCCGGGGCTTTCGCCATTGGAACCTGGTTCTATGGCGGACTTGCCCTCGATCATGCCGAAGCGGCCGGCTTCAGCAGTGACATAGCGGAGATCCACGAGAGCCTGGGAGGCATCACAGCGTTCGCGTTTCTGATCTGGGGCCTTGTGAGGCTCGGCCTTTGGGTGCGGAATCGTGAACTGCGGCTACTGACCATTGCTATTCCTCTGATCGAAATTGGCGGAGCAATTCTGGTCACGGCGACGGCCTATTATGGTGGACTGCTTGTCTACGAACTTGGCGTGAACGTCGCCAAGACCACGATTGCTGGTTGACTGGCACGCGCCCGGTTATTTGCAGCCCCAGCTTGGGTCATTTGTCTCGAGGGTAAAATGATTCAGATCAAGGCCCATCGCTCATGCGGCATCTAGGAAGCTGGGGAATGGGAATATCTCCGGAGAGCGACCATGCAAGCCGAAGCCATAATGAGCAAGCCAGTCATCTGCACGGACCCGTCTGCCTCGATCGCCGAGGTGGCCGGGCTGATGCTGTCCAAAAAGATCAGCGGCCTCCCTGTCATTAGTGGCGATGGCACGCTGGTGGGGATTGTCAGCGAAGGCGATTTCCTGCAGCGAGGAGAACTGGGCACGCAACAGAAGCGCTCGCGCTGGCTGGAGCTTCTGGTCAGCCCCGGGAAAGCCGCCGACGAATATGTCCGGGCCAATGGTCGACGGATCGAAGAGGTGATGTCCGACAGCGTCGTCACTGCATCTCCTGCCGCGTCACTCGCCGAGATCGTCGATCTCATGATGCACCACCACGTTAAACGCATCCCGATCGTGAAAGGTAGGAGAGTCGTCGGCATTATTACCCGCTCTGATATTGTGCGGGCATTGCTCAGCCTCCTTCCGGATGCCGGGCCCACAGCGATCGATGACCAACGGATACGACAGAGCATCATTGCCGAGCTTGCGAAGCAGAAATGGGCCGGCAAAGCCCTCATCAACGTGATGGTGGACAAGGGCGTGGCGAAACTCAGCGGCGCCATTTTCGACGAACGCGAGCGCCAGGCAGCCATCGTCGCCGCTGAAAATGTCGCAGGCGTCAGGTTCGTCGAAGACAATCTGTTTTGCGCAGATCCGGTCTCCGTGATCCTGGTTTCGTAGTCTTCTTGCCACGGCACTGGAGCAGCGCAAAAGTCCGCTGGGCGCATCCGTTTTTTATTGCTCGTCTGGCCACAAAAACAAGCGCCGTATCAGCACCAGCTGCTGGTTGTTTCTGCTCTCCTTCCAAACGCCCCTGTCCTTGAGGCTCTCGGCCACGTCCTTGGGGTATATAGCGCTCGTCATGTTTGACCAGCACGCTCTCCGCAACAACGACACCCGCGGCGGGGCCGAAGCCGCCCGCGGGGATCATGCCCTGCCCTCTCGGAGAGGTCAGGACGAATGCCGTGTACTTTGACGTCTGTCTGTTTGTCCGTCACGGAAAAGGTGATGTTCGCCCCCCTTCAGCACGATTTCCTGGTTCCTGAGGGGCGCCGCGCCACGATCGCCGCGCCACGATCACATAGGTGCGGGCAATCAGTAATGAGACCCCAGCGTTGTCGTGTTTTTGCGAAGCGTCGCCAAACTCGACTTGTACCCTCTCCGGTCACGATCAAAGAACCAGCGCTTTGTCGCCTCCGATGCCAATAGGTAGAGCGCAGTGATGGAGGCAAGTCCGGCCAGCACCGGTAGCGGCAGAGGCACGAAGCCGAACCATGCCGCGAACGGCAGATAAGGGATCGCGATCGCGACAATTCCGACGGCTAGCGTGAGCCAGGCAAGCAACGGGCTCGGGCGGCTCGCCCAGAAAGCTCCGTGTGTGCGCACGATGAGCACAATGGCGAGCTCCGTCAGCAAGGATTCGACGAACCAGGCGGTCTGGAATGTCGACGCCGTTGCGTGAGCGAACAAAAGCAGGAAGGCGAATGTTGCGAAGTCGAACAACGAGCTCACAAGGCCAAAGCTGATCATGAACCGCCGCACGAAGCTGATGTCCCAGTGGCGAGGCCGTCGCAGTTGGTCTTGATCGACATTGTCACTGGCGATGGCGAGTGAGGGAACGTCGGAAAGGAAATTGTTGAGCAGTATCTGCTTTGCCAGAAGCGGCAGGAAAGGCAGGAACAGCGAAGCGACGGCCATACTGATCATGTTGCCGAAATTGGCGCTGGTGGTGATCGAGATATATTTCATGGTGTTGGCGAACGTCTTGCGGCCGTCGTCGACGCCCCGCACCAGTACGCCGAGATCCTGCTTGAGGAGGATGATATCGGCCGCCTCGCGCGCGACATCGCATGCGCTGTCGACGGAGACACCGATGTCGGCCTCATGAAGCGCGGGCGCATCGTTGATACCGTCGCCAAGATAGCCAACGACATGGCCTCTGCTCCGTAAGGCCTGGATGATGCGTTCTTTCTGGTTGGGATCGATCTCGACGAAGAGATCGGTGTCCTGCACTCCGGCAAAGAGAGCGCTCTTAGTCAGCTTCGACAGCTCCTCCCCGGTCAAGATCCGATCGCTGCGCAAGCCGACAGCTTGGGCAAGATGGGCGGCAACGTAGCGATTGTCGCCCGTAATGACCTTCACCGCGATGCCCCGGTGGGCGAGTTCGGCAAGCGTGTTCTTTACGCCTTCCTTGGGCGGGTCGAGGAAAAGCAGAAAACCGGCGAAAGCGAGATCGACCTCATCCTTCCTGCTGTAGGGACCGCAGCCTTTAAATCGACGCGTCGCTATCCCCAGGACGCGATATCCCTCCGCGCTCCAGCGCCGAAATATCTTGTCGATCGCCGCGCGGTGAGCGTCTTCGAGAGGTTCCAGGCCTTTCGCTGTGCCGACGAAGCTGCAGGTTTCGAGGACGTTCTGTACCGCGCCTTTCGTGATCAGGAGGTCGCCACCGTCCTTGCTTCGCACAACAACGGAGAGGCGCTTGCGAATGAAATCGTAAGGCAGTTCGTCAACCTTGGAGAAAGCACCCAATGAAGCGCTCCCACCCCCCGCAATGGCCTCATCGAGCGGATTCTTCAATCCGGTCTGTAGGGTGGCGTTGAGACGAGCCCAAAGCAGGATCTCCTCAGACGGATTACCATCGACATCGAACCATCCATCGAGGTGGATTACACCTTTCGTCAGCGTACCTGTCTTATCGGTGCACAGCAGATCCATGCTGCCGAGATTCTCGATGGCATCGAGGCGGCGCACGATGACGCCGTTGGCAGCCATGGCGCGGGCGCCACGAGCAAGCGTTACGCTGATAATGGCCGGGAGCAGCTCCGGGGTGAGGCCGACCGCGAGAGCCAGGGAAAACAACAGCGATTCAATCAGCGGACGATGCAGCATCAGATTTGCAAAAAACACCATGATGACGATCGCCAGCATGATCTCGGTCATCAGATAGCCAAACAATCTGATACCCCGGGCAAAACCCGTTTCCGGGATTTGTCGCTCCAATGCCGCTGCGATGGAGGCGAATTCGGTGTGGGCGCCGGTCGCGGCCGCAAGTACGGTTGCAGTGCCGCTGCGCACGGATGTGCCGGTAAACACCGCATTGTTGCGTTGGGCGACGGGCGCATCGGGGTCTGATCGCCCCGCCGCCTTCAAGACGGGGAAGGTTTCGCCGGTCAGCACCGCCTCGCTGACGTTGAAATCCAGCGCCTCGAGGATGATACCATCGGCGGGTATGAGGTTTCCGGCCGACAGCCGGATGAGATCGCCCGGCACAATTTCTTCAGCAGAAACGGAGGATTCGAGGCCATCGCGCAGCACGATAGCCTTGCGTGAGATACGCTGTTTAAGAGCCTCTGTCGCTCGCGACGCCCCATATTCCTGGGTGAAGCTGAGAACGCAACTTGCCAGCACGATCGCCCCGATGATTGCGGCCTCCTGACCTTCGCCGACGAAGGCCGAAACGATGGCTGCGAAGATCAGGATCAGGACGAGTGGGCTGCGGAACTGGCGAACAAATACGGTAAGCGCCGACGCGCCTGGCTTCAACGCCGGCATATTTGCGCCGTATCTGACGAGCCGAGAGGCGGCCTCGGATCCTGCCAGCCCAGACGTGGCGGACGTCGCCAAGCGTCTCACGAGCTCATCGCTGGTGATCGACCAATAGGGACTTGCGGCCGCCGTGACGGATTCCTGGTCCATGCCCGGAGACACGATATTCGATTCCATCAATATGACAGGAAACGGTTGATGCTGGTCTCTTCAATCAGCGTACGGGTGACGCCACCAAACGCCCATTCGCGCAGGCGGCTATGGCCATAGGCGCCTGAGACGATCATATCGGCATGGATCGAGCGTGCGAATGTCAACAACTGCTCGCCGTCGACTTCACCGATGATCAGTTCCGTCTGTGCCATAATGCCATGGTGCTCGAGATAGACCGCCACATCGGCGAGGCTGTCACGAACGCTGTCGTCGCCGTTGCTGGCGATCGTGGCGACGACAACCTCATTGGCCTTGGCCAAAAAGGGCAAGGCATCCGCCACCGCCCGGCGCGCTTCCCTGGTATCTTTCCAGGCAACCAGGACCGTGTTAGCGCGAAGGTGTTCGACCTTGTTTCCGATGACTAGGACTGGCCGGCCGATGCCGAGCGCCAAGCTGCCAACATCGGCGGCGCGAAACACGTCGTCTCCCGACGCACCGGTCACGACAAGGTCGGCTGCGCGGGCGAAAACGCTGAGGAACCGGGTCGGGCTGCAGACGGCTTGGCCCCATTCGCTTGTGATCGAAGCCGGGACCAGGCTTTCGAACTCGGCACGCAGTTCGGCAATACGCTTTTCGATTTCGGTTCGCTGAATCTGCATGACCTCGCCTTCGTAGACCATGCCTTCGCCTGTCGCGACCAGAGGCGGAACATCCGCCGCCGCCAGACCAATGAGATGGGCGCCAAAACGCTCTGCGAGTTCGATTCCTACTTTCACAATGGCAGCAGGGGGCGCGTCGACCGCGAGATTCGCTATTATGGACTTATAGGACATTGGACGCGCCTTTCACTCAAGCGATTTGGACGCGCTATGAATTGCATTCACTGGCGCTGGCTTCCTTGATGCGCGTCAAAGAACCGGCCAATTGCTTTTGCATCTACACTTCGGCCTCGATCCATTTTGTCTCTGATCGAAGAAGTGATAGTTAGGCCTTCTTTATGTGTCTCGAGACTAGGAACCGCAGGTGATCCAAGACGAAGCATTCAGTTTGACACCTGGCGGGACGACGCTGAAATCCCTGTTGTCGCAAATGTTCGAGCAAGCTCCCGGATTTATGGCCCTGATACGTGAGCCTGACCATGTATTCGTGCTGACCAATGCCGCCTACCAGCATCTCGTTGGCGATCGGCAGGTTATTGGAAAATCGGCGCGCGAGGCCTTTCCCGAACTCGAGAGGCACGAATTTCTCGAACGGCTCGACCGTGTGTATATGACCGGCCAGCCCTATAGCGGCAAAGGCGTGAAGGTCGGCTTCCGCAACAGCAGTGATGGGCCAATTGAAGAGCGCATCCTGGATTTTGTCTATCAGCCGATCAAGGCCGACGATGGGCGAATTACCGCCATCTTCATTGAAGGCACGGATGTCAGCGACCTCTCATTTGCGAATGCTGCGCTTCTGTTGCGCGAAGATCATCTGCGTTCAATCTTGGCGACCGTGCCCGATGCGATGGTCGTCATCGACGAGCAAGGCAGTATCCAGTCCTTCAGCACGGCTGCCGAAACGCTGTTCGGTTACCAGTCAGGCGAGGTCATCGGACGGAATGTCAAAATGCTGATGCCGGCGCCATATCGCGAAGAGCACGATGCCTATCTGCTTCGGTACCTGACGACGGGAGAGCGCCGGATCATCGGGCTCGGCCGCACCGTGACCGGGGCGCGCAAGGATGGCACGACTTTCCCGATGGAACTTTCCGTCGGCGAAATGCACCCGGGAACCGGACGCTTCTTTACCGGCTTTTGCCGCGACCTGACCGAACGTCATCGCGCGGAAGCAAGAATTCAGGAACAGCAGCAGGAGCTTCTGCACATGGCGCGGTTTACCGCGCTTGGCGAGATGGCATCGACGCTTGCCCATGAGATCAACCAACCGCTGACAGCCATCACGAACTACCTGAAGGGCAGCCGACGGCTTCTCGAGAATAGCGAGGAAAAGAACGCGCCGATGCTGCGGGATGCCGTGGAAAAGGCGGCCGAGCAGGCCCTGCGGGCAGGTGATGTCATTCGACATCTGCGCGATTTTGTTGCCAGGGGCGAAAGCGAGCGTCAGGTGGAACGACTGCCGGCGCTGATTGAGGAGGCCTCGTCGCTCGCCTTGGTCGGCGCAAGGGAGATCAATGTCCAGGTCAGCTACAAGCTCGATCCTGCCGCGGAACTGGTGTTGACCGACCGCATTCAGATTCAGCAGGTTCTGCTCAATCTGATGCGCAACGCGGTGGAGGCCATGCAGGAAACGCCGCGCCGTGAATTGAAAATCACAACCGTTGCCCGGGATGATGGCATGGCTGAAGTGAGCGTGATCGATACCGGTCCGGGGCTCGCGCCCGAGGTTTCGGCGCAACTCTTCCAGCCATTTGTGACCACCAAGAAGCAGGGTATGGGTGTCGGCCTCTCCATCTGCCGCACCATCGTTGAATCGCACGGCGGTCACATCTGGGCCGAGGCAATGGCAACGGGTGGCACCGCTTTTCGGTTCACCTTACGCATCATTGAGAAGGATGAGGTCACAAATGGCCGACAGTGATCTGGTCCACGTCGTCGACGACGATGTGGATGTTCGCAAGTCGCTTGGCTTTCTGCTGGCAACGGCTGACTTTGCCGTGCGCCTGCATGAATCGGCGACCGCTTTTCTCGCAGCAGCGAGTGGCCATCTCGACGGCTGCATCGTTACTGACGTGCGCATGCCGGGAATAGACGGCATCGAATTGCTACGGCAACTCAGAACAGGTGGACATAAGATTCCGGTCATCGTCATGACCGGCCATGCCGACGTGGCGCTCGCCGTTCAGGCCATGAAGGAAGGCGCTTCCGATTTCATCGAAAAGCCGTTCGACGACGAGATGCTGATCCTGGCGATCCGCTCTGCACTGGCCAACCGGAACGAGGCGAACGCGGCGCATCCCCAGTCTGCGGATATCCGCGAGCGTCTGTCGACCTTGTCAGACCGCGAGCACCAGGTGCTGGACGGGCTTGTTTCCGGTCTGCCCAACAAGACGATCGCCTACGATCTGGGGATCAGTCCGCGCACGGTCGAAATCCACCGGGCCAATGTGATGAGCAAAATGGCGGCGAGCAGCCTGTCGCACCTGGTGCGTATGGCGCTGATCGTGGAATCCAGATCTTAAGGAGAGTCCTCGAGAGGTTTGCGAATCCTGACTTCGGTCCCTTCCCAGTCGCGCCAATGGGTCGGTCGGATATCGACACGGGCACCACTGGCAGCATTCTTCCAGCCCTCCTTCTCCCTTCTGCAGGCAAACACAAGCGCGTGCTCGCCGTCTTCGTCGATGACGGCCAGTTTGAGATCGCGACCAAAGGGAGCACTTAGGATTGGTTCCCACATCGCATCAAAATCTTCGCAAATGATGTGGTACGCTTTGATCTGCATCATTTTCTGAAATCGTCTGCCACGCAGGCGCTATTGCCGGCGTCGAACCGATGTCGATAACGGTTCCTACCGCAGACGCCATCATATGCCGGTCGCGGGCAACGCAATTGATCGATCGCAGCGCCCATACCGGCTCCGACGTCCATGGCGATAGGCACCTGAACTGATTCATGGCCTCGCTTTGGCGATGCTCGGCCATCTTAAGCGGGCTGCCTAACCAGAATTTGGCCCGCGTCAAACACCGTACAATCGCGGCATCTGCGTCATAGGCCGATTGATCGTGATCAAGGACTGCGCCGCGCAGGGGCATATCGTTCGACGCTACAGGGAGAATCGCGATGCACTATATCAAGGTTGATGAAGCGCTATGGGCGTCCAGCATGTTGCCGGAGGGCATCCTGGAACGCTGGTTCATTGCCAGCGGTGACACAATCAAGGCCGGAGAACGCATAGCTGAAGTTCGCGTTGAGGACGCACTGCACGAGATTGTCGCGCCGGCAGCTGGTCGCGCGACCATTGTCGCATCAGCGAGTGCGGTCATTGAACCTGGGTCTGTCCTGGCAATCCTGGAGTCGCAGCCGGCTTAACGCCGTCGGTGACTCCGGAGAATGATTGCATTTACCCCTCAACGATATACGCAAGGATGTTCCGGAATGCAGACCCAACATGCCGTCGCCTGGCTGGACCATCGCGAAGCCAAAGTGTTCTTCTTCAATCGCGAGACAACCGAAAGCCTGAAGCTTGCCACCACGCTTGCGCATCATCAAATCCACAACAAGGCAGGCACCATCGATGGCAAGCGTGCGCCGGAAGACCAGTCCTTCTACCACGACATCGTCACAGCCCTGCAGCCGGCGAAGGAATGGCTAATCGTAGGGCCGGGATCGGCAAAAGACGAGCTGGCAAAACATATACGCGACCGCCACTTGAACGATCGTATCGTCGGCGTCGAGCCTGCCGATCATCCTACGGAGGCCCAGATCGTGGCGCATGCTCGCTCGTTCTTCCATGCCGCCGACCGGATGTTGCCCTAGTCGCTTCGCCGGGTTTGCGGCTCGCAATCAGCCGCGAGATCGATCGCCTCCTTGGCACGACTGATGCACCAAGGCTCGATCGCCTGCAGCATTTGAAGCGTGGGTCACGGCTCCTGCAGGGTGCTGATGTAAGCGATGATTGCCTCGATCTGGTCGGGGCTTGCGATCCACTCAGGCATGTCCGGGTGGCCAGTCGAAATCCCCTCGGCGAGGGCCTCCTCGAGATCAGTGATCGGATAGCGCTTTGACAAGGTACGGAACGCCGGGGCGTCAGGATGATTGCTCGCGTCGGTTTTTCCAATGGCGTGGCAGCGGGCGCAATTGACTTCCACCAACCCCTTGCCATGCTCCGTCACGCTGTCGGCCGAGGCGGGCTGCACATATCCGAGTAACACCAGTGCGAGTACGGAAGCCTTAAGACGACGATGCCTGTAAACGGTGTTCATGTTGTCTGACGATCTCCGCATTGCCGGTCTACGCGACTGTCTTCGCCGCGGCATTCTCGATCGCGATCCTGGCGCCCTTGCGCATCTGTCTGGCTGTTTCGGAGGCAAGCCGGGAGGTCAGTGTGGCGACCTTGCCAGCTTCGGTCACGTATTGCGATGTCGCATTCTGCAGGAAAGCGGCGAAGGTGTCGACGGCGTCATTGAACTGCGTACCCGTGATCAAGTCATCGGCCAGTTTGGCGTCCTGTTCACAACGATGCTTCAGAAACGCCAGCGCCTGGACGTTATAGCGCATCATCGCCTTGAAGGCGTGCATCTGAAGGGATGCAGCAGTGAGGAAGAATTTCTGGCCATTCTCCGCCATCGGCAACAACGGCATGTCCAAAGACAACAGTTCGGTCCGAGTGTGCATTATCGATTGCTCCGTTCTGACGTCATGCAAAGGAAAGCCGCCAACTGGCAAATCTGACGCCATTCCTCGCCATGTCCTTGATCAGGATCAACCGTTTCACCCCTGCCCGAAATGCAGAGCCGGCAACGGACCTCGATGCCGCGCTGATACGCATCAAGGTGTTCGTCGCCTTTTTGGGCTAACTCGCTTCCTGCCCTCAAGCGACGGTCACCGAGGCAAATCATCGTGGCAGTCCCTCTTTCACCGCAGGAGACAGTTGCTGACCTGGCACGGGAAGCCGATCGTGTGGTCTGCCTTAGTCAGCCAGGAGATTTCCGTGCCCTGGGCTATTTGCTATATTTGCTTTTTCCTCCGCTCTCCGACAGCGATGTCGCCGCTGCGATGGACGAGGCTATTCGGTCGCGCAAAAAGCCTGATAGCATCGAAGTGCGCAACACGCCGCTGGCCATGGCTCAAAAGCCACCACAAAATCAATGACACGGGACAACCGTGAGAAATAGGAGGTCACGTCATGCTGATCCGCACGCTTTCTGCCTTGGAATGCACGAAAATCCTGACGGCCAATCGCGTTGGCCGCCTGGCATGCGCAAGGGATAAGCAGCCCTACGTCGTGCCCATTCACTACGCCCATGCGGATGCCCATCTTTACGCGTTCTCAATGCCGGGCAAGAAGATCGATTGGATGCGCGCCAATCCGCTGGTGTGCATCCAAGTCGACGAACATGGCCAGGGCCGCGGATGGAAAAGCGTCGTTGTTGACGGCCGATATGAAGAATTGCCTGACCGGATCGGCCACAAGCTCCAGCGGGACCATGCCTGGTCGGTGTTGAGCAAGCACTCCGACTGGTGGGAGCCGGGCTCACTCAAGCCCGTCATTCCCCCCACGGCCGACAGTGCACCGCATGTTTTCTTTCGTATCCTGATCGAGCAGGTATCCGGACGGGAAGCGAGCGAGTAGTCGGCCCATCAAGTCTTGCGAGTGACGAAAAGGGCCGGCGCAATCTGCACCGGTCCTTTTCTCCTCCCGTTGAATTGCTATCGCGCCATCAAGACCGGCAACGACTGACCCGCAAGCATTGACTTGGTGACACCTCCGAAAATGCGTTCGCGCAACCGGGAGTGACCATAGGCGCCCATCACCATCAACTCTGCAGCAACATCGACAGCATGCTGGCTAAGCACGTCGGCAACCGAATGGTTCGCGCTCGGCAGCCGGTCGACCGTAACCTTCACGCCGTGCCGGGCAAGATAGGCCGCGGCGTCTGCACCTGGCTCCTCACCATGATGGAACTCATTTTCAATGGGATCGACGATGACAAGGCGCACATCTTCGGCGCCTTTCAGCATGTCGAGCGACTCGCGGACGGCGCGCGATGACTCAAGACGGGCGTCCCATGCAACGAGGATGCGTTTCGCCTTCAGCGTCGGGCGCGAGCCCTCGGGAACAAGCAGAATGGGCTTTCCCGATGAAAACAGTGTTCCCTCGATGACTTTGTCCCTCAGCGCATGGCTTGCCAGCAGATCCGGTCCCAGAATGGTCAGGTCGGCGTAGCGGGCACGCCTTCCGATGACGTCGTCTGCCCATCCCATGTCGGGATAGTCGTCACTCAGATCAGCAGACACGGCGCTCTGGGCGAGAAACCCGGCGACGTTCGCAATTCGTTTCTCGAGCCTTTTCAACTCGGCCTGCCGTTCCTCAAGCCAGGCAGGCGAGACGACAGCGGCATACTCGCCGCCCGAGGGCGGTGATGCCAGTTCGAGCACGAGCACGGAGAGATGGGCACCGACCTGTTCGCAAAGGTTGGCGGCGAGCTTCAGATCGCCCTCGCCCTGGTTCGGTCCGGTAACCGTAAGCAGTGTCTTGAATGTCACGGCGGCAACTCCTGATTTCGATTGAAGGGTCAGTCGTGGTTTTCAGTCACTAGCGAGGACGGCCAGCGCGTTCATTGAGTTGAATCAAACACCGTGACCGCGGCGGCATTGATCCGCATCAACGCGCTGCCAAAGCGAGGCGGTAGATTTCAGCCAATCAATCGAGGAAACACACATGAGATTCCTGATCGCGGCGGCTCTGGCAGGATTGGTTTTTGACGCAGCCAGTGCCCAGGAACTCGGTGACGGCAAGGCGGAATACATGAACTCATGCGCCGTCTGCCATGGCCCGGATGGCAAGGGGGATGGACCGTTGGGCGACGAACTGTTGAAGCGGCCGAGCGACCTGACGCGCCTCTCCAGGCGCAATGGCGGCGAATTCCCTTACTGGCGCGTCTTTGCCATGATCGATGGCCGCGGCATGGTGCCCGCGCATGGCGATCGCGATATGCCGGTGTGGGGCAACCAGTTCCTGCCTGGCGAGGTGACGAAATATGGCCCTAACGCCGGCGAAATCGTCACCAGGGAGCGTATCCATGATCTGGCCGGTTATGTCGAGACGCTGCAGCAATGAAGCAGAAGGCGCAGTCGGTCTCCGCGCGACAAGGCGTCGAAGAGGCCGGACATGATTGTTGACGACCAGCAAGCCGCTGCCGCGTTTCTGCTCGATCCTGCCTCGTATGGCGCAACCGGACCCGTCGAGGGGATCGAGACCCACATTTCACTCATCTTCCTGGTTGGCCAACGCGCCTATAAGATGAAACGGGCGGTCAAGCTGCCCTATGTCGATTTCTCGACGCCGACGCTGAGGCTGGCCGCTTGCGAAAAAGAGGTGGAACTCAACTCGAAAACCGCACCCGGCCTCTATCTGGGAGTGCGGCGCGTCACACGCGAGGCGGATGGCAAATTGGCTTTTGACGGCGCTGGCCAGATGGTCGACGCGGTGATCGAGATGGTCCGCTTCGACCAATCCAAGCTTCTTGATCGCATGGCTGCCGCGGGAGAATTGACGCAGGTGCTGATGACCGCGGTTGCGCGCATGATCGTCGGATACCACCGTGCCGCGCCGACAATCCACAATGGCAGCGGGTCGTCCAACATGGCTGGCGTGCTCGACATCAACGAGGCCGCCTTTGCCACCAGCCACATTTTCACGAAACCGGAGGTCAAGACCCTTGCAAAGGCCTTCCGCACCGCCCTCGTCCGCCACTCCGGACTGCTCGACCGCCGCGAAGCCGCAGGCAAGATTCGCCGGTGCCATGGCGACCTGCACCTGCGCAACATCTGCCTTTTCGACGGCGAGCCCCGCCTCTTCGATTGTATCGAATTCAACGACCAGATCGCCAGCATCGACGTTTTGTACGACCTTGCCTTCCTGCTGATGGACCTTTGGCACCAGGGGTTTCCGGAGCTCGCCAATCTTGTGATGAACCGCTATCTCGACGAAGCCGACGATGAGGACGGTTTCATCCTGCTGCCCTTTTTCATGGCGGTGCGGGCTGCCGTGCGCGCCCACGTCACAGCGACCCAGGTCGAGCAAAGCGGTGCCGGTAGCGACAAATTGGCTGCCGAAGCCAGATCCTATTTCGACCTGGCCCAAGCATTGCTCCAAGAAACGCCTCCGCTAGTCGTTGCGATTGGTGGCCTGAGTGGCTCCGGCAAGACGACCATTGCCGAGGCGCTCGCCGCCCAGATCGGTGCACCGCCCGGCGCCCGCATTGTCGAAAGCGACCGCATCCGCAAAGCGATGCATGGCGTGCCGGCCGAAACGCGGCTGCCGAACAAGGCCTATCGACCTGAGGTCTCCGAACGGGTCTACAACGAAATGGCATGGCGCGCCGGCCTGATCCTCTCCGAGGGTGGCTCGGTTGTAGCTGATGCGGTTTTCGACAGACCGGCCGATCGTGAGCGAATTGAAAAGGCGGCACGCGACCGGGGCATCCCATTCTCCGGTTTCTGGCTGGAGGCGGATCCACTCGTCCTTTGGCAGCGGGTCAGTGAACGCAAGGGCGGCCCCTCGGACGCCACGGGGGATATCCTGTCGCGTCAATTGCAGCGAAATGTCAGCCAGGCCACCTGGCGCAAGACCGAGTCCGATCGAAAGCTCGTCGACATCGTCGCGGAGTTGAGGAGATGTTGCGAGCGCGATGCTTCGCAGACCCTGCGCACGGCCTCCTGACTGTTGCGGATGATCGCCTCAACAGAGTTCGAGCTTGGCCTCGACAAGGCCGGGCTCGTTCGGAAGATGCATGATGGAGAAGCCGAATTCACGGCACATTGCCAGCATCTTGCTGTTTTCACTAAGCACGATGCCCTGGATGCGGCGGATCCCATCGGCCTTTGCATAGTCGACGATCTGGCTGAGCAACTCCCAACCCAGGCCCTGCCCCTGTAAGTCCGTCCGAACCAGCAATGCGTATTCCGCGCTGACGTGGTCGGGATCGCAGGATAGACGGCTGATGCCCGCCAAAGCGCCAGTGCGTGTCTCCAGCGCGACGAAGGCCATGTTGCGATCGTAGTCGAGCTGGGTGAGCCGCTTCAACATCTGGTCGGAGAAGCTTTTGCGCGGCGACAGAAAACGCAGGCGCAAATCGTCAGGCGAAATCCTGGCAAGGAATTCGGGATAGAGCGCGATGTCGGCCGGCTTGATCGGGCGGATGCTGTAGTGGGTGTCGCCCACTGAAAACGTCTTCTCCCAACCCGACGGATAAGGCCTGATGGCAAGTGCCGGGTTCGGCCCGGCCGCTTCCACCCGTTCCGGTTCGATCTCGATGCGGGCGTCAAGCGCAATCACGCCCTCGGCGTCGGCCAGCAGCGGATTGATGTCCAACGAAACCAGGCACGGAAAGTCGATGATCATCTGCGACAGGCCGGTGAGTGCTGCAATGATCGATTGCCTGTCCGCCGGCTCGCGATCGCGGAACCCGGCGAGCAGGCGGCCGATCCGCGTTTGCCTGATCAGGTCATCGGAAAGAACGTCGTCGAGCGGCGGCAACCCGATCGCGGTATCGTCCATCACCTCGACCGCAACGCCACCGGCTCCAAACAGGATGACCGGGCCGAAAATCGGATCGCGGCTCATGCCGAGGATGAGTTCCTGCGCCTGTTTCCGCACCACCATGGGCTGAACGGCATACCCTTCAATATCGACTTGCGGAGCGTGGCTGAGCACACGCGCCTCGATTGAGCGTGCGGCCTCCCCGGCGGCGGCAGAGCTAGCAATGCCAAGCACCACCCCGCCAATGTCCGACTTGTGCGAGATCGCCTTGGACAACAACTTGACGACGGCCTGCGCGGACGTCTTGAGGAGCCGGCCAGCAGCCGCTTCCACTTCGACAGGAGATCTGGCGACGATCGTCTCGGGCACCGGAATGCCGTAGGCGGAAATCGCCGCCTTGGCTTCGGGCTCGGTCAGCATTCGCCGGCCGCCTTTTGCGACCTGCCTGAATATGGCAAGCACGGCTTCTCGGCCGCTTCCAGCGTCCTCGCTGCGACTCGACGGCGTGCGCATCAATGCCCGCTGAGCCCGCGACCATTCGCTCAGGTAGGAGACGGCCGTTGCGGCATCGGAGGGCGTTTCGAAGCTTGCAATACCGGCATCCTGAAGAACACGCCGCCCTTCGCGAGCCGTGTGTTCGCCAAGCCAGCAGGTCAGGATCGGTTTGCCGCCGATCTTGCCGTCCTGCGCGAGCGCCGCCACCGCGCTTGCCGCGCCAAGCGGCGAGCCGAGCCCGGTCGGGCAGTTCATGACCAGGACGACGTCGGTTCCAGCATCGGCCGCCACGGCCTCGGTCGCGACCCGATAGCGCTCTGGCGGGGCATCGCCGATAATGTCGATCGGATTGGCGTGGGACCAGGTGCTCGGCAGGACGGCATTCAGGCGGGCGATCGTTTCCGGCGACAGTTCGGCCAGTTCCCCGTTGCCTTCGATGAGTTGATCCACGGCAAGCACGCCGGCGCCGCCGCCATTGGTGACGATGCCGACACGGGCTCGTTCTAGCGGAACGAAACGAGCGGTCGTTTCAACCGCATCGAACAACTCGGTGAGGCCTTTGACGCGCAGTATGCCAGCGCGCTGCAAGGCCGCATCGACGACACGATCCGCCCCCGACAGCGCGCCGGTATGGGTCGCAGCCGCTTTGGCCGATTGCTCGTGCCGGCCAGACTTGATCGCGATCACCGGCTTGATGCGTGCCGCCGCACGGGCGGCCGAGATGAACTTGCGCGGGTTGGGAATGGTTTCGAGATACATTACGATGGCGCGTGTGTGGATGTCGCCCGCCAGCATGTCCAGACAATCTCCCACGTCGACATCCGCCATGTCGCCCAGAGAGACGATCTGCGAGAAACCGACATGGTTGTCAGCCGCCCAATCGATCAGCGACGTGGCGATGGCGCCTGATTGCGACAGCAGTGCGATGTTGCCGGGTCTGGCGGCCATATGCGCAAATCCGGCATCGAGCCGTAATGGCGGGATCATCAGACCGACCGTGTTCGGCCCAATGATGCGGAAAACAGTGGGCTTGGCCGCATCGAGCATCGCCTGGCGCAGACCGTTTTCGTGCGTCAACCCGGCGGTGATGACAACCGCCGCCCGCGTGCCCTTTTCAGCAAGGTCGCGCACGATGGCGGGGACTGTCCCAGGCGGCGTCACGATGACACCAAGGTCTGGAACACCCGGAAGA
This sequence comes from Mesorhizobium sp. B283B1A, assembly GCF_020165735.1. NCBI lineage: Bacteria > Pseudomonadati > Pseudomonadota > Alphaproteobacteria > Hyphomicrobiales > Phyllobacteriaceae > Mesorhizobium > Mesorhizobium sp. B283B1A. The sequence goes on from NZ_JAIUIQ010000033.1 coordinate 23,820, forward strand.
TCGGCCGCCTTGGCATAGCATTGCCGACCGGCCACTTGCGAATATTTCGGATTGACCGGCCAGATCTCGCCCTCGAAGCCGCCGCTGACGATATTGTCGAAGACGACGCGGCCGACAGAGCCGTCGCGCTCCGATGCCCCGAACACGGCAACGGACTTTGGGGTGAACGCATGTTCGAGATTTCGGATCGTCACCCTCATGCCCTCTTGTTCGTAGCGATGATCGCCCGTCGATCTTGCCCGTTCGTTGCGTTGGATCAAAGCGTTCTCCGGTTCTCGCTATTAGCTGTTGCGCGAGTTCGACGCGCCCCGTCAGCGCTGGCGAAGATTGGCGAGCATCGATCAAATCGAAAGGCATCGCATGAACGAGTCCACCTTGCGACGCGCATTGCTGGTCATTGCCATCCTGGGTCTCGCTATAGGGATTGGAGCGTGGCGAATCGGGCTCGGCCCGCTTGAAGCCAACACGATCTGGACGGTGGCGACCTTGCCCGTGGTGGCGGCTCTCGCCATCTCTATCCTGCGTGATTTCTGGATAGGCCGCTTCGGTGTCGATGCGATTGCGCTGGTGTCAATGTCCGCCGCGCTGCTGCTTGGACAACCCCTCGCGGCAGTGGTGGTCGCGATCATGTATGCCGGCGGCACAGTGCTTGAGGATTTCGCTCGCGGCCGCGCCGAACGGAACCTCAAGGCATTGACCGACCGATCGCCGCGTGTCGCCCATCGGACGTCAACCCGAGGGACAGAGAGCATCTCTGTCGAAGACGTAGCTGTCGGTGATGAGCTGTTGGTTCGTGCCGGCGAACTGCTTCCTGTTGACGGCATTCTGCTCGATGCTTCGGCCTCTCTCGACGAGTCGGCGGTGAGCGGAGAACCCCTGCCGGAACGGCGCAGCGCAGGCGATATGCTGCACAGCGGCACCGTCAATGCCGGCGAGACCTTCAACATGCGGGCTTCTGCCCTCGCGGAACAAAGCACTTATGCGGCGATCGTGCGCATGGTCGCTGCAGCGCAGACCGCTAAATCCCCGTTCATTCGCATGGCCGACCGCTTTGCCCTGTTCCTTCTGCCGGTCACATTGCTGGTTTCCGGTGTCGCCTGGTATGTTTCCGGCGACCCAATCAGAGCGCTTGCGGTGTTGGTTGTCGCAACGCCCTGCCCGCTCATCCTCGCCGCGCCCGTTGCCTTCATCGGTGGCGTCTCGCGCGCCGCGCGTGCTGGCATCCTGATGAAAGGCAGCACGGCGTTGGAGGCGCTTGCGCAAGTCCGAACCGCGATCTTCGACAAGACGGGGACCTTGACCATCGGCGGCGCCGAGCTCATCGAAATAGAAGCTGCACCCGGCCGTGACGCCAACCATCTGCTGCAGCTGCTCGCATCCCTGGAGCAGGCCTCGCACCATGTGCTCGCCGACTCCGTCGTCCGGGCGGCGCGCGGCAGACAGCTGATGCTTTCGCATCCGCATGATGTCAGCGAGCATCGCGGCGCGGGCCTGAAGGGCCGGGTCGAAAACATGTCTATTGCCGCAGGATCGCGGGCTCTCGTGCTCGCCGACCAGCCGCTGCCCGGCTGGGCGAAAAGCGGCGAAGAAAAATACCGCGACAATCCGGTGCTTAGGGTTTTTGTCGCCGTCGGTGGAGAGCTTGCCGGGATTTTTACGTTCGGGGATGCCCTGCGCGTTGACGCGCGCGACACAATCGGCAAGCTACGCAAGGCGGGCATCAAGCGCATGATTATGCTCACGGGCGACGACGGCGTGGCGGCCGAGCGGATTTCACGCTTGCTCGCCCTCGATGTCGTCGTCGCCGACGCGACCCCTGCCGAAAAGGTCGCCGCGGTCGAGGCCGAGAAAGCGCAGGCGCCCACAATGATGGTCGGCGACGGCATCAACGATGCCCCTGCGCTTGCGGCGGCAACGGTCGGTGTCGCCATGGGCGCACGGGGTGCCACCGCCGCCTCCGAGGCGGCGGACGTCATCGTGCTGACCGACAGGCTGCAGCCCGTCGCCGATGCAGTCCGGATTGCACGGCGAACGCGATCGATCGCCTTGCAGAGCATCATCGCCGGGCTGGCGTTGTCCGGGCTGGCAATGATCGCAGCGGCCATGGGGCAGATCACGCCGGTTGCCGGAGCGCTGCTTCAGGAAGGGATCGACGTGGCGGTTATCCTGAACGCGTTGCGCACCCTTGGCGACGGGCATCTGCGGCGCGCATAGTGATCGAGAACAAAATCGGTGAATGGCCATGGCACAGCAAAATCTGGTGGTTTGCAGCAAATGCGGTGGGGTCAACCGCCTGCCACCCGCTCGCAATGCCAGTGAGGCAAAATGCGGAAGGTGCGGGACCAGGCTGTTTTCGGGGCATCCCGAAGATGTCGACGCCGCTGGTTTCGATCATCAGATCGCGCGCAGCAGCCTGCCCGTTGTCGTCGACATCTGGGCACCCTGGTGCGGCCCCTGCAAGATGATGGCACCGGCCTATGAAGCGGCGGCAAGTGAACTGGAGCCCCATGTTCGCCTGATCAAACTCAATTCCGACAATGAGCAGGCTGTCGCGGCCAGGCTCGGCATCCGTGGCATCCCGACCATGATCCTGTTCCATGGCGGGCGCGAAGTCGCGCGCACATCCGGCGCAATGACGGCAGGCCAGATTGTCAGGTGGGTACGTGACCGTCTGCCAACGGTCACCGCCTGAAGTCGTCGCGCCAATGGATCCGCTCATCGCCCGGCTTGGACTGGCGCTCGCAATTGGGCTTCTTGTCGGCCTGGAGCGTGGTTGGCAGGAGCGGGATGCGCCCGATCGCAGTCGCACAGCTGGCATCCGGACATTCGGCATTTCCGGCCTGCTTGGTGGCGTGCTCGCGGCGCTGGCGAGTGCACTAGGCTCGGTGTCGGTGCTGGTCGGCGGCTTCATCGCCTTTGCGGCAATCTTCGCCTTGTACAAGGCGCGCGAGGCTGCCCATGACCAAGATTTCAGCGTGACGAGCGTGATCGCGGGCCTAGGCGTCTTTGCCCTTGGGTCACTTTCCGTCGCCGGCGATTATCGGGCCGCTGCCGCCGGTGGCGCGGCATTGGCGGCAATCCTGGCCAGCCGCGAGATCCTGCACGGTCTTTTGAAGCGACTGACCTGGGTGGAACTTCGTTCCGCGCTCATATTGGCAGTGATGACGGCCATCGTCTTGCCCTTGCTGCCAAACCGGACGATGGACCCGTGGGGCGGTTTCAATCCGTGGGAGGTCTGGTTCCTGACGGTGCTGATGGCCTCGATATCATTCGCCGGCTATGTCGCCGTTCGCCTATTGGGAACCACGCGTGGTCTGCTGGTCAGTTCGCTCTCCGGTGCGATCGTTTCTTCCACCGCCGTAACCATGGCGCTTGCCCGCAACGCGATGTCGGCAAGCAACCCCCTGCCGCTTGCCGGAGCCGCTTCGCTTGCTGCCATGGTTTCGGTGCTCCGCGTTTGTGCCGTGGTCCTGATCATCGAGCCAAGCGTGTTCTCTTCGGCCGGCATTCCGGCGATTGCCGCGGCGCTCGCCTTCGCTATCTGCGGAGCATTACTGCTCGCGCATGACAGCGGAAATAATGAAGGCAGCGCTATCGCGCGCAACCCATTCGAGTTGGGTCCGCTGCTGCTGTTCGCCCTGCTGTTTGCGGTTGTCGCGACCGCAAGCGCTGCGTTGGCAGCTCAATTCGGCGGCCGCGGCTTGCTGGGTACCTCGGCGCTGGCAGGCACTTTCGATGTTGACGTCTCGGTGCTCAGTGCCTTGCGACTGATCAAGCATTCGGTCCCAATCGGGACGGTGAGCCAGGCCGTGCTGGTGGCGCTGGCCGCAAACGCGCTCGGCCGCCTGTCGTTCGCAGTATTTGCCGGTCCGGTCAGATTCTGGTTGCCACTCGCTGCCGCAACCCTGGTCGCCGCGACCCTGGGCATCTGCACCTTCTTGTTACTCGGTTCTGGATAGAAGTGCTGCTCCCGCAGTCTTGTTTGACGCGGATCAAGGGCCGCGCCCTAAAACCGCTCCATGAAACTCCGTGAAGGAGTTTGCCATGCCCAGTCTGAAAGACCTCACCCCGAATTTCCGCAATGTCCGGTTGCTGCTCGCCCGCGAGAAGGGTCATCCGGCAGGCGACCGCGAAGAAGGCTATGACATGCTCGCTCCATTGACCGGCGAAGGCCGGCTCGATGCGGAAGAGTGGAAATCGCACAAGGGCTCTTGCCGTGTTCGCCGGTTTCGTACCGGTGAGGAAGATCTGGTCGGAAGACTGAGGCGCAAGCCCGGCGGGCAATGGTATTTCGACTATGCCGAAGGCGATCGCGACGACGAAATAGGTTTTCATCTCGGCGAGGAACGGTTCGTCACCGGTGAATATGTGTCGATTGCGCGCAACGGCGCAATGCACACCTACCAGGTGGCAAGGGTCGAGCGGCCCTGATGGCTGCCTATAGGCGGGTCGCTCGAGTTCGATTCTGATCGGGACAACGACGTATACGAAATCAAAAAAACCGCCGCGCCTTTGGCGCGGCGGGTGCCTCATCAAACCACGGCCTATTTGACCAGGATTGTCGCCCACATTCCGTTCATGAAATGGCCGGGAATGTTGCAAAAGACAGCATAGTTTCCGGGCTTGAGGTCGAGCGTCAGCGATCCGGTTTTGCCCGGATCAAGTTCAGAGACCTCGCCGAGATGGCCCGCCGCATCCTCATTGACGCGATTTTCATTTGCCACATAGGGCAGCGCAGTCTTTTTGACATCGGTCACCGGCACCACAATCATCTCGTGGACTGCGTCCTTGGAGCTGTTTTGAACCTCGAAGGTCACCTTGCCCGCAGGCACGACGGTTTGATCCAGCTTGATCCTCATCGTCGCCATGCTCATGTTTGCGGGCATGCCCATTCCCATCTTTGCGTCGGGGTTCGCGACGCCTCCCTTGTCCCACAGCTTGACGTTTACGATCGTGTTGGCGGAGGCGGGTGCCGACACGGCTAGAAGAACGAGGACCAGTCCGGTCTTGAAAGGTTGCATGTTCGAAAGGCTCCTGATCGCTTGCGGCGACCCCCACAAACGCGTGTTTGGCGAATCATTGATGGTCGCGGCACCCGGCTAGAACAGCCAAGCTGACAACGCGCTGACAGCGGAGGCAGGCGACCAAGGATGAGGCCGCACCTTCATCAGACGTGGCTAAACCGCCTCACGGTCGCTCCGTTGCGTCATCGTTTCCGTGCGCTATTTGTCGGATAGGTTCGCACGGTAGGCCCCTCGCTTCGCGAAAAATCTGGTCGGAGCATGATCAAGGGTGAAAACGCAAAACTGAGCTGACGCAACATCGCCTGATGATCTGTCTGCGCACCAAGCCCGGTTCGCATTCTCGATGATCGCGAGGCTTAAGACGGTCCGTCAAGTTCGGCATGGTCGCTGGCATCAACGATAAGACCTACGCGACCTGGATCCCGCAGGGTTACGGATCGACGGTGAATTCGGCCCACATGCCGGCGCCATAGTGACCTGGCACGTTGCAGATGAGCAGGTATTTTCCAGCTTTCAGTTCGACGGTCAAAGTGCCTGATTTGCCAGGATCGAGCTCCGAAACTTCGCCCTTGTCGCCGGCTTTGTCTTCGTCGACCCGGTTCTCGGCCTCAACGTAAGGAAGCGGCTTGCTGGGATCGGCAAGGTACATCACGATCATTTCGTGAACGGTGTCCTTGGAGTCATTCCTCACTTTGAATGTGACCTCCCCGGCCTTCACCGCACCGGGCAAGGCCTTGATGCCCATGGTCGCCTTGGCGAGATCGAGCCCCGGCGCCGCATAGGCAAGACCCATCGGCATCTCCGTGCTGGCGCCCTTGTCCCACAGGGAGACTTGAACAAGCGCGGCTGCCTGGACGGCGCCGGCATTGCCGGCCATGAGCATTGCGGCAGCGAGTCCGAGCGCTGCACTCCTCAATATGGCTTTCATTGCGATCTCCTCCAGAACAGCAGCAAAAACGCTTCCCATCCCGACCGCGATCCTGCCCGTATAGCCGCACGCCGTCCTTGCGCCAGATCAAACCGGCTTCTGCAAGGTCGATCGGCGGCGCCGATACAACTGTCAGCCAGTTGTCAGCTTGAATTGATTATTTCGCACCAATGACGGTGAAATCGCCGTCTGACAGAACCGATCGAAACCCAGCAGGCGCGACATCTGCGCCCAAACTCCCGAATGGAGCCATCATGTATCGCACACTCATTATCGCCGCTCTCGCTGGCGTCGTTGCGGGGCCAGCCCTCGCCGCCGGCGGCAGCTGCAGCACCGCCCCGAAATCACAGTTCAAGCCCAAGGCAACGCTCGAGACGCAATTGACCGGCGAAGGTCTCACCGTCCGCCAGATCAAGGTGGAGAAAGGCTGCTATGAAGTCTACGCGGTGGACAAGGCCGGCAAGAAGGTGAACCTGGCCTACAATGCCGAGACCCTTGAAAAGCTCGACAATGCCGAAGCCGGTGAAAACTGATCGGATCATTTCGGCCGCGGACGCGCATCCATCTCCGGAGATGGTGCGCGTCTGGGACCGGGTCGTGCGCAGCTTCCACTGGGCGCTGGTGCTAAGCTTCGTAACGGCTTGGCTCACTTCTCATTCTTCGGAGGACATCCACCATTGGGCGGGCTATGTCGCGGCCGCCCTCGTATCGATGCGGCTTTTGTGGGGTGTCATCGGGACGCCCTATGCGCGCTTCACGCAATTTCTGCGCGACCCAGCGACGGTGGTGCAATACCTGTTGGCGATACTGAGTGGTCGCGAGGCCCGCTATATCGGCCACAATCCGGCAGGTGGGGCGATGGTGATCGTGCTGATCGCAGCCATGGCTTTAACCGCCCTTACCGGATGGCTGATGACCACGGACGCCTTTTTCGGCGTGTCGTGGGTCGAAGCGGCGCACAGCCTCGCCGCGCACGGCTTGTTGCTGCTTATTTTACTCCACATCGGCGGTGTCGTGCTGGCAAGCTTTCGCCATCGCGAAAACCTGGTTAGAGCCATGGTTACAGGGCAAAAGCGCAAGGCAGAGCCGGCCGATATCGCGTGAGCCTGATCTCACCCGACCCAGGTGCGAAATCGAGCCTGTCGATTCGGCGTCCGACCTTTTCGAGCGCCATCGCGCTCATGACACGCTCCTGAGTGGAGCGAGGGACAAGGGAAGCGGGATCATGATCGGCTTCCCTTTTGAAGTTCCGATGCATCAGGCGATTGTAATGCGGTCTTCGACCATACGCACTCCGGGCACAGCCCAGGCGGCGCGCTCGGTTGTGCGACGTTCGGCCCAGCTGTTGACCCTACCCTTCAACGTGACCTTGCCGTCGGATACGTTGACTTCTATCGCTCTCGACTCGACTTCGGCGCTGCGTTTCAACGCGTCCTCGATGCGTTTTTTCACATCCGATGCCGTTGCGTGCGGCAGCACCTCGATGCTGTTGTGAACCCCGAGCACGCCTGCCAGATATCGGATGGCGGCAAACGCTGCCGATCTCTGGTACTGCCACTCCACCTTGCCGGTGAGCGTCACCCAGCCATTCTGGACCCGCACCTGTACGGCGCCATCCGGCACGACCGTATTCCAGCTGATCGAGTGCAGAGCGCGCTTGGCAATTTCGTCGTCGGCAGTCAGATTGCTGCCGGCAGGCCGGACTTCGATTTCCTGCGCGATACCCTTCACACCCTTGACGCGGCGTACCGCCTCTTCCGCGGTCGCCTTTTGCGCATAGGTCGACACATGGCCGGTCAGCGTGACCACGCCGTTGTCCACGGCGACGCCAATGTTGGCCGCGTCGATGCTTGGCTGGAACTCCAGTTCATCGATGATGTCCTGCCTCAAAATATTGTTGTTCATGGTTGCATCTCTTCTTGTGAGCGGGCCACGCTCGCCCGGTTGAACGAACCGACAATGGAGTGCCGAGTTCGTGTCGACGTTGATGACGATCAAACGATCGCTGGTTGAGCGCGATGCGTGACCTCAACGCACAGCTTTGGAAATTACCTCTTGTTTGACCCGCATCAAAGTTGGCAGTGCGGAACTCCTGTCTATTGCCTCCCATCGCCTCAATTTGGGAGAGCATCATGACTACGGCGGACATCAACATTCCTGTTCGGAAAGTCGCGACCGCGTTGCCGTCAAAACTTCGATTGGGTTCCCTGACCGCACTGGTGATCGGCTCGATGGTCGGCTCCGGAGTGTTCAGCCTGCCGCAGAACATGGCGGCAGGTGCTGGTCCCTTGGCCATCCTCATTGGCTGGGCGATCACTGCGGCCGGCATGCTGGCGCTCGTCTTCGTCTATCAATCGCTTGCCACCCGCAAACCCGAACTCGACGCTGGACCCTACGCCTACGCCAAGGCCGGCTTCGGTCCTTTCATCGGTTTCAACAGCGCCTGGGGCTATTGGATCAGCGCCTGGGTCGGCAATGTCTCCTATGCAGTGATCGTATTCAGCGCCCTGTCGTACTTCTTCCCAGCCTTCGGTGACGGAAACACCTGGCAGGCCGTGCTCGGCGCATCGATCCTGCTGTGGCTGATTCACAGCTTGATTCTTGCCGGCATCCGTCAGGCCGCGGTCATAAACCTGATCGTCACGGTGGCAAAGATCGCTCCGATCGTCCTGTTCGTCGGGGTTGTTGCCGTCGCCTTCAAACTTCAGGTCTGGTCGCTCGACTTCACCGGTCTGGGCAACGCCAGTCTCGGCTCGATCACCGCGCAAGTGAAGAGCACGATGCTGGTGACGCTGTGGGTGTTCATCGGCATCGAAGGCGCCAGCGTATATTCCGGCCGTGCCGAGCGCCGCAAGGATATCGCCACGGCGACAGTTCTCGGCTTCGTCACTTGCCTCGCGCTCTATGCGCTGGTGTCGTTGCTGTCGCTCGGCATCCTGAGCCAGCCTGAGCTCGCCGCGCTGAAGAACCCCTCGATGGCCGGCGTGCTGGAGGCGGTTGTCGGGCCTTGGGGCGCCATCCTCATCAACATCGCGCTTGTCGTGTCGGTGGTCGGCGCCTTCCTGAGCTGGACGCTGCTTGCCGCCGAAATTCCGCATGCCGCCGCCAAGGACGGCACGATGCCGAATTTCTTCGGCACAGAGAACGAACGCGGCGTGCCGTCGACTTCGCTGTTGATCACCAACCTGCTCGTCCAGGCATTCCTGGTCATCACGCTCTTCGCGCAAAGCACCTACCAGGCGCTGTTCTACATCGCATCGGCCGCAATCTTGGTGCCTTACATATTTTCCGGAGCCTACGCGGCCAAGCTCGCGTTGACCGGAGAGAGTTATGGCAGCGGCGAGCAACGCGTCGGTCCTCTGTTCGCCGGACTGCTGGCGACGGTCTACGGGCTGTGGCTCGTTTACGCGGCCGGCCCGACATACCTCTTCATGGCCGCGATGCTCTATGCCCCGGGCATTATCTTCTACGTCTGGGCGCGCCGCGAGGCCGACGAGAAGAGCTTCACATTCATCGAGGGATTGCTTGCCGTGGCCCTGGTCGCCGCCGGTGTCGCCGCAGCCTACCTCATCTGGAACGGGAGCATTAGCCCACTATGAACGCACCTATTACCACGACCAAGCTTGGCGCTTTTTCTGAAGTCGGTCGACTCCGCGAGGTGCTCGTCCACCGCCCCGACCTCAGCCTGCAAAGGCTGACACCGGAGAACTGTAAGGCGCTGCTCTTCGACGATGTCCTTTGGGTCAAGAAGGCACGTCAGGAGCATGATGTTTTCGTCGATGCGTTGCGTGAGCGGGGCGTGCTGGTGCATTCGTTCGGGAGACTACTGGCCGAGACGCTCGGCCTGGTCGAGGCCCGTGAATGGCTTCTCGATCGTCGGGTCCATCCCGGCGTCGTCGGGCTCGACATGGTCGACGAACTGCGCGGATGGCTCGATGAAATGCCGTCAGAGTTGCTTGCCTCCTACCTTGTCGGGGGCATTGCCCGGGCGGAGCTTCCTTTCGAGCCCAAGGGCCTGACGGGAATGACGCTCGCCCCCCAGGATTTTGTGCTGCCGCCATTGCCGAACCAGCTGTTCACCCGCGACAGTTCCTGCTGGATCTACGGCTCCGTCTCCGTCAATTCCATGTATTGGGTGGCGCGGCGCCCCGAAGCGGCCAATGTCGAGGCTGTCTACCGCTTCCATCCTCGCTTTCGCGACAGCGGTATTCCTTTCGTGTCGCCGGACCTGGGGACCGGCACCAGCCTTGAAGGCGGCGACGTTATGCCTATTGGTAGCGGGACTGTTCTCGTCGGCATGGGGGAGCGCACCACGCCGCAAGCCGTTGGCGATCTGGCCCGCAAGCTGTTTGCAGCCGGCGAGGCGACACGCGTGATTGCCGCCTTGATGCCGCGCGACCGCAGTTTCATGCATCTCGACACCGTCTTCACCTTCTGCGATCGCGATCTTGTGACCTTGTATCCGCCGGTGGTCGACCGGTTGCGCACCTTCTCGCTGCGTCCTGGCGATGGCGAGGCGGCGGTCGACATCACCGATGAGGCAAAACCATTCACGGCTGTTGTTGCCGAAGCCCTTGGGCTGAAAACGCTGCGCATCATCGCCACCGGTGGCGACCGCTACGAGGCCGAGCGCGAACAATGGGACGATGGCAACAATGTCGTTGCGGTCGGGCCCGGCGTGGTCATCGGCTACGACCGCAACGTCTACACCAACACGCTTTTGCGCCACGCAGGTGTCGAAGTGATCACCGTCGAGGGGGCTGAACTCAGCCGCGGCCGCGGCGGCGGCCATTGTATGACCTGTCCGATCGCTCGCGACGCGATTTGATACCTGAAAGGAATTCTCCATGTCGACCAATCTTCACGGCCGCTCCGTCCTGACGCTGGACGATCTCAGCGCCGAGGAAATCCGCTTTCTTCTCAAGCTGGCCGCCGATCTCAAGGCGGCCAAGCTCGCCGGTCACGAGATACCGCGTCTGGTCAGGAAAAACATAGCCCTGATCTTCGAGAAGGATTCGACGCGCACGCGCACGGGTTTCGAAGTCGCGGCCTACGACCAGGGCGCGCACGTCACTTACTTTGGCCCCAGCGGCAGCCATATTGGCCACAAAGAATCCATGAAGGATACAGCGCGTGTGCTCGGCCGCATGTATGACGCGATCGAATATCGCGGCTTTGGCCAGCACCAGGCTGAATTGCTTGCCGCGCATGCCGGCGTGCCCGTCTACAACGGCCTCACCGACGAAGCGCATCCGACGCAGATCCTCGCCGACCTCATGACCATGCGCGAATACACGCACAAGCATCTTTCGGACATGACAGTCACCTTCGTCGGTGAAGGCCGGGACAATGTCGCGTTGTCGCTGGCACTAGGCGCAGCCAAGGTCGGTATCGACATGCGCATCGCTTCGCCGAAGGAACTTTGGCCAGACGAGGAATTCTGCGCCCATGTCCGGAACCTGGCTCAACGCAGCGGTGGCCGTTTCCGGCTCGACGAGAATGTGACGGCCTGCGTCCAGGAGGCAGATTTCATCTACACCGACGTGTGGATGTCGATGGGCGAGGACAAATCGGCCTGGGCCGAGCGCATCCGGCTTTTGGCGCCCTACCGCGTCACCAGCGAGGTGATGGCTGCCGCCGGCAATCCCCATGTCAAATTCATGCATTGCCTTCCGGCATTCCACGACACCGATACCGAGATCGGCGCATTCATCGCGAAGGAATATGGCATCGATTGCATGGAGGTCACCGACGAGGTGTTCGAATCGGCTGCGTCGATCGTCTTTGACCAAGCCGAAAACCGGATGCACACGATCAAGGCGCTGCTCGTCGCCACGATCGGCAACTGAGATGCTTATCGTCGTTGCGCTCGGCGGAAACGCACTGCTGCGCCGAGGAGAACCGATGACGGCGGAGAATCAGCGCGCCAACATCAAACGCGCCGCATCCGTGCTCGCGGAACTCATCGGCGAAGGACACTCGGTTGTAGTTACGCACGGCAACGGCCCGCAAGTGGGCCTGCTCGCGCTCCAGGCGGCTGCCAACCCGGGCGACGGGGCGTTTCCACTCGACGTGCTCGGGGCCGAGAGCGCCGGCATGATCGGATATGTGATCGAGCAGGAACTCGGCAACCTCCTCAAGCGAAGGCTGTTCGCGACCCTGCTGACACAGGTGACAGTGGACCCGCACGATCCGGCTTTCGTTCATCCGACGAAGCCGATCGGTCCGGTCTACGATGAGGCAACCGCACATAGGCTTGCCAATGAGCGAGGCTGGCAGATAGCGCCCGATGGCGACAAATGGCGCCGCGTCGTGCCTTCGCCCAAGCCGCTGGTGATCCTGGAAGCATCGGTGATCTCGTTCCTGGTCGAGCGCGGCGTGATCGTCATCTGCACCGGCGGCGGCGGGGTTCCAGTAATAGCCCGTGACGACGGCAGTCTTTGCGGTGTGGAAGCGGTCATCGACAAGGATCTGGCAAGCTCGCTTCTCGCTCGCGAGTTGAAGGCGGACATGCTGCTGATGCTGACGGATGTCGACGCCGTCTATGCCGACTACGGAACAGCAGCCGCTCGGGCACTCCGGAGCGTGAGCCCCAAGGAGCTATCGGGGAGGACTTTTCCGGCCGGCTCCATGGGGCCAAAGGTCAGCGCTGCAATCGAATTCATTGAAGCGACAGGCAAGTCTGCTGCAATCGGCAAGCTCGATAACGCCCTTGAAATTGTCAGAGGGCAACGCGGCACCTGGTTCGAAGCCAGCGCTCTATTCCCCCAGAAACCTTGGGCTACCGGCACGACACCGAGGACGTAATTGGTGCCATAGCCTTTGGCGCATTTCGGGCACATCGTACGGGAGAAATACCGCGCGGGTTCACGTGCGCAGCACCCGGTAGATCGCGGGGATGACCAGCACCGTCAGCAGCGTCGAGGAGGCCAGGCCGAACAGCAGCGAGATGGCGAGCCCCTGGAAGATCGGATCGGCCAGGATCACGGCCGCGCCGATCATGGCGGCAAGTGCCGTCAGCAGGATCGGCTTGAACCTGATCGCGCCGGCCTCGATCAGGATCTCGCCCAAGGGCCTGCCCGGGGATGCCGCGTGCCGGATGAAGTCGACCAGCAGGATCGAATTGCGCACGATGATGCCGGCCAGCGCGATGAAGCCTATCATCGAGGTAGCGGTAAACGGCGCACCGAACAGCCAGTGTCCGCCGAGGATGCCGATGAAGGTCAGGGGGATCGGCGTCAGGATCACCAGCGGTACCTTGAACGAGCCGAACTGGGCGACGACCAGGATGTAGATGCCAAGCAGCGCGACGCCGAAGGCTGCGCCCATGTCGCGGAAGGTCACCCAGGTGACTTCCCATTCGCCGTCCCACAGAAGCGTCGCCCGGCTCTCATCCTCCGGCTGGCCGCGCAGCGAGATTGCGGGTTTCTGCAGGCCGGTCCAGTCCTGAGCGTCGATGGCCTTGCTGACCGCGAGCATGCCGTACAGCGGCGCTTCGAAGCTGCCGGCAAGTTCGGCTGTCACCATTTCGACGGCGCGGCCATTGTGCCGGAACACCGGGAAAGAGGCGCGTTCCGGCGCCACGCGCACGACGTCGCCCAACTCGACGACGCCGCGGTCGCCAGGCAGTACATTCGCCGGAATGGGCGTGGTCAGGAAGCGCTCGTCGAGCGTCCTCTCGCCCTTCTTCCGCTCGATGCGGATCGGGATCGGCTGGCGGCCGCCGCCGCGATGCGAATAGCCGACGGTCTTGCCGCCGTTGAGGATGGCGATCGTATCGAACACGTCGCTCTCCTCGACATGGAAGAACTCAGCATTGTCGGTAGAAACCGTGGTGCGCAGCCGGCGCGCCGGCTGTCCCCAGGAATTGTCGACATCCACGATGAACGGCACCGAACGAAAGGCCGCCTCGACCTTGGCCGCAACCATACGGCGCGTCTCGCCGCCTGGCCCGTAGATCTCGGCCAGCAATGTCGCCATGACGGGTGGTCCCGGCGGCGGCTCGACGACCTTCAGGCTGGTGCCCGCGGGAACGGCGATCGAGGCGATGCGGCGGCGAATGTCCAGCGCGATGTCGTGGCTGGAATGGCTGCGTTCCGACTTCGGCGAGAGGTTGATCGCGACATCGCCCTGCTGCGGCGCGCTGCGCAGAAAGGAGTGCCTGACAAGACCGTTGAAGTTGAATGGCGCCGGGGTTCCGGCATGCGTCTGGGCCGACCTGACTTCGCCGAGTTCGAGAACCTTGCCGGCGACCGCCTGCGCTACCTGATCGGTCGCCTCGACAGAGCACCCTTCCGGCAGATCGATGGTCACCGAGAGTTCGGACTTGTTGTCGAAGGGCAGTAGCTTGACCGTGACATGCTCGGTGTAGAAAAGCGCGAGCGCGCCAAGCGTCAGCACACCGACGGCAAGCAGAAATGTCCAACTGGCCGTCTTTGACGACAGTATGGGCCTGGCAACCGCAGTGTAGACGCGGCCCAGCATGCCGCCGCCGGCGTGGCCTACATCGGCATGCACCGGCGCCCGTCCGACGATCTTCAGCATCAGCCACGGCGTCACCATCACCGCGACGAAGAAAGAGAAGATCATTGCCGCCGATGCATTAGCCGGGATCGGGCTCATATACGGGCCCATCATTCCCGAGACGAACAGCATCGGCAGCAGCGCGGCAATCACGGTCAAGGTGGCGACGATGGTCGGATTGCCGACTTCCGCCACCGCCTCGATCGCCGCTTGCCGGCGGTCGCGACCGTCGCCCATGGCCCAGTGCCGGGAGATATTCTCGATCACCACGATCGCGTCGTCGACTAGGATGCCGATGGAAAAGATCAGCGCGAACAGCGAGACGCGGTTCAGCGTATAGCCCATGACGCGCGAGGCAAACAACGTGAGCAGGATGGTGACTGGGATGACGATCGCCACCACCATGGCCTCGCGGAGGCCGATGGCGATCCAGACCAGCACGATGATCGAAATCGTCGCCAGGCCGAGATGATAGAGGAGCTCGTTGGCTTTTTCGTTCGCCGTCTCGCCATAGTCGCGCGTAACCTCGACCGACAGGTCGGCGGGGATCAGGCTGCCCTTCAGCATCTCGACCCGGCGCAGGATCGCCTCGGCGACCGACACCGCGTTGGAGCCTGCGCGTTTTGCAATGGCGACGGTTACCGACGGCACCCGCGTCACGCCCGTTGCGGACTTTGCGAGTGTCGAAACAAGCACGTCGCCGGTGTCGGTCGCGAAGGCGACGTCGGCAACGTCGCGGACATAGACCGGGCGGTTGTCCCGCGAGGTCAGCAGCAGATTGCCGATCTGGTCCGGCGAGCCCAGCGTCTCGCCGGCGACGATGTCGATCTGTTCGCCCGCATCGCGCACCCGTCCCGCCGGAAAGGCCTTGTTTGCGCCAGAGACCTTTGCCGCAAGCTGCTGCAAGGTCACACCGTAGAGGGCGAGCTTTTCCGGGCTGGGGTCGACGCGTATGATCTCGCCGGTGTCGCCGACCAGATAGGTCAGGCCGACATTGTCGATCTTGGCGATCTCGGTGCGCAGTTCGCGCGCGATGCGGGTGAGATCGTTCGCCGTCAGACGTCCGGCCGCCTCAGGCTTTGGCGACAACGTCAGCGTGACGATGGCGACATCGTCGATGCCGCGTCCGATGATGAGCGGCTCGGGCACGCCGATGGGAATGCGCTCCATATTTGCGCGGACATTGTCGTGGACGCGCAGCACCGCTGCGTCCGACGACGTACCGACGACAAAGCGCGCGGTGACCATCACCTGGTCGTCGCGGGTTTGCGAATAGACGTGCTCGACACCGTCTATACCCTTGACGATCGTCTCCAGCGGTTCGGTGACCAGCTTGACGGCATCGTCGGCCTTCAGGCCGTCGGCGCGCACGAAGATATCGACCATCGGCACCGAAATCTGCGGTTCCTCCTCGCGCGGCAACGTGAGCAGCGCCACCAGCCCGAAGGCAAACGCAGCAACCAGGAACAGCGGCGTGAGCGGCGACCCGATGAAAGCTCGGGTCAGCCCACCCGCAATACCGAAGCTGGCAGGACCTTTCATGGCGTGATCACGACATCGCCAGGCGCAAGACCGGTCAGGATCTCGACATAATCGCCGTCGGCTCGCGTCATCCGTTCACCAGGCACTACCGCCCGCTCGGTCTCCACGCCGGCCGCAGTGACGCGGACGAAATCGATCCCGGAGCGGGTCGCTATCGCCGAAGTCGGGACCAGCAGCGCGGAACGCTCGGCGACCGGCAGTTCGACCAGCACCCGGGCGCCGATGAAATCTGTATCGAGATTGTCGACCTCGACGTCGGCGATGACGCGGCCATTTTCGATCTGCGGATAGATCTTGGCGAGGCGGCCGGCTGACTCCTTGCCGCTGGCATTGATGCGGATAGCGGCGCCCTGCCTCAGTGTCGCCGCATACCGCTCCGGAACGGCCAGCCGCAGGAACACGCCGCCGCCGCCGATGGTCGCCACCACTTCACCGGCCATGATCACTGCACCGCGTGTGACCGGCACGGTCAGCACGCGACCGTCGCCGGGGGCAAAGACATCGCCTTCGGCAGCCTGCTGGATGATCACCGAACGCTGGGCCTCGGTCGCGGCAAGCTGGTTGCGCGCGACGTCGACCTCGGTGCGGAGCTGATCGAGACGTTGCGCGGTCATCACGCCCTTGTCGACCAGAGTCTGGCCGCGGGTCAGTTCGGACTGCGCCGTTTCCAGTTGTGCCTGCAGGGCGCGAAGCTGCGCGTCCAGCGCCGCAACCTGAAAGGCGATCTTGTCGTCCTGGACGGTGGCGATCTTCTGGCCGGCCTTGACCGGCTCGCCCTCGGTAATGGCCAGGTCGACGACGAGGCCGCCGACGCGTGCCCGTGCCGGAACAGTGTCGCGCGCTTCGACACCGCCATAGACCGCCTTCCATTCGGTCACCGTTGTCGGTGCGAGCGTGAGCGTGCCGGCCAGCGCCGGAGAGGCCGCCAGCAACGCGGCGAACAAAAGAAGCGTACGCATTCCAATGGTCCTAGAACGCGCATCCCGGCTTGACGCCGAGTTTCTTGAAGACGATGGCCGCGGGGCAGAAGCCGGTGAACACCGACTGCAGCATGTTGAGCCCAACGAAGACCGTCAGCCAGACAAACAGCGGCGAAACCCAGGCAGTCAGCGCGACCGACAGCAGCACCATGATGCCGGCAAACGCAAGAACGGAACGATCGAGTGACATCATCACCTCCATTTGTATATGATCATATCTAAATATATGAATGTTATCGTTGGCTGCAAGAGGCGTCGCCATCGAATTTGCCGCTGGCGGCTGCGGACGTTCATGTGCCCCCCAGTCGCCATCCGGGGAAAGGCCGGCGGTGCCGGCTCGTCCCGGTCAGGCAGCCGGCGCATCCGCGGACGCCTCGATCTTGATCTGCTTGAGCTTGTCGATACCCAGCACCTGCAGCGCGAGGCGCTCATAGAAGGGTTCGGACTTTCCGGCTCTTATCTTGTGCAGGAAATACTTCTCGAAGCCGACCTTGGCGGTGTGCACCCATTTGCCGGAAGACGACCAGTTGACGTTGCGGGGCGGGATTTGCGGCTGCGCCACGAAGGCGACGCCGGAATCGCCGAAGTCGGCTAGGCAGACTGCATTCCACGTGCCCTGGGCGTCGGGCTCTTCCCCCTTCACCAGCCGGCCAATGTTGCGGGCCGTCGCCGTCACCATGGATTCGATCATGAAGCCGGTCTTCGGCACACCAACCGGAACCGGCGTCTTGCCGACCGGCGAGATAGCGACACAGACGCCGACCGCGAATATCTCGGGGAAGGCAGGGTTGCGCTGGTGCTTGTCGACAAGGATGAAGCCACGCGGGTTGGTGAGGCCCTCGATGCCGCGCACCGCCGCCACCCCGCGGAATGCCGGCAGCAGCATCGCATAGACATACGGCAATTCATGCGCCTGCCTGACCAAACCGTCGTCGGCGATCTCCTGGACGAACATCTTGCCCAGATCGACCTTGTCCACCTTGGCGTTGCATATCCACTTGATGTGATGCTGGCGCATCTCGCTCTCGAGCAGGGCTTTGGTGTCGCCGACGCCGTCGAGGCCGAGATGGCCGATATAGGGTTCCGAGGTGACGAAGGTCATGGGAACGCGATCGCGCACCTTGGCGTCGCGCAGCGCCTTGTCGAGGATGAAGGCGAATTCGTAGGCCGGCCCGAAACAGGACGCGCCTTGGACCGCGCCGATGACGACTGGACCCGGCCTGGCGACGAGCGCGTCGAAGGCCGCCTTGGCCTTGAGGGCGTGATCGATGTGGCAGACCGATTGCGTGTTGTGCTCCGGCCCGAGGCCTTCGATCTCGTCGAAGGCGAGTTCGGGGCCCGTGGCGATCACAAGATAGTCGTAGGGGATCCTGCCCCCGTCATTGAGTTCGATGGACCGTTCGGCCGGGTGAATGCGCCGCGCCCCTTGCGGATGAAACCCGATGCCGCGGCGTGCCAGGACCGGAGCGAGGTCGACTTCGACCGCCTCCCTGTCGCGCCAGCCGACGGCAACCCAGGGATTGGACGGCACGAAAGAATAGTGGCTGCCGTTGTTAACGACCGAAACCTTGTGTTCCTTTGCCAGTTCATCGCGAAGCTCGTAGGCCATGATGGTGCCTCCCAGTCCGGCACCCAGGACGACAATATGCGCCATGCTCTTTCCTCCTTTGCGGTGTCGCTTGCAGCGATGCCGACGTTTTCGGTCTCCAAGGCTCACGGGCAGCGTTGCCCAGTCTGCGCCATTGCGGTCTGCGCCATTGCGATCGGCTGCGACTTGATGCGGATCAATAAGGCTGCTTGGACCGGATTGCCGTTCCCATCGATCCGCTGGCTTGACAGGCGCTGGCGCCAAACTATTATTATTTGTAACTCTTAATATGATAATGTGTTCATATGCGCAATATAAAAATTATCGAATTGGGCAAGATGGCGCGGGAAGCGTCCGAGTTGCTCGCGGCCATGGCCAACGAGAAGCGCCTGATGATCCTGTGCCATCTGCTCGATGGCGAGACTAGCGTCAACGAATTGGCCGAGCTGGTCGATATGAACCAGTCAGCGCTCTCGCAGCAGCTTTCAAAATTGCGAGCGCTCAAACTTGTGGACACAAGGCGTGATGCCCAGCAGGTCTACTACCGGCTGGCTTCGTCTAAAGTCGAGCGAATCCTGCAAACGCTCTACGGCATCTATTGCGATCCCGAGGCCAGAACGGCCAAGACAAGGTGACGGCGTAGGACGCCGACGATAGCAAAAGAGCGCCTCCTTAACCCCTCAACGCCCGCGCAATCTGACACAGGGGCTTCATGAGATAGGCAAGCGTTATCGGACTGCTGGTCGAGAGGACACCTCTACCGGCGTGCCAATAGGCAAGTCCGGCAAGGCAAGTCTGCACGACGGTCAGATCGGGAAGCCAGCGCGCCGGTCCTACCGCTTTTCACTTTGATCGGCCATGTCTTTGCCGCGTGCGACAAAGCGGCGCCAGCCGCCATAGGCCGAGATGTCGGTGGCCGCCGACAGGCCCGCTGTTTCGGCGAGGAACCCCTTCGCCAACGTTCCATCATCGAGCTCGATCGTGCCGATGCCGAGCGGCGGCGGGATGGCGGCGACGAAGCGGCCGAATGCAGCCGCATCAAGTCGCCAGACCTCGACGTCGATCCGCATGCCGCCATCGGCAACGCGGATCAGCCCCGGCTTCGGCACCAACTGGCCGGCCAGAGCATAGAGCTTGTAGGCGGCGGCGGTCCTGGTCGCGCGCCCGAACTGCGCGCCAAGCTGGTTGAGCTGGCCGTTGAGCGGCATGCCCGACAGGTGCGCGCCGACCACCACTAGGTCGATCAGGCCGTCGCCAGGCGGCTGGGCGGCTGGCTGCAGGCCGGGCTGTGGCCAGTCTGTGGCGCCGAGCGGAAGGCCGCTCGCCGCATGCAGGTCGCGGGCGAGCATCGCCGTCAGCGCATCGCAGCCGGCCGGCGCCAGCAAGGTGACGCTCATCGGCAGGCCGTCGCCGCGCTTGCCGGTCGGCACGGCGATGCCGCACATATCGAGCAGGTTGACGAAATTGGTATAGGTGCCGAGGCGGCTGTTGGTCTCGACGGGATCGGCGAGCACGGTAGCAGTGGTATAGTGCGTTGGGGCGGTCGGCACGCAGAACAGGTCGACCGAGGCGATGACCGGGGCGAGCTTCGCCTTGTAGCCCTGCAACGCGTAGAGGCCGCGGAAGGCGTCTGCCGCCGACAGGTTCCTGGCGCCGCCGATGATCTTGCGCGTCACCGGATGCAAGGCTGCTTCGTTGGCCTCCATGAAATCGCGGATCGCCGCATAGCGCTCGGCCACCCAGGCGCCCTCATAGAGCAGGTTGGCGGTGGCGTAGAAATCGCCGAAGGGGATTTCTACCAGCCGGCAGCCAAGCCGCGACAACATGGCAAGCGAAGCTTCGAATCCAGCCTGCATGGCCGTATCGCCGAAGAATTCGAGGTCCGCTTTTGCAGGCACGCCGACGGTCAGCACCGGCTGGCGCGTGGCGAGCGGCTGGACGGCGATGTCACGCGAATAAGGATCGGCAGCGTCGCGCGCGGCGGCAACGGAGAACACCCTATACGCATCATCGACGGTCAGCGCGAACACCGAGACGCAGTCGAGCGTGCGGCAGGCCGGCACGACTCCGGCGGCCGACAGCGCGCCGACCGTCGGCTTCAGCCCGACGATGTTGTTGAGGCCGGCCGGAATGCGTCCGGAGCCGGCGGTGTCGGTGCCAAGCGCGAAGGAGACGATGCCGCGCGCCGTCGCCACCGCCGACCCCGAGGAGGAGCCGCCTGGCACAAGCGTCTCGTCGATGGCGTTGCGCGGGATCGGCCAGGGCGTGCGCACGCCGACGAGGCCGGTGGCGAACTGGTCGAGATTGGTCTTGCCGACGACCAGCGCACCGGCCGCTTTCAGCCGCGCCACGACCGTGGCGTCTTTCTCGGGCCAATAGGTGTATTCGGCGCAGGCGGCCGTCGTGGGCATGCCGGCGACGTCGATGTTGTCCTTGACGGCGAAGGGAATGCCCCAGAGCGGCTTTGCCACCGGGTCGAACGGACCGAGCGCCGCGGCCTGGGCGAGGAGATCCGCCTTGGCGGCGAGATGAATGAAGATGCCCGGGTCGTCGGCCGCTTCGATGCTGGTGAAGATCGTCGCGATCACATCGCCGACGGCGAGGCCTCCCCGATAGGCTGCGTGCAGGCTCGCTATGTCGAAGTGGATCTCGCTCATTTCGTCTCCCCCAGAATGATCACCGGCAGGTCCCACTGGATCAACACGACGCAACCGTCCTTCGTCCAAACCGAATGCTCGGTGCCGACCGGGTTGAGGATGACGCTGCCGGCGGGATAGTCGCCGTTCTCGTCGCTCTGGGTGCCTTCCAGCACAACGATGGTTTCCAGCCCGGCATGCCGGTGTCGCGGCACGCTGGCGCGGGACCGATATTTCAGGATCGCGACCGACGGCTCGACCGGCCCGCCCTTCAGCAGCCAGTGCACGCTGATGCCGTCGCGGAAATGTTCGAACGCGAGATCGCGCCAGCCGCCGTCGAGCAGGCCGGCAAAGGCAAGATTAGGCATTGGCAATTCCCTCGAGCACCTGGTCGGTCGTTGCCGTCCAGCCGACGATGGCGCCCTGCGCCCGGATCATGGCCAGTGCCGCCGCCTTGAATTCGGGAAAATAGCTTTCCGTCGCGTCCTCGGCGAGCAGGCACTCATAGCCTCGGTCATTGGCTTCGCGCATCGTCGTCTGCACGCAGACTTCTGTCGTCACTCCGGCAAAGACGAGGTGCTGGGCGCCGAGCCGCTTGAGGTCGTCACCGAAGCTGGTCGCATAGAACGCGCCCTTGCCGGGCTTTTCGATCACGATCTCGCCGGGCAGCGGCGCAAGCGCGTCGAGGATCGCCGTACCCGGCTCGCCGGCGATCAGCACGCGGCCCATCGGGCCGGCATCGCCGATGCGGATCGATGGATTGCCGCGGTTGCGCTTGGCCGGCGGCAGGTCTGAAAGGTCGGGCCTGTGGCACTCCATGGTGTGGATCACCGGCAGGCCGGCGGCGCGAAAGCCCTCGATCAGCCGCTTCACCGTCGGAACGATCGCCACGACCCGGCTGACGTCGTTGCCGAGGCTGGCGCCGAAGCCACCGGGCTCGGCAAAATCGCGCTGCATGTCGATGACGACCAGCGCCATGGTGCGCGGCTTGAAGGCAAATGGGAATGGCTGCGCTGCGATTTCAGCCATCAATGATGTCCCGCCATGTGCTCGCCGATCGTCTGCACGCTCGCCTGGGCGATCGATGTCTCGTAAACCAGCGCGCCGTCGGACATGACAAGGATGCGATCGGAGAGTTCGAGCAGTTCGTCGAGATCCTCCGACATCAAAAGCACGGCGGCACCGGCATTGCGCGCCTTCATGATGCGGGCGCGGATCTCGGCCACGGCCGAGAAGTCGAGACCGAAGCACGGGTTGGAGACGATTAGCAGATCGACCGCGCCGGTGAGCTCACGAGCGAGCACGGCGCGCTGCACATTGCCGCCCGACAGCGAGGCGATCGGCGAGGACAGCGATGCGGTCTTGACCTTGAACTGCTCGACCAGGCGGGCGCTGAATGTCCTGATGGCGCCGGCACTGATCCAGCTCACCGGCTTGCCGTTGCCGTCGATATCGAAGGTGCGGAAGGAGATGTTCTCGGCCACGGTCATCTTCGGCGCGCAGGCGTTCTTCAGCGGCTCCTCCGGGATGAGGCGGACATTGAGCGCGCGCGCCTCGGCGCGCGTCGCCGCATAGGCGGTGCCGCGCACCAGGACTTCGCCGGTATCGCGCGGGCGCTGCCCGGCCAGCACTTCGAGGAATTCCTTCTGGCCGTTGCCCGAAATGCCTGCGATGCCGACGATCTCGCCCGAGCGCACGCCGAGATCCTCGATGCGGATCGACTTCAGCCCGGTGCGGTCCGGCGCCTTCAATGCCCTGACTTTCAGCACGATCTCGGCGTTCGGCTTCGTCTCAGCACGGCTGTCGAGAGCGGCGATCGGCTGGTCGCCGATCATCATCGCCGCCATCTGCCTATGGTCGAGGTCGGCGACGCGGCCGGTGCCAGTCAGCCTGCCCTTGCGCAGCACGCTGACGTCGTCGGCGAAGGCCGTCACCTCATGGAACTTGTGCGAGATCATCAGCACGGTGAGGTCGCCTGCCTTGGTCATGGCGCGCACCAGACCCAGCACTTCCTGCGCCTCGGCGGGCGTGAGTACGGAAGTCGGCTCGTCCAGCACCAGGAAGGAGCGGCCGAGATAGAGCTGCTTGACGATCTCCAGCTTCTGCTTCTCGCCGGCGGCAAGCTCGGCCACCTTCACATCGAGCGGCAGTTTGAACGGCATCCGCTCCATGAACCGGGCAAGGCCGGCGCGCTCCTTGCGCCAGTCGATGACCCCAGGCACTTTTTCGCGCGAAATGACCAGGTTCTCGGCGCCGGTCAGCGACGGCACCAGCGTAAAATGTTGATAGACCATGCCGAGGCCGAGCGCGGAGGCATCCCTGGGGCCGGCGATCGCTGCCTCGCGGCCATCGACCAGCATGTCGCCTGATGTCGGGTGGTAGAAACCCATCATGCATTTGACCAGCGTCGACTTGCCGGCGCCGTTCTCGCCGAGCAGCGCGTGGAAGGAGCCGGCGGGAACCTTGACCGAAACATTGTCGAGTGCGGTGAAGGCACCGAAACGCATTGTCATGCCGATGGTCTCGACGCCAACCGCTTTCCTGGTTCGGCTCATGGCAATTTCCTCACGGTAGCTGGGCGACGAGCGAGGCTGCGCTCGACACCGCGCCGAAGACGCCGCCCTGCATCTTGATCATCTTGATGGCCGCCAGATGATTGCCGTAGTCGGTGGCGCCGCAGCAATCCTCCAGCATGACGCATTCGAAGCCGCGGTCGTTGGCCTCGCGCATGGTGGTGTGGACGCAGACATCGGTGGTGATGCCGGTGAGTACGATGTTGTCGATGCCGCGCTGGTTGAGGATGAGTTCCAGGTCGGTGGCGCAGAACGAGCCCTTGCCCGGCTTGTCGATGATCGGCTCGCCCTCGGCCGGATAGAGGTCGGGGATGATGTCCCAGCCCGGCTCGCCGCGCACCAGGATGCGCCCGCAGGGGCCGGGATCGCCGATGCCGGCATTGATGCGGCGCGAGCGCCAGCGCTTGTTGGCCGGCAGGTCGGCAAGGTCGGGCCGGTGGCCCTCGCGGGTGTGGATGATGGTGTAGCCCTTCTCGCGCATCGCCGACAGCACCGACTTGATCGGCTCGATCGGGGCGCGGACCAACGACAGGTCGTAACCCATGTGGTCGACATAGCCGCCCGGCCCGCAGAAATCGGTCTGCATGTCGATGATGATCAGCGCCGTGTTGTCGGGCCTGAGATCGCCATTGTAGGGCCATGGATAGGGATCGGCCTCGATGTAGCGCTGCCCGGTTCTGGCGTTCATGGCAAAACCTCCGGTCTCATTTGGTGATCGACAGTTCGCCCGGCGCGCCGGCGAGCGACCGGCTCGGCGACGAGGTGGCGATCATGATGACGAGGGTGAGGATGTACGGGGCGGCGTAGAAGAGATAGTAGCCTTGCGTGACGCCGACCGACTGCAGCGCCGGCCCGAGCGCGCCGGCGCCTCCGAACAGAAGCGCTGCGGCAAAGCAGCCGAGCGGGTTCCAGCGCGCGAAGATGACCAGCGCCACCGCCATCAGCCCTTGCCCCGAGGAGATGCCTTCGGTCCAACTGCCGGGATAGTAGAGCGACAGATAGGCGCCGCCTATCCCTGCCAGCGCGCCGCCGACGCCGGTGGCGGCGAGCCGCACAGTGTTCGGGTTCAGGCCCATGGCGCGCGCGGCGTCGGAACTGTCGCCGACGACGCGCAGGATCAGGCCGGCGCGGGTGTTGCGGAAGGCCCACCACAGGAACACCGCCAGTGCGGCGCCGGTCAGGAACAGCACGTTGACGTCAAGCGCCGCCTGCACCTGCGGAATGTCGGACCAGGCGCCCAAGGGAATGGCCGGCAGGTCGGGCGCCGAAGGCTGGATGAAGGGCTTGCCGAAGAAGAAGGCCAGACCCGAACCGAACAGCATCAGGGCGATGCCGATGGCGATGTCGTTGACCTTCGGAAATTTGCAGATCCAGCCGTGGAACAGGCCGAAGCAGAGGCCGGCGAAGGCGGCGGCGACGAGGCCGAGCCAGGGCGAGCCGGTCTCCACCGCCACCGCATAGGCGGACATGGCGCCGAACACCAGCGTGCCTTCGAGGCCAAGGTTGATGCGGCCGGAGCGTTCGGTGATGGCTTCGCCGAGCGAGACGAAGATGAAGGGGGTAGAAACGCGGATGGCGCCGCCGAGTATGGCGAGCGGAACGCCCCAGAGGCCGATCCCGGAGTCGTCCATCAGCTGCTCCTTTGCCAGAGATCGGGGTTGAAGGCCTTGAAGCGGCCGTAGAGGGTCTCGCTGAACAGGATGACAATGAACAGCATGCCCTGCAGCACCAGAACGGTGGCGTCGGGAAGGTCCATGCGGCGCTGGATCAGTCCGCCGGACGCATCGATGCCGCCGAGCAGGAAAGCGACCGGTATGATGGCCAGCGGATTATGGCGGGCAAGGAAGGCGACGAGAATGCCGGTATAGCCATAGCCGGCGGCGAGCGAGGCGTTGGCGCTGCCCTGCACCGCCGCGACCTCCAGCATGCCGGCGAGACCTGCGAACGCGCCGGCCAGCCCGGTGAAGCCGACGATCAGCGAGCCGACGGCAAGCCCCTGCACCTGGGCCGCCCGCACATTGCCGCCGGCGATGCGTGCGGCAAAGCCCCAGCGGGTCTTTTCGATCAGCACCCAGGACACCACGCAGGCGACGACGCCGACGGCAAGGCCCCAATGCACCTCCATGCCGGGCATGTTGCCGATGCGGTAGATGTCCGCCAGCGGCTGGGTCGAGGGCTTGTTGAGCGAGGCTGGATCGCGCAGCGGCCCTTCAACCAGCTGGTTCATCAGGGCAATCGCGATATAGGCCATCAGCAGGCTGGAAATGGTCTCGTTGACGGCGCGGTAATGGCGGAGCGCGCCGACGGCACCTATCCAGATGCCGCCGGCGGCCATGCCCGCCACGCCCATGACGAGGATGACAATGAGGGAGGGAGCGCCGCTGAGCGCGGTGCCGGCTGCCGCGGGGGCGACGCCGCCGAGCACGATGGCGCCCTCGCCGCCGATGACGACCAGCCCGAGCCGGGCCGGCAGCGCCACGCAGAGCGCCGCCAGCAATAAGGGTGCGGCGCGCGACAGGGAGTTCTGGACAGAGAACCACGAGCCGAAGCCGCCGCGCCACATCGTTTCATAGAGCTGGACCGGCGACTTGCCGACAGCCAGGATGAACAGGCTGAACAGCACCATGCCGACGACCAGTGCCGCGAGCGGAACGACGAAGGCTTCCGCCCGCCTGGCGATCCATTCGAGCGCCGCCGGATAACCCCTGGCCCCGAACGTCGCCGGCGCGCCTGCCACCGTGTCTGTCATGTTGCCGCCTCCGTGCGGTTCAGGCGGTCGAGCCGACCACGCCATCGACGAGATAGTCCATGCTTTCGAGCTCGATGGCGGTCTCGGCGAAGGCCTGGCCTTCGGTGGCCACGACGGCGCCTTTGTTGCTCTTCAGCGGGCCCTTGATGACGGAGAAGCCGCCCTTCATCATTTCGGCCAGCGTGGCGTCGAACTGCTTGCGCGCCGGCTCGGAGACGGCGGGACCGAGCGGGCTCATCTTGACGAACCCGTCGGCCAGTCCGCCGCGGGTGAAATTGGGCAGCGGCTTACCGGCGATGAGGTCGTCGACGAACATCTTGTAGACCTTGGCCCAGTTCCATTCGGCGCCGGTGAGATATTTCTCGGGTGCCAGCGGGCTCTGGTTGGCGTGGTAGCCGCAGACGAAGGCGCCGCGGCCGGCGGCCGTCTCGACCACGACCTTGGGGCTGTCGACATGGCAGGTGATGACGTCAATGCCCTGGTCGACCAATGCGTTGGTGGCCTCAGCCTCCTTGACCGCCAGCGACCACTCGCCGGTGAAGATCACCTGGCAGGTGATCGTCGGGTCGACGGAGCGTGCGCCGAGCAGGAAGGAGTTGATGTTGAGAAGCACCTGCGGGATCGGCTTGGCCGCGACGAACCCAAGCTTCTTCGACTTTGAGGTATGGCCGGCGACGACGCCGTTGAGATACTGGCCCATGCCGATATAGCCGAAATAGGACCCGGCATTCATCGGATGCTTGTCCTTGTTCCACATGCCGCCGCAGTGGCGGAACTGCACGTCAGGGAATTTCGCGCACATGGCCAGCATGTGGGGGTCGAAATAGCCGAAGGAGGTCGGGAAAATCAGCGAGGCGCCGTCGAGATTGATCATCGACTCCATGGTTTTCTGGACGTCGACCGTCTCGGGGACGTTCTCCTCCTCGACGACGGTGATGCCCTCGATGCCCTTCAGCGCCGCCGCACCCTCGGCATGCGCCTGGTTGTAGCCGTAGTCGTCCTTCGGCCCCACATAGATGAAGCCGACGGTGGCGTCGGCGGCGAAGGCCCTGCTGATCGGAAAGGATGCCGAAGCCAGGCCGAGCGCGGCTCCGGCGGCGGAGGTCTTGAGCAGCTCGCGGCGGTTAAGCGTGAATCTCGCGGTCATATTGAATGCTCCCCTGTAGGACCCTTCTTCCGGGCCGGTTAACATGCCATCAAGAAAGTGCATGCAATCGCTGTGCCAGTTTGTTTGGCGGAATTTATTGAATGAAATCAACTCAAGCTTCAAAAGCGACTGCTCATGTAGCAGGCAATTGCATGCACTTTTTGCCTTGAAAACAGCCAATTTGACAGGCAGATTAAAATAAAGGCATAGAGAGGTATATTGAGTCGAAGACGCCGCTTCGACCGACGCCACGAGAAGACGGGACGGAGGAGATTTGTCGGGGAAGCGCAGCTTGATCAGGTCGGGCACGACCGTGGATCAGATGGTGAGGGCGATCGGCGACCGGATCGTCACCGGCTTCCTGCGCCCGGGCGAAAAGCTCGATGAAACCTCGCTCGCCGCCCGCTTCGACGTGTCACGCACTCCGGTTCGGGAGGCGCTCGGGCAGCTCAGCGCCATGGGCCTGGTCGAAAGGCGCCCCAACCGCGGCGCCATCGTCGCCGTGGTGACGCAGGAGCATCTGGCCTCGATGTTCGAGAGCATGGCCGAACTGGAAGCGATCTGCGCGCGCTTCTCGGCCGAGCGCATGACCAGCAGCGAGCGCCGGGCGCTCGAGGTCGAGCACCAGGCTTCGGCGCGGATGGTACGGCTAGGCGCCGAGGAGGACTACGAGTATTTCAACACCGAGTTCCACAGCCGGCTCTATCGCGGCGCCCACAACGCCCATATCTGCGAAATGACGGTGATGACGCGGAGCCGGCTGGCGCCGTTCCGCCGTGCCCAGTTCATGCTGCCGGGGCGCCTCGCCAAGTCCTGGCAGGAGCACGACGCCATCGTCACCGCGATCATGCGCGGCGATGGCAATGCGGCAGGCCAGGCTGCCAGGGATCACGTGTCCATCGTCAGCGAAGCGAGCGCCGTGTTTGCCGTTGGCGACCAAACAAGAGCCGCGCCACAACACCAGTGATGTTTTTCCGAGAAGGGTGTCTGATTGCGGTTTCGGTGCTCTGGATTGCACTCCAGGCAACATCCCATCGGAGCGGTCGCTCTCCTACGCCTTCTTTAGAAATTCCGTTCGCAGCACCAGATTTTTGACCTTTTCGGCTCGACACTCGACCTCATCTTCGTTGCCCGTGAGGTGGATGTTCTTGATCAATGTTCCGCGTTTCAGAGTGACGGACGTGCCCTTGACTTTGAGATCCTTGATGAGCGTGACGGAATCTCCGTCACTCAAAGGGGTGCCGTTGCTGTCCTTGACTTTCATGATTTCGCTTCCTGCCGTTGTGCATTCAGCCCGTTGAGGAGATCGGCGAGTTCCTCGGCATCGTGCTGGTTCATTCCAACAATGGTACGGCTGCCCATCTCGGCGGGCCGCCCGGTAAGGGCATCGTCGACGGTCCAGGTGCCGCCCGGCTCCCGGCAAGGTTTGTAGCGTTGAATCACGCATGCACGATAATCGCGCCAGTTTGCCATGCCAAGGGTGGGTCAATATTTTTCGGTTTGTATTGATGTTTTGAACATCAATGATACGATCCGGATTATCATTTCTCACACTCAGACACTGAAGCCTCGATTCCGCGCGGGAGGCAAGGTTCGCTCATGATCGTGTATCTGCGCCGGTTGACCGGAAAGGAGCGAAGCGAAAGAACCGACCGGCACCTCGCTCGATTTCTGACCTTCATCGCAGGTGCCGCCAATGCCGGTGGCTTTCTGGCGGTTCAGCAATATACGTCCCACATGTCAGGCATCGTGTCCTCGATGGCTGATCATCTGGCACTCGGCAATGTCGAACTGGTGCTTTCCGGATTGGGAGCCTTCTTGTCGTTTGTTGCCGGGGCCGCCTGTTCGGCGATCTTGGTCAACTGGGGAAGGCGGCAGGGTCTGCAGAGCGAATACGCGTTTCCGCTTGTCCTGGAAGCGATCCTGCTGATCTGTTTCGGTCTGCTCGGCAGCCATCTTGCACGTCACGAAGCGCTGTTCGTGCCGATGACCGTGATGCTGCTTACCTTCATCATGGGGTTGCAGAACGCCATCATCACCAAGCTGTCGGAAGCCAGAATCCGGACGACGCATGTCACTGGCCTGGTGACCGACATGGGCATCGAAATCGGCAAGCTGCTTTATTGGAACATCTCGGGAAATGATTCCGACGGACTGTTCGTGAAGGCGGATCGAAGGAAGCTGAGACTGCTCGCGTCGCTTGTAGCATTGTTCTTTATCGGCGGCGTCATCGGCGCAGTGGGTTTCAAGCACGTCGGCTTTGCCGCAACGCTGTTTCTCGCAGCCATCCTCCTCGTTCTGGCCACCATGCCAGTCCTGGAGGATGTCTCCGTTCGCATGAGGCGGCTCCTGCAACAGCTCGGCAGTCCTGCCTCAGGACCACGACAAGACTAGGTCAAGGGATGCCTCGCCGCTAAGCGTTGTGCCGCCCCTCGTGAGGGGAGCGATACCTCCACCATTGCAGCTCGCCTCGCAGATGCGTAACGCATCATTATTTGAATGCTCCCCATTTTAATATATGCTCCAACGCCCAGAGATAATACCTCAAAGCTGACAAAGGGGGTGCGACCGTGATAACTGCTCCACAGTTGCGTGCCGCGAGGGCGCTCCTTGGTATCGACCAGCGCAGGCTTGCCGAATTGTCTGGCCTTTCCGTGCCGACAATTCAACGCATGGAGGCCAGCGAGTCGATTATCCGGGGCAACGTCGATTCCCTCATGAAGTTGATCGGAGCACTTGACCTCGCCGGCGTCGAATTGATCGCCGATGGCGCCTCGAGCCAGATCGGCGGGCGCGGCGTGCGGTTGAAGGCAGACTTTGATCCTGCCAAGGTTCTTGGCCGGGCAGATGCGGATGCCAAATTCCCTGTGAGGAGCGTGGCGTGATTCCGGGGGCCGCGGTCCTTCTGTGGAGCGTTGCCGCGCTCCTGGGGACCGCGGTGCTTGCGGTTTCGGAAAGCCGCAGGGCGGGACCGGCAACACGCCTGATCTATAGCTTGACGCTAGGCATATCGGCGGCCGTGCTCCTGGTTCTCGCGAGCCGCATCGCCGATGATCCCGTCACCCCGTCGACCGCCGTTTTGCCGCTTGGATTGCCATGGATCGGCGCGCATTTCCGTCTGGATGCGCTCTCGACTTTCTTCCTCGTCATCGTCAACTTCGGCGGCGCCATGGCCAGTCTTTACGGCCTCGGCTACGGCAGGCATGAGTCTGTGCCACATCGGGTGCTGCCGTTCTTCCCGGCCTTCCTCGCCGGAATGAATCTTGTCGTGCTCGCGGACGATGCCTTCACTTTCCTGCTTTCCTGGGAATTCATGTCGCTCGCTTCCTGGGCGCTCGTCATGGCGCATCATCGCGACCAGGACAATGCGCGGGCGGGCTACATCTATCTCGTGATGGCGAGCTTCGGCACACTCGCGCTGCTGCTTGCGTTCGGCCTGTTGGCTGGCCCGGACGGAAACTACACGTTCGAGGCGATGCGTACCGCCTCATCCACCCCGCTCGTCACTGCTTTCGTCCTGGCTCTCATGCTTTTGGGCGCCGGCTCCAAGGCTGGACTTGTTCCGCTCCACGTTTGGCTGCCGCTCGCTCACCCGGCCGCGCCAAGCCACGTCTCGGCTCTCATGAGCGGCGTCATGACCAAGGTCGCCGTCTATGGCTTCATTCGCGTTATTTTCGATCTTCTCGGTGAGCCGCCATGGTGGTCGGGCGTCGTCGTCCTTTTTCTCGGCGGCCTGACGGCGGTTCTCGGCATCCTCTACGCGCTGATGGAGAAGGACCTGAAGCGGCTTCTTGCCTACAGCACCATCGAAAACGTCGGCGTCATCTTCGTGAGCCTTGGCCTCGCGCTGGCCTTCAAAGCGAACGCCATGCCATCGGCTGCCGCGCTGGCGCTTACCGCCGCGCTGTTCCACGTCCTCAACCATTCCTTTTTCAAGAGCCTGCTGTTTTTCGGTGCGGGCGCGGTGCTGACGGCAACTGGCGAGCGAGATATGGAGAAGCTGGGCGGCCTCATCTCTCGCATGCCCCTCACTAGTTTCGCCTTTCTGGTTGGCTGCGTGGCGATCTCGGCCCTTCCACCCTTCAACGGGTTCGTCTCGGAATGGCTGACCTTTCAGGCGATATTGCAAAGCCCCGATCTGCCGCAATGGGGCTTGAAGGTCATGGTGCCCGCCGTTGGCGGTCTGCTGGCGCTGTCAGCGGCACTGGCCTCAGCCTGCTTCGTAAAGGCGTTCGGGATCACATTCCTCGGTCGGCCGCGCTCGGCCGCGGTGGAACTGGCGCACGAGGTCGACCGCTACTCGCTGGCGGCAATGTTCATTCTCGCCGCACTTTGTCTGCTTGCCGGCATTCTGCCGGGTCTTGTCATAGACGGCCTATCCTCGGTGACACTACCGCTGATTGGCAGCCGGATGCCTGTGCAGATGGCGCAACCTTGGCTGTCGATCGTGCCGATTGCAGCGAGCCGCAGTTCCTACAACGGCCTGCTGGTGTTCCTGTTCATCGCCTTTTCCGCATCCGCGGCGGCATATGTAATCCACCGTTTCGCGTCGCATGCACTGCGTCGGGGTCCAGCCTGGGGTTGTGGCTTCCCGGATGTCATCCCCAGCTCGCAATACACAGCCGTCAGCTTCGCGCAGCCTATCCGTCGCGTGTTCGGCACGTTCGTATTCCGTGCAAGGGAAACGGTCGAAATGGTGGCGCCTGGCGAAACCGGGCCGGCGCGTTTGCATGTCGAAATGCATGATGTGATCTGGGAGACGCTCTATCAGCCGATCGCCAGGGCCGTCGATTTTGCGACCGACCGCCTCAACCATTTGCAGTTCCTGACGATCCGGCGCTACCTGACCCTCGTTTTCCTCTTTCTCATTGTCCTGCTGCTGGTGCTCGCACTATGGCCATGATCCTTGAGTTGGCCGTTCAAGGCGCGCAGATGGCGCTGGTGCTGTTGCTGGCGCCGCTCCTGACTGGCTTCGTGCGCAAGGTGAAGGCACGACTCTTGCGCCGCCAGGGCCCTTCCCTGGTCCAACCCTACCGCGATCTGCTGCGGCTGATGCGCAAGGAAGTCGTTCTGGCGGACAACGCGTCCTGGCTGTTTCGCGTCACACCCTATTTGATCTTTGCCTCCACCTGGGTCGCCGCCGCGCTTATCCCGACATTCGCTACCGGCCTCACCTTCAGTTGGACCACCGATCTGATAGCCATCGTCGCGCTGCTTGGAAGCGCTCGGTTCTTCCTGGCGCTGGCGGGGATGGACGTCGGCACGAGCTTTGGCGGCATAGGTTCGAGCCGCGAGGTCATGATCGCTTCGCTGGCCGAGCCCGCCATGCTGCTGATCGTATTCAGCCTGGCGCTCGTTGCCGGAGCGACGCAGTTGTCCACGGTCGCCGCCTTCATGGGCTCGCCGCAGGTTGGGCTGCGGGTATCGCTCGGCATGTCGCTTATTGCTCTCGTGATGGTGGCGGTCGCCGAAAACGCGCGCATTCCGGTGGACAATCCAGCGACCCACCTGGAACTCACCATGGTCCATGAGGCGATGGTCTTGGAATATTCCGGTCGCCATCTGGCGATGATCGAGTTTGCCGCGTTCCTCAAGCTCCTGCTCTATGTGTCCCTGATTTCCTGCGTCTTCCTGCCTTGGGGAGCGGCGAGCACCGGCGCAGGACTGCAATCCCTTGCCGCGGGTGTCGTCACCTATGTCGGCAAACTTACCGTCTGCGGCGTGCTGCTCGCCGTGTTCGAGACAGCCATCGCCAAAATGCGCGTCTTCCGTGTCCCGGATTTCCTGGGCGCGGCGTTGATGCTTGCCTTGCTCGCCACGCTCCTCCGGTTTGTCTCCCGGAGCCTGTGATGACCGGTCTCACCTTCGATATCGCTCATCTGCTCGCCGGCGGCCTCGTCCTGGTCAGCTTCATGATGCTGTACCAGGACCGTCTCTTTGCGCTGATCAATGTTTTTGCGCTTCATGCAATCGTGCTCGCCATGTCCGTGGCTTGGCAGGCCTACATCCAGGACGCCCATCATCTCTACGTCACGGCGGCAATCGCGCTTATCTTCAAGGCGATCGTCATTCCCGTCGGGCTTCATCGCATCATTCAGCGGCTCGGCATCCATCGCGATATCGAGACAGCCGTCGGGATCGGTCCGACCATGCTTGCCGGAATAGGTCTGGTGGCCCTGTCCATGGTCCTGATGTTGCGGGTAACACCCGAAGCCGACCCCCTCGCCCGTGAAGATCTGGCCTTCGCGCTGTCCATCATTTTGCTGGGGCTGCTGGTGATGGTCACCCGCCGGAATGCCGTCAGCCAGGTTGTCGGGTTCATGTCGCTCGAGAACGGTCTGGTCCTTGCTGCCACGGGGGCAAAGGGCATGCCGCTGGTCGTCGAGATCAGCGTTGCCTTCTCGATCCTTATCGCCTTCATCGTCATCGGGGTCTTCCTGTTCCGCATCCGCGAGAGGTTCGACTCGGTGGATGTCGGTGCCCTCGACGATTACCGGGGAGAGCACCGTTGACCGTGTTTTCCCTCGATGCGGTGGCCGCCATTTTGCTGATACCGGTCATCTCGGCCGCGCTTCTGGCGGTGCTGCCGAACTACCGGATATCGGCAGGCCTCAATGTCGCCGCGAGCTTGCTGACCTTGCTCGCTGCAATGTCGCTGTTGGTCACGGATCGGCTGCAGCCAGGTCAATACCTGCTCGTCGACGATCTCAATGTCGTTTTCATCGTGCTCAACACATTCGTCGGTTTCACGACCAGCGTCTTCAGCGCCTCCTACATCGCGCATGAGCTGGATACCGGGCGACTGACCGCGGCCAATCTGCGATTCTACCACGCGATGTACCAGATCATGATGTTCGGCATGAACCTGGCGTTCGTCTCGAACAACATCGGCTTGATGTGGGTAGCGGTGGAGCTTGCCACGCTGACCACCGTGCTCATGGTCGGCATCTATCGCACGCACGAAGCGCTGGAGGCCGCCTGGAAATATTTCATTCTGGGCAGCGTCGGCATCGCGCTCGCGCTGTTTGGCACCATCCTCGTCTACATGGCCGCACAGCCGGTTGTTGGCGAGGGCACGAATGCCATGGTCTGGACGGTGCTCATCGCTCACGCCGCGCGCTTCGATCCGGCTCTGCTCAATGTCGCCTTCGTCTTCCTGCTGCTCGGCTACGGGACTAAGGTCGGCCTTGCGCCCTTGCATGCCTGGCTGCCAGACGCGCATGCCGAGGGTCCCACGCCGATTTCCGCGGTGCTGTCGGGCTTGCTGTTAAACGTCGCCCTCTATGCCGTGCTACGCTTCAAGCTATTGCTCGCGGCAAGCCCTGAAGCGATCGCGCCTGGGCCGCTGATGATCACGATGGGGCTGACGTCGCTTGTTTTCGCGGCCTTCATGCTCTATCGCCGCCGCGACATAAAACGCCTGTTCGCGTACTCCTCGATCGAGCACATGGGCATCATCGTGTTCGCCTTCGGCATGGGTGGCCCGCTCGCCAATTTTGCCGGACTGCTGCATATGGTCATGCATAGCCTGACCAAGTCGGCGATCTTTTTCACGGTCGGCCACATTGCCCAAGTCAAGGGGACACAGAACATCGCCGAGATCCGGGGGCTGACGGAGACACATCCGGCGCTTGGCTGGGCGCTCGTCATCGGCGTCGTTGCCATTGCCGGCCTCCCTCCGCTCGGCATCTTCATGAGCGAATTCCTGGTCGTGAGTTCGACATTTGCAAGACACCCCCTGCTGGCAATGCCGCTGGTCTTCGGGATTCTGCTCGCTTTCGGAGCCCTGCTGCTTCGACTAACCGGCGTCGCTTTCGGCGAACCGCGCGGCAGCACTGCACCCGCCGAGGCGTCCTACATTCCCATGTATTCCCATTTGGCGTTGGTGTTTGCCGCCGGCATCTACCTACCACCACCGCTGGTCACCTGGTTCCAGCATGTCGCAGCTATCCTGGGGTGAAGCAGAGGAGAGAAAGAGCATGCCCGCGCTGATCGATCTCATCCTTGCTGGCCAACGTGTCGAAAATCATTTCCCATGGTCGCGGGCCGTGGTGACTTCGAAAAAATGGGGCTTTGCCATCGAGCAATTGGCCGAGGGCCACTGGAGCCTGCTCGGCCTATGGGGTGAGCCAGGCGCCGTCCACATGGCACTTCATGACGAAAATGCCGGGGACATCGGCGTTGTCAGCCTGGAATGCCCGAATGGCCGCTACCCGTCCGTCGGTCGGCTGCATCCGCCCGCGTTGCGGCTCGAACGCGCGGCCGCTGACCTGTTCGGGCTCCTGCCGCAAGGCGCGCCTGATACGAGACGGTGGCTCGATCATGGCTATTGGGGTGTCAGCCATCC
This sequence comes from Mesorhizobium sp. B283B1A, assembly GCF_020165735.1. NCBI lineage: Bacteria > Pseudomonadati > Pseudomonadota > Alphaproteobacteria > Hyphomicrobiales > Phyllobacteriaceae > Mesorhizobium > Mesorhizobium sp. B283B1A. Next base: position 59,857 of record NZ_JAIUIQ010000033.1, read on the forward strand.
GTTGAGTACCCGCGCCCGGACGTCTGCTGCGACAGCCTCCCCCTACCCTTTCCTGTCGGCCGAGGGAGAGAGCCTGCATCAGATACCGGTCGGGCCTGTGCATGCCGGCATCATCGAGCCGGGGCATTTTCGATTTACAGCGAGTGGCGAAACCGTCGTCCGGCTGGAGGAGCGCCTCGGATACGCACACAAGGGCATAGAAGGCTTGATGGCGGGGTCCGATATCGATCACGCAGCCAAACTGGCGGGCAGAACCTCTGGCGACAGTACCGTGGCATACTCCCTCGCCTTCGCGCGCGCGGTCGAAGCGGCGCTGGGTGTCGAGGTTCCCCCACGCGCGATCTGGCTGCGAGCGCTCATGGCCGAGTTGGAGCGTCTGGCCAACCATCTGGGCGACATCGGCGCTATCTGCAATGATGCCGCCTTCGCGCTCATGCATGCCCACTGTGGGGTGCTGCGTGAGCGCGTATTGCGGGCAAGCGATGCTGCCTTCGGCCATCGTCTGATGCGCGACCGCATCGTGCCGGGAGGCGTGGCAACCAACCTGAGCGATGACGGGACAACAGCGGTTTGGTCCCTGATCGCAGAGATCCGGCAGCGGTTTCCCGCACTGGTCGATCTCTACGACAACACCGCGTCGCTGCAGGATCGGACAGTCGCAACCGGCCGGCTGAAGGTGGAACTTGCTCGACAATATCGGGCCGGAGGGTATGTCGGCCGGGCCTCCGGTCGGAATTTCGATGCGCGGCGAAGTCTCGCCTACCCTCCCTATGACACGCTCAACTTCGATGTCCCTCTCCTCCAGGAAGGCGACGTGAACGCCCGTGTCTGGATTCGCATCCGCGAGGTCGAACAGAGCTTGTCCCTGGTCGAGCAAATCCTGCGACAACTGCCGGATGGACCGATCCGCGTCGACGTCTCACAGACAGGCGGGCCGCATGAAGGCATGGCGCTGGTCGAAGGTTTCCGGGGCGACATTCTGGCCTGGCTGCGCATCGGCAAAAGCGGCCTGGTCGAGCGTTGTCACCTGCGCGATCCGTCTTGGTTTCAATGGCCGCTGCTTGAGGCCGCTATCGAAGGAAACATCGTCGCCGACTTTCCGCTGTGCAACAAATCGTTCAACTGCTCTTATTCGGGCCATGATCTCTGAAGGCACGTTGTCATGCGCAAGCTTCTTTTTGAAAGCCTGATACGCCGCCCTCTTACCGAGCGTCCGCCGTTGGCAAGCGGCACGGCGGTCGACGAACTCGCGCGCGCGCTCGATGGGGCCGCTCGCAAACGATTGGGGCGAAGCCTGTCGATCCGGGCGGTCGATGCCGGTTCCTGCAACGGCTGCGAACTCGAGATGCACGCGCTGAACAACGCCTTCTATGACATCGAGCGTTTTGGAATCCGGTTCGTCGCCTCGCCGCGCCATGCCGATGTGCTGCTCGTTACCGGACCGGTCACAAAAAACATGCGAGAGGCATTGAAGCGGACCTACGACGCAACACCCAACCCAAAATGGGTGGTCGCACTTGGAGATTGCGCAGGCAATGGCGGCTGTTTTGCGGGCAGCTATGCCGTGATGCGCGGCGTGTCGGTGGCCTTGCCCGTCGATCTGCACATTCCAGGTTGTCCGCCACCGCCAATTGAAATTTTGAAAGGCCTGCTCACTTTGCTTGAGGGGGTGAATTCGAAGACTGGTGCCGTCCGAAGCTGACACCGCGCCCAGCAATGCCGTTGGCCGCCCGGCGATTTCAACTTCGATCCCGCCGATCCACGATGGATCTCGAAACACGGCAACGGTTTCGATCGAGCGTTTTCGAGCTTCTGTGACCACCTTCACAGACCGCCAGGAGATTTCCGGACAAAAGTGTGACCCAGCGGAACTGGCCACCTTCGATCGGCCTTCCGCCAATTTAGAATTTGTTTCCAACCTGGGGCGAACAGATGCGGATCTCGTTTGCGTGCGGCTCGTTTCTCGCCGCGGCTTTTACCTCCGCCGATGGCAACGACGGATACCTACGTCCTTGCCACGACCATCTTCGACGCTGCCGTCGACACCGAATTGGAGCTTTGCCCAATGCAAGGCATTGGCCCACGGCCGTGCCGAGATCGTCGTTCGGATCGCACGCGACGATCTCGGCGGTTTGAACAAGGCGGTCGGCACGGATATGCCGGGCGCACTGCCGTCTGCACGTTTATCGGTGTACCTCCAGCCGTGCGTGCAGACGGCCCTCTACAAATAGTGCTGGTCGAGAGATCAATCTGTCGAGCGGCAAAACATGCGCTTTGGAGATCGTGACTGCCGCATCCTTCGTGTCAGTCAAAGAGTCGAGAAAGAGATCATTCGCGGGCTGGGTTTCTCGTACAGCCACTGGTTGAGCTGTTCGGCCGCGATTCAGGAAGGGCGCTGGGGCGAGAGGGGATCGGGCTTTCCGGTCCCCTTTCTGCTGCCAGAAGGGGCAAGCACCAAAATGACATTTGCTTTGATCGATCACCCGGTTGTCATACAATCAGTCCGGTCACGACAACACCGGGAAGCCTTCATGCCAGCCGCCAGTGCGAACGCCAGACAGGATCTGCCGCACCTGGCGCGCATCGACCCGAGCCAGTTCGACCTCCTTTTCAGCGGCTGCAAGCTCGAACGCTATGCCGCCGGCCAGCATCTGTTCCTCCAGGAAGACGCTGCCGACCGCATCTTCGGTGTGATGAGCGGCACAGTGGAGATCTCGATCTATTCGCCGGATGGCCAGAAGCTGGTCGCCAATATCGAGCTGTCGCGCAGCTTGGTCGGAGAGATCGGCGCGCTCGATGGGCGCCCGCGCACGGCCACGGCGATATGCCTCACAGCATGCGAGCTGGTTTCGCTCAGCCGGACACATCTGTTTGATCGAATTGAGAAAAATCCGTCCCTGGCGCGTGCCATGATCGAATTGTTATGTGCAAGGCTGCGTTGGGTCAGCGGCGAGCTCGGTGACCAGGCCTTTTTCGGTATCGAGGCGAGGCTGGCAAAACGGCTGGTCTTTCTGGAAGGTGTCATGGCCGATGGCGCGGGCTGGATATCGATCTCGCAATCCGAACTGGGTGAATTCCTTGGCGTCACCAGAGAGTCGATCAACAAGACACTCAACGATTGGCGCAACCGGGGGGTCATCGCCATCAGGCGCGGCGGCCTGCGCATATCGGACGCTGGCGCGCTTCGTCGTATTGCCGAGTCGCAAGACGACTACTGACGGCGCCCACAATTGAAGTGCCGGGAGATCAGAGCCGCGAAATCAGAAACCGCAATGCCGACCTGCTCGGCATGAAGAAATAGCCGCCTCCACGGGTGGTCACGAATTGCGGGATACCTTTCAGCACTGTGACCTTTTCCCAGGATGGTATGGTGAACCTGCCGTTGCCGTCGCGCGAGCCGATCGTCGGATCCTTTTCGGCCACAAGCCCCTGGAATGAGGTCGATGATACCCAGGTCTGCTGGATGAATTCGTACTGCCGCTCGATATCCGCATTGAGGCACATGAAGAGCAGTCCTTTTTCGACCTTGCCCCCCTTCTTGCCCTGTTTTTCGTAGCTGCGACCGACCCGGATGATCCGATGGCGCTTGCCGATCCTGATTTGCGTTTCACGGTCCTCACCCAGCGAATCGCGGGGATTCGACCGCCGGACGTGAGCACCCAGCGGGCAGCGGTGCCCTTGGGGATCCTCGGTGCCGAAAGCAAAGTCATTATCGGCACCGCGCCCCGGCCGGCCGTCGGGATTGCGCACCAGCGAGCTGCCATCGGGCCAGCGGCCAAGCATCTTTGCGGCAACCCAACGCGGGGTAATGGCCGGGTCGTCGGTCTCGCTGGCCGCTTGTACCGCCGCCGCCTTGCAGTACGCGTTGAAAGTGTCGACGTGCTGCTCGAACTGGCGCATGACGAGGAAGGTGCCGTTGCGGCCGAAGTCGCGGCGCGGCGGCGGCAGGCCTGGTATCTGCCGGTTGCGGCGCACCGCCGAGAGGATACCGGTCCGGTCGAGCGACGCCTCGACAGAGGGCGATGACGGATAGAAACCGTGCTCGTCGCGATAGCCGAACAGAAACTCGCCGGGCGCGACAAGGTGCATGGGTGCCGCGCCAACGTTGGCGCGGGCGGTTCCCCTGACGATCGGCTGTGAGACGCCGTCGACGAAGCCAAAGTGCTCGACGGCGCGCTTGCCGTCGCGCTTGGTCGCGAGCGGCAGCTCCGAGACGAGGTCCATCCCCGCTGCCGTCAGCTTTGCCTTTGCGGTGCCGACCTCGACCTTCAATCGCTCCGGACTTTCCGCATAGCAGACGACCACCACGTCAACCGGCTTTTGCGGCGAACCCCATTGCCACTTCTGAGGCACGCTTTCGCCGAGATCGTCGAGGATGCGGCTGCGCTCGGGATTGCCCATTCCGTGGCGAAAGGCGACGGGGAATGTGTCGAGCGGATTGTCATCGACGCTGCCGTCCAGCCCGAGACGACGAAGGCCATCGGGACCGAACGCAACGGTCATCGCCCGCCCCGCCGGCACGCCGTCGCCGAAGCTGGTCTGCTCGACAACGAATTCCAGCCAGGCCCTGCGCCTGCCCCTGGAAAGGTTTTCCGGTATGGCCATCGCCAGCATATGGGCATGCCCCAGCGATCCGAACGGACCGAAGAACAAGGACTGAATCTCACCGGTCTCCAATTGTTCGACCGGCAGCGGGTCGGGCGCTGCTGGTCCGGCGTCCGCCTTCCTGGCCTGCGGGCGCGGCAGGGAGCCGAACAGGCTCAGCCAGTCGCGCGCCTCACTGCCCGTCGCGGTGGCGATGCCGCGCCTGATCCTGGAATTGGCGCGAATGCGCAACGTGTTGAGAGCAGGATAGGCCGAATACCAGAACAGGGTGGGCACCTGCTGGCGGCGCGCCCAGCGCTTGAAACGGTCGCCGTCGCGGGCGCCATCGAGGAAAAGCCAGCGTGTGCGAGGATAGCCCTCGGTGTTGCTCCATACGCCCGTCAGGCCGGCGGCGGCCTTGGCGATGAAATCCTCGAGATAGCTTTCCCAGCTGCCGCCATAATTGGAGAAGAACATCAGCCTGTTGGTGCCGGGCAACAGCACCCATCGGGCAAAATGGATGGTGTTGATGGTGGCAAGGAACCCCGGCCTGAAGACCTTCTGCGCCGAGATCGAGATCAGGTAGAACGACAGCCTGAGCGCCAGCCTCCGCAATATGCCGACCTTCATCGTCGAGATCGCCGTCAGATGGTTCTGGGCTTGCCCGGGCTGGTCTTCGCGGCCCAGAATCTTGTCGAGATCGCCGAGGTCGACCGGCGTGCTGTGCGGGACATCGATGTCTTCGAGGCGCCGTAGGGCGAGAAAGCACAGGCCGAGGATCACCGCTGCCAGTGCCAGGATTCCGAGCACGGCCAATAGAAGCGCAGTGCCGGCTATGGCAATGGTGCCTAATGTGAGACCGGGCGGATCGCCGAACACCAGCACATAGGTCATCCACCAGAAGGCGAGCACCAGCAGGGCGACAGCGGCCAGCACGGCCGGCGCCAGCAGCGTGGTTGTTATGGCTTGCCACCATTTTCCCGGGGGCCGTTCGAGCAAGCTTTCGGCAGGCTCGAATGCCCAGTCGAATTTTTCCAGGGACCGAACATGCCGGCGGGCTTCGTCAAGCGCGGCCGCCGCTCCGCCCTTGGTGGCGCACGGCTGTTCGACCAGCAGGCGAACTGCATCGGCAAGTTCGGCTTCTGCCAGGATGCGCTGCACCGAATGGCCCGGTGTACCGGAAAAAACCAGTCCGGCGTTGCTGCCGAAAGATGGTGAAATCTCGACATTGTGCTTGCGCAGGAATGCGTCCAAGGCGAGGCCGTCAGGCAGGTCGCAGACGTCCTTCAGGATTGGCCGCAGCCTGTCCCCCATGGCATGCGCAACAGCATTGATGACATCTTCGGCGCTGCCGTCGCCAGATACCTCCAGGACAAGCGCTCCTTTCCCATCGGCGGGGGAATTGCCCGCCTCGCCGGTTGGAACAACAGCCAGGCTGGCGAAATGGATGATGCCGGTGGCATTGAGCGCGGCACGGACCTCGTCGCTGGCAGGGTTGCCGAACCCTGCGACCTCTTCGCGGATGGCGTCCAGCGAGGCAGGCCGGGTGATCGGGCACACCACCGTCGCCATCGAATGGGTGACCGTGCGGCAAAGAGCGGGTCGCTCGAAATCGACCTTCAAGCTGTCCGGATAGGCGCCGACATGCGTCATCCTGCCAGCCTTGCCGCTCACGCGGCGGACATTGTTCTTCTGAAACAGGGCGCGAAGGCTTTCGCCAATCTGGATCCTGGCGATTTCGGCGCCGATGCATTGATGAATGCCGTAACCGAAGACCAGGTAATCTCGATGCGGGCGCGACGTGTCAAAGTGATTGGGGCTTTGCACGGCCTCGGGATCAAACATCGCCGACAGCGTTGCCGGCATGACCACCGTTCCGGCCTTCACCAGGCGCTCGCGGCGCGTGCCCATGGCGATGGTTGCGTCGCGCGCGGTGTAACGCCAGGGACCAATCCAGATAGGCTTGAAGCGCATGGCTTCCAAAATGGCCCTGTCCAGGCTGCCTGTGTCGTTCTTGGCCAAGGCTGCATCGATAGCCTGCCGCGCATCGGCGCGGGACAGGATCACGTCGAGGCAGTTGCCACCGGCGAGCACATTGGTCGGGACAAAGCCGGCGATCATGCCAAGCATGATCGAATGAATGTCGGGAAGCGAAAGGCGATCCTGATCCAGCAGATCGACAAGCCTTGCCAGCGGCAGCCGATCCTTGGATCCCTTCCTCTCGCGGATCGCATCGATGGAGCGGTCGATCACCCTGATCAGCCGGTCGCCGGCCACCACCGCGAGCTGGCGCGTGGTGGGGCTTGCCGTCGGGTCCGAAAAAAACAGCGCACTCAACGCAATGGCCCAATCGGCAAACTCGGATTCATCGTCGATCTCGAGGCCGAAGTAATCGCGGCAGATGCGCACCGGAACGATCTTTATCAGATCCGCTATCGCATCGAAGCCGGGGCTTGCGCGCATCATTATTTCTTGTGAATGCCTCGCGGCGATCGGCCTGACCAGGGCCTCGACTTCTCCCGGTGGGAAAGCGCCCAGCACCGACGATTTCATGCGCCGGTAATCGGCGCCGTCCTGCATGCCGAGAATGAAGTTCGATCCGCGTGCCAGTTCGGCCATTTCCGGCCCGTAAGGCGTCTCGAATTCGTCGCCGCGCTCCAATATCTCACGGACGTCCGCATTCCTGGTTACGAGCAGGAAGTTGCCGATGGCGAGATTGGGCCAGAACCTGCGCAGCAGCGCCAGCATCCAGCGCGGATCATTGAAGAGAACGCCGATGATACGCGACATGATACCCTTGGAGCGGAGTCGCTCCAGATCGAATGGCGGCATTTCGGTTAGTGGGCGCTGGTTTTCTTGTCCGGCCCGGACGGCGTCGAAATACTTTAAACGGATCATGCGCGTTCAAGCCCCCCGGCTGTCCACGTCATTGCGATGCCGGCTAACCCATGGCTAGGTTTGCAGCCTTCTCGCGTATGTGAATACTTTCACAGTTGTCGGCATTCGGCACCTCAATTAATCATCGCTCACGGCGGATTTGAAATTCGCGATGAGAAATTCGTTTGCCGCTTTGTCCACGAACGGTATCCAGCGCACCCTCTGCTCCGAAAAATCCGGATGTCGTGTCATAAGTATAGCCAGCTCCCGCATGGCCTCTTGCTTGCGCCCGCTCCTCGCCAGGGCGCCGATCTTCAGAAACCGGGAATAGAAATAGCCGGGCGACAGATCGAGCGATCGGTCCGCGGTAGAGATCGCCGATGGCCAATCCTCTAGGAAACTGTAAGCTGCGGCCAATTCCCCCAGATTGTGGAACCGGTAGAGGTCAAACGGGCTCAACCGCTCCGTCTCGACGAAGAACGGTATTGCACCGGCGGCATCGCCCAGCAGCAGGCGCGCGCTGCCCATCGCCGAGTGCGCAAAGGCAAAGCTTGGATTGATGTGAAGCGCTTCCTCGAGATGATCGACCGCCGATGCGGGCCGCCCTCTCATGATGTCCATGACGCCGAGATGAGCGTGCGGGCGGGCATCAAGGCTGTCCATGAGCAAGGCTTTGCGTGAATATTGCTTGACCTTGTCCAGATCGTCACTGTCGCCGAACCGCAGCCAGGCTCGCCAGAAATACCACCATGCCAGTTCGTTCAGCACCGCACTCGAATTCGGATCTTCCCGGTAAGCCTTTTCGAAAAACTCCAGCGCGATTTCAGTGTCGCCGCGTGTGCGCCGATTCATATGCCAGCGTCCACGCCGCACCAATTGCCACGTTTCCAGACTTTCCCACGGCACCTGGAAGGTCCGCGCCTGTTCGGCCCGGTCGACCTCCTTGTCGAGGATCGAGACGATCTCCGCGCCGATCTCGTCGCGCAGACTGAAGATGTCGGCCAGCGCGCGATCGAAGCGTTGCGACCATACCAATCGGCCGTTTGACACGTCGGCAAGCGATGTTGTCAGACGAATCCGCTCATCGTTGCGCATCAGCGTGCCGCTGACGATGTAGCGTGCACCAAGGGCATTGCCGATAACGCGCGTTCCCAAGGTGTCGTCGCGAAACTGGAAGCTTGAGTTCTTGGCAATCACCGAGAGCCATCTTCTGTGGGAAAGCCCGTAAATGATGTCTTCGGCTATGCCGTCGGCCATATAGCCGACGCCGCGCTCGCCTCCATCGCTTTGGAACGGCAGCACGGCGATTGCGGGTGGTCCTTTGAGCGACACGTTCTGCCGACCATTGACGGAAGGGATTGCCGCCATCAGCGCCGGTGGCGGTGAGAGGTTGCCGCCACGCCTCGCAATCAAAACGCGCACCGGCAGCGCGATATTCTTCAGCATGAGTTCGCCGAGGTCGGTGAATTCAGCCGCTGTCTTGTCCTTCACGTGGTGCCAGGTGGTTTCCGACACGGCGAGACCATCGTGGGGCGCGAATTCCTGGATCCTGGCTGCGATGTTGACGTCGTCGCCATAAAGCCGGCCTTCACGGACGATGACATCACCCGTGTTGATGCCGGCGCGAAACGGCATGCGCATGGGTTCGTCCAGCGATGAATTGAGCGTGACAATTCGATCCTGAAAATCGAACGCCGCGCGCAGCGCCTCGATCGGATTGCCGAATTCGGCCATGACGCTGTCGCCAGCATCGCCGAAGGTGCGGCCGCCGAAGGTGCTGCAGCTCTCGGCGATGATGTCGCGTCGTTCCTCGAAGGCAGCGACAGCCGATTCATCGTCAAGACCCATCAACCGTGAAAATCCAACGGCATCGATGGAGACGATCGTCGCCAGCTGACGGGTGTAATTCCGTTCAGCCATGTTTGTGTCCCGATTCCTTCTGGTCCTGCTGCAGCACAGGCGACCACCCGCTCCTGAACCTTCGTCGCGTTGCTGTGAGAATCGTCCTGGCAGGTGCGCCCGCGCCGATATCGCCCCTGTCCCTGTCAGGAACTCTAACAGTGCCGCTGCAAAAGCTCTACCACGATCAACTAATAGATCGTGGGCTTAAGCATCGTTTCCACGCTTGACAGCCGGTAATGACGCTCCAGACGCCATGCCGGGAAGGCCACGCGGCGTTTGATGATTGGAGGCGAAGCAGACCTGCCCCTATCTGCTGCCTGCGCGAGCTGCCAGGATCTGCAGGATTTCATGGATCCGGACGTCTGGATCGAAAAGCGAGGATTTACGCGGCGGGGGATCTGCGAGGCTTCTCGGCCTGCGAAACTGCAGCCAGGTTCACGGCTACATCGAATATCTGGGTGATTTTCTGACTGATCCCAAAACCACAGGAATAGTAGACGGTCTGCCGGTGACGCCTGGTGGAAACCAGTTGGTGTTTGCGCAGCTTACTCAGATGTTGAGAAAGAGCGCTTTTGCTAAGTCCGACCAGCACAGCCAATTCGCCAACCGAAATTTCGCCTTCCGTCAGATGGCCCAGAATCACAAGTCTTCTCTCATTGCCCAAAACCGCCAGAAGTTCGGCCGCTGGCGCTGCATGGTCAGACAACCTGTCCAGGTTCGGAGAGTTTGCCTCCAGGGTGTTGATAGGCTGCAGTCGCCTGACAGAAAATTCTTTGCGATTGTGTTGCATTAGCCTTGACCCGTTGTCCGGCCAAGCGGCAACGCTCGGTGTCAAGGCGCGTCGCTTGGACCCGCTGGAGCGCGACGCGCCTTCCTGAATTTGGAGCGGGTCAGTCAGGCGCGAAGCCGGATATCACATGCGCTCCAGCAACATCCGACACCGAGTTGCCGGAGCCTCTGCTAATGGCCGGAGCCCCGCCCGGAATCGCCACCCTTGCCGCCATTGTCGCCACTCTTGCCGCCGTCGTCGCCGCTCTTGCCGTTGTCGCTGCCCTTGCCGCCGTTGTCGCCACTCTTGCCGCCGTCATCGCCGCCCTTGCTGCCGTTGTCGCCACTCTTGCCGCCATTGTCGCCACCCTTGCCGCCGTCATCGCCGCCCTTGCCGCCGTCGTCGCCACCCTTGCCGCCCGTATCACCGCCACTGGAACCGCCTCCGCTGGCAGGCCCGTTGCTGTCGCCAATGCGTGAAAGCGTGGTTGCGATGAGCGAGGTGGTGATGGGTGGGCATTGATCGAGTTGATCTGACGAAAGGATGCTTCCCCGATTGATCGCGATACAACACATCGCATAGTTAGCGTCGGTAAGAGGTTGGCATTGGGCTGCCGTCATCTGCGGCCGTATACTATCCTGTGCTGCCGTAGAACTCGTCATACTCGCAGCCAGAACAGCAGATGAGACGAGCAAGGTCGAATAAACCTTTCTGATCAAAGTCATGGATCGCAGCATTTCTTCCTCCAACGCAAAGGTGCGCATGGTCCCAAACCAAGACGCTATCAATTAATTTCTACAATCCGGTAACATATTGTTATGTATGTTTGCCGAGAATACCTTTTTAAGGATTGATTTACCATTTTCTGCGAGGCTTGTTGGCAGCTTGACAGCCAAAAGGAGATGGTACGTGATGCGTTTCGCTACGCTTGTTGCCGTAGCCATGGTGGCAACTGGTTGCAGCGCGACAGCCGGCTCCCATGCGATGATGGTCACAAAGGGGTATGCGTTCCCTCCGCCGGCCGCTCGTGTGTTCTGCGCCAACCAGCCACGACTCTGCAGCACCAGCGGGCAGGTCAAGCTGGTGACGCTGACACCGGCACGCAGAGCCGAACTCGAAGCGGTGAACACCTCCGTCAATCGCCGGATCGAGGAGCGCAGTGACCTCGCCACGGCAGGCAGTGCCGACGACTGGCGTCTACCGACCAAACAGGGTGATTGCGAGGATATTGCGATCCTGAAAAAGAGCGAGCTTTTGAAGCGTCGATGGCCGGCTTCCGCCTTGCTTCTGACGATCGCTTCGCTTGGCGGCGAGGGTCACACGGTTCTCACGGTTCGAACCGACAAGGGCGACTTGATCCTGGATAACCGTGGCAGTGTCATCCGCGATTGGTCAAACACTTCGTACCGTTATTTTGCCAGACAGTCGCAATCGGCCAACGGGAAGTGGGTACGGATCGGTTCTTGAACTCCGGTGCAAAACCCGGTCCAACCGAGGCATGCCGGCAAGAATGCGCGGCTGTTTGGGATAGCGACCTGCGCAAAAAGGCTTGAAGCGTGTCGACCGGGCACTCTTTTCCAACGCAATGCGCTTCCACACACGGACCGGCCTATATGCCCGAGCCTCTGTATCGGGCGGCTTCCACCCAGAATGCGAGCGCAATTGCTGGAGAACGTCCCTTCACTTCAAAATCTTGCCCCCGATGGCTTCCCGCCGCGATCCATACAGTCTTTGAACGCTGATAGATCGTGATGCCTCGTGCTTGCGCCCGAGCACACAGGTTCGCGTCATTATGAGACATTTTTCTAGCCCCGTTGCCCATCCACCTTGCAAAACGATTGTGGTGGCCAAGTTCTTCCCGACAAAAGCCCGCACCGGCGCGACGGCCTTTTGCCGCGGTCTTCGTCCCAAGACCCGCCTTTTGGATTAGCTGATGCGGCATGTCTGTCCTTTCGGATGAATGCACCTTTTTTCTATAGATTTGGTAGAGTTAAATCCGTCATCAACGGAGGCAGAAATGACCAAACCTCATTTCAAGAAACTGCTCGGCGTACTGGTCGCCGCATCTGTCCAGTTCGGCACGCTCGGTTTCGCGTTTGCCGACACCACCATTCTCAACGTGTCCTACGATCCGACACGCGAGCTCTACAAGGCCTATGACGAGGCCTTCGTCGCGCACTGGAAGGCCGAGACCGGCGAGACGGTCACCATCCAGCAGTCGCATGGCGGATCGGGCGCCCAGGCACGCGCCGTGATCGACGGCCTCGAGGCCGATGTGGTGACGCTGGCGCTCGAGGGCGACATCAACGCCATCGTCTCGAAGTCGAAGAAGATCGATCCCGACTGGCGCACCAAATTCGAAAACAATTCGGCGCCCTACACCTCGACCATCATCTTCCTGGTCCGCAAGGGC
>NZ_JAIUIQ010000034.1:0-70131 GCF_020165735.1 Mesorhizobium sp. B283B1A
GGAGCGTTCTTCCTTCTCCCCTTGCGGGAGAAGGTGTCGCCGAAGGCGACGGATGAGGGGTGCTCCAGGGAACACCAACGCCTCACTCCGCTGGAGCACCCCTCATCCGTCTCAGCGCTGTCGCGCCGATCCACCTTCTCCCGCAAGGGGAGAAGGAAGAACTCCAGCTCCGATCACAAACCGGTGAGCGCTGTAAGCGGCAAGGTATTGGCGGCGTGGGTCGGCATGGTCTAACGTGCCAGTATCTCGGCTCTTGGAGCAGAACGCGATGTCAGGCCCCGTGCTGCGTGTGTCCATTTTGCGTTGCGATGCCACGAAGTTCGCGCTGTTGCGAGGGATGATGCTGGACGACGAGGCAGCGCTGCGGCCCGGCATCGAGGCCATGCCCGGGCTGCTGGACTTTTACGCTGGCGCCGACGAAGCGACATCGTCGCTGATCAACACCAGTGTGTGGGACACGCTGGAGCATGCCAGGCAACTCGATACCTTCCAGCCCATGCTGGATGCAGGAAAACGATTTGTCGCGGAAGGCGCAACGTTCGAGCGGCCGATCATGCACTACACGCCTGTGTGGCGTTTTGGGCAGTTCGCATAAGCCTGAGTAATGGCTCCCTCTCCCTTCTCCCCTTGCGGGAGAAGGTGGCCTCGCGAAGCGAGGTCGGATGAGGGGTGCTCCAGGGAATGCCAACGTCTCACTCCGCTGGAACACCCCTCATCCGTCTCGGCGCTAGCGCGCCGATCCACCTTCTCCCGCAAGGGGAGAAGGGAAGAACCCTGCCTCCCGATCACAAACCGGTGAGCGCTGTAACGAAGCGGCGGAGGGCGGCGAAGTGGGGATATCGGCGGCGCATCGCAGCGCCGTCCGCACGGAGCAAAGTCGATGCCGAGATCATCAGCCGGAAGGTTCGCCCTGTTGTCCAGCCTGGGCGCGCTTGCGCTCGCGGCTAGCCTCGGTGCGGCGGCCGCGCAGCCGCTCACCGTGGTCGAGCTGTTCACCAGCCAGGGCTGTTCCTCCTGCCCGCCGGCCAACGCCAACCTCATCAAGGTCAAGGACCAGCCCGGCGTGCTGGCGCTGTCCTTCAACGTCACCTACTGGGACTACCTCGGCTGGAAGGACACGTTCGGCAGGCAGGAATTCACCCAGCGCCAGGTCCGCTACGAGCCGGCGCTCGGTCGCGACGGGCCGTTCACCCCGCAAGTGGTGGTCAATGGCCATGCCGATGGCGTCGGCGCCGCGTCCGGCGAAATCCAGCGCCTGATCTCCAGCGCCGGCCGCACCAAGGGCCCGTCGCTGTCGCTCGATGGCGGCAAGGCCGTGATCGGCGCCGGTTCGGTGCCGGGCGGCAAGGCCGATGTCTGGCTGGTGCGCTACACCAAGGGCGTCGTCGAGGTGCCGGTGGCGCGCGGCGAAAACACCGGCCGCACGCTGCCGCACGCCAATGTCGTGCATGCGCTGACAAGGCTCGGCAGCTGGACTGGTGACGCCACCGCGCTCGATCTGCCGGCGGCTTCCGGCGGCTTGAGCACCGCCGTGCTGGTGCAATCGCCGGGCGGCGGGCCGATCCTGGCCGCAGCGACCAATTAGAGTTCACCGGAGCGGAGATCACGCTCCCGCAGAATTTGCGCAACGCCGCACGAGCGGCGCCGCAAGACCCCGGCCGCCGAAGCGCGAGCCCACCCAAGGAGACCACCATGACCGTTCTTTCCCGCCTGACGCTGCCGGCGCTCGCTCTCGCTTTGTGCTCGACGGCGCTGCTGGCCGGCGGCATCGCCCGCGCCGACGACGCCACCAACGCGATGAAGCCGGCCGCCGATGCAATGAAGCCCGCGGCCGACGCCATGAAGCCGGCAACCGATGCGATGAAGCCGGCCGATCCGATGGCCACCAACGCCATGAAGCCCGCCGACAACGCCATGAAGCCCGCCGCCGATGCCATGAAACCGGCAACCGATGCGATGAAGCCGGCGGCGGACGCCATGAAACCCGCTGCCGACGCGATGAAGCCGGCGGCGGATGCCATGGCTCCGGCCAACTGAACATTGGCCGTGGCCGCTGTCCCTGGCGGGCTCCCTGTCCAGCCGGGGACAGTCCCTGGAGTTCTCGTAAAGTGCATGTCCGGTAAAGTGCATGGCGCACATGAATGTGAGCCCATTCCGCAACTCACGCATCGCGCCGTCGTATCTGATCCAATAGACTGGTCCCAATGCAAGCCACAAGGAGTGCAACCATGATCAATACCAAGAACCGTTCGATCGGCTTTGCCAGGGGCGCGCTGGCAGCCTTGGCGCTCGCCGCCGTGGGCGCCACCTTCTGGCTGACGCCGGCCGTCTCGGCGGAGGACGCCGTGGTGATCCCGCCGCCCGCAATGGACGAAAAGGCCGCCGGCGGCAGCGAAAAGGCGATCTTTGCCGGCGGCTGCTTCTGGGGCGTGCAGGGCGTGTTCCAGCACGTCAAGGGCGTCAGCATGGCCGTTTCCGGCTACACCGGCGGCGCCAAGGACGACGCCGTCTACGAGACGGTCGGCTCCGGCCGCACCGGCCACGCCGAATCCGTCGAGATCACCTACGACCCGTCGAAGGTCACCTACGGCCAGCTGCTGCAGGTCTATTTCTCGGTCGCCCACAACCCGACCCAGCTCAACTACCAGGGTCCGGATTCCGGCACCCAGTACCGCTCGACGATCTTCGCCGAAAACGACGCCCAGAAGAAGATCGCGCAGAGCTACATTGCCCAGCTCGACCAGGCCAAGCTGTATCCCAAGCCCATCGTCACCACGATCGAGACCGGCAAGACCTTCTACCCGGCCGAGAACTATCACCAGGACTTCCTGACGCTGAACCCGACCTATCCCTATATCGCCTACAACGATCTGCCCAAGGTGGCGAACCTGAAGGCGCTGTTCCCCAATCTCTACAGCGACAAGCCGGTGCTGGTGCAGGCCGCCAGCAACTGAGGCATCCAGCGGTTTGCAGGCAACAGGTGAAAATTTGCGCGGGGAGCTAACACTCCCCGCGCCCCCGGGACCAACCGGTATGCCACCCGCCCCCAGCCCAGTATATGGGCTGACGCCGATCGGTCCTTGGCCTGGCGCGGGCACGCTTGGGATCGTCCCACACCAGGGCTGAAGCAATTCCAGGAAAAGCGTCAGACAAGCGATGGAGCCGGGCGCGATGCCGGCATCCGGTTCAGTCGCTCATCGTCACCGCGTCGCACGACACGTTCGGGTTCATGTCAGCGAAGGTGCCGGTCGGGTTCTTCTTCCACGCCCAGACATGCAGCTCGTAGAAGGCGCCCAGACCATAGCGGTTGGGCGCGCTGTTGAAGTTGAACAGCTGGCCTTCGAGCGAGGCCGGCCCTTTCGAGGTGATGTATTCCACCGCCACCAGCTTCAGCTTGCCGTCCGCCATCGGCTCGTACATCACGGCCTCGGGCTTTGCGAGATCGACGGCATCGTCCTTCAGGTAGGCCGCGTTGACATAATGGATGCCCATGGCGCCGCCGGTGATGCCGCTGGCGCAAGGGATCGGCGCATAGCCTTCCGCGGTGGCCATCGCGACGTTCTCGAAACGGCTGTTGGCTTTGCGCACCTTCTCGTCCAGCGCGCCGCTGTCATGGGCGCTGGCCGCCGTGGCTGCGATCGACAGGACCGACAGGTTGATGAGGTGCTTGGTCCACAGATGGATGTTCATTGTCTCTCCATTCATTATTGAGGGTGCACCAGGAGCGGCCTGCCGCCCCGCTGCGAAGTCGGATCTGGACTGGATCAGCGGTTCGACCGGGTGAAGTCCCAATATTGCGGCAGCTCCACGAGCTCCGGCAGGCCGATGTCGCGTCTCAGATAGTCGCCCTGCGGAGGCAAGCGGCGCCGGCGCGGGCGCAATGGTGGCAACAGCAACGAGGCGAGCCGTCGGAGAACGCGGCCCAGTACTGGGCCGCGTCCGACCGGCCTCGAGGCCGCCCACATCTCGCTGGACGCGTGGTCAGACAAGCCGCCATAACCGCGAAGGGCAGTTGGATGCTCATTGTCGGCATCAACGGTAAAAGTAAGGGTCAAGAACCCGCACCTCCGTGATCTTGTCGACCGGCAGCATGTTCTTCTGGGCGGTGGCGCGGATCGCCTCCGGCGAGGGCGCGTCATAGATGCAGAAACTCTGCTTCTTGTCGGTCGAGACGAAGGACTGCACCCAGGTGACGCCCTTCTCGGCGTTGCGCATGATGACGCCGCCCATCGCATCGGCGCCGGCTTCATTCATCGGCACGTTGAGACCATCCGGAAAAGTACGTTCAACAACATAGCGAGGCATATCGGGTTTCCCTTTTTCATGGATTTGACACTCGGTTTCGAGCGCTGGGGCCTTTGATCACGCTCGCCAAACCCGCGCATCGGAACCATTCCCCATATTTGCCGGGACGATTCCCCATGTTTGCAACGTTGGTTGTCCGGAGCCACACAGCGGATACCGAACCCACCTATAGTGGCGGCTGAACGCGACACGACGGCAAATCAGGGCACAATCGAGCGGATGATGATGCTTCTGGAACGGCAGACACAGCTGGAGCACCTGGATGGCCTGTTGGCGGAAGCCATGCGCGGCCACGGCCACGTAGCGGCCCTGTCGGGCGAGGCGGGCGCCGGCAAGTCGGCGCTTGTCGAGGCCTTCATCGCCGAAGCCGACGAGCGGGCGCGCATCCTGCGCAGCGCCTGCGAGGACCTGTCGATCCCTGATCCGCTTGGCCCGCTCTACGATCTGGCGCGCGAGGCGCAATGGCCGCTGCCGCAGGCGATCGATGCCCGGCAGGGCCAAAGACTGCCCCTGTTTTCCGACGCCCTCGCAGTGTTCGAGAGCAAGGGCCGGCCAACATTGCTGGTGATCGAGGATCTGCACTGGGCCGACGACGCGACCCTCGATTTCATCAGGTTCCTCGGCCGGCGGATTGCCAACACCCACATCCTGCTGCTCCTGACGGCGCGCACCGACCGCAGCGAGGGCCAGATGCGCGTGCGCCGGGCGCTGGGCGAAATCCCGGCGGGTAGCATTACCCGCATCGAGGTGCCGTTGCTGAGCGAGGCCGCGGTGCGGTCGCTGGCCGCGAACGCCGGGCGCGATGGCGAGGCCATCTACCGGGCCACCGCCGGCAACGCTTTTTTCGTCACCGAGCTTTTGTGCGCCGACAACGAGACGATGCCGCCCGCCAGTGTGCGCGACGCCGTGCTGGCGCGCGCCGAGCGCCTGTCCGCCGGCGCGCGTTCGATGCTGGACGCAGTGTCGGTATTTCCGCGCCGTGCCGACGCCTGGGCCTTGCAGGGCCTGTGCGGCGTCGCCAGCGCCGGCCAGCTGGCCGAATGCGTATCGAACGGGCTGCTGGACGATCTGGGCGATGCCTATGCTTTCCGCCATGAGATCGCCCGCCGCGCCATCGAGATGACGCTGACGACCAGCCACAGGCGGCAGTTCAACCAGCGGGCTCTGTCGGCGCTGCTCGAACGGGGAGACATCGCCACTGCGCGTCTGGTGCATCACGCGGTCGAGGCAAGCAATTTCGAGGTGGTGCGGGAGTTGGCGCCGCTCGCGGCGCGCGAGGCATCAAGGGTTGGCGCCCATCGCGACGCCGCCGGTTACTATGAAGTTGCCTTGCGCCAGGCGGACGGCCTGCCCGCCGAAGAGCGTGCCGCGCTTTACGAGCAATATGCCTTCGAATGCCACTTGATCGGCCGCATCGACGACGCCATCGCGGCGCAGGAACACGCGCGCAAGCTGCAGCGGGACCTGGGCAACGTGCTGAAGGAAGGCAACAGCCTCCGGTGCCTGTCGCGCTTCGCCTATCTGCTCGGAGATCGAAAGAGCGCGGATTTGCTAGGCGCCCAGGCGGTCGCGTTGCTGGAGACCGCGACCGCCGGCCCGGAACTGGCGATGGCCTATTCCAATCTCTCGCAGCTGGCGATGCTGTCCGAAAGGCTCGACGTGGCATTGTCGCTGGGAGACAAGGCGATCAAGCTGGCCGGGCTGCTGGACCGGCCCGACATCTTCTGCCACGCGCTCAACAATGTCGGATCAGCCGAGCAATGGCTGGATCTGGCCAGCGGCCGCCAGCGCCTCGCCCAGAGCCTCGAAATCGCCATCAAGCAAAATCTTCAGGAGCACGCGGCGCGGGCCTTCACCAACAGCGCCTGTGTCGAGATGAACCAGCTCGGCTATAGCGAGGCGCGATCCCTGCTCGAGCGCGGCATCAACTATTGCGTCGAAAACGACCTCGTCACCTGGCGCGATTACATGCGCGGCGTGCTGGCCCAGCTGCGGCTGCGTCAGGGACAATGGGATTTGGCGGAGGCCGAGGCGCTCGACCTTCTTGCCAATGACCAGGCGACGGCTCTTGTACGCTATCCCGCCGTGGTGGCGCTGGCCAGGTTGCGGGTCCGGCGCGGCGACCCCGGCACCGCGCCGCTTTTCGAGGAGATGATGCGCTTCCTGGAAAGGGGCGGGGAACTGCAAAGGCTGGCGCCCTATGCGTTGCTGATGGCCGAGCGGGCATGGCTCGGGCAAGCCGATACGGACGAGGCGCTGGACCTGATCGACGCGGCCGAGAGCCTGTCGCCGACGCGGGCCGTGTTCGCCGAACTGGCCTGCTGGCGGCAGATGCTGGCGCCGGATTGCGACCCCGGCGACACCACGGGCATGGCCGAACCCTACCGGATGCTGCTGGGCGGCGACTGGCCGGGGGCGGCTGATGTGTGGGCCGGAATGGGCGCTTCCTTCGAGCGCGGGCTCGCGCTGATGCAGGGGGACGAGCCGGCGCAGCGGTCGGCCTTGGAGATTTTCGAGCGCCTCGGCGCCGGGGCGGTGGCACACAAGGTACGCGAGATCATGCGGCGCAACGGCGTCAACAACATCGCGCGCGGTCCGCGCCAGACCACGCGCGCCAACAGCGCCGGCCTGACGCAGCGCCAGATGGAGGTGCTGCAGCTGATCGAGCGCGGCCTCTCCAACAAGCGGATTGCCGAGCACCTCGCCATTTCGCCGAAGACGGTCGATCACCATGTCTCGGCGGTTCTGGGAAAACTGGACGCCATTTCCCGTGGCGAGGCGACGGCGGCGGCACGCGATTCCGGACTGATCTGAAACTCCGGCAACCGGCGCCGGTGCGTCAGTCGTAGGTCAGGTCCGTCGCCTTGCCGCCGAACACACGGTAGGCATAGAAGGAATAGAAGATGATGATCGGCAGCACGACCACGGTGCCGGCCAGAATGATGGCCAGGCTTTCCGGCGCCGAGGCCGCCTGCCAGATGGTCAGTCTGTCGGGCACCACGAACGGATAGAACGACCAGGCAAGGCCGGCAAAGCCGAGCATGAAGATCGCGGCCAAGGTCAGGAACGGCGTCAGCGCATGGCGGTCGTCGGGCTTCGGCAGATGGAAGGTCTGCCGCCACAGCCACAGGAACAGCAGCGCCGACAGGATAGGCAGCGGCGAGAGATACAGCATCTGCGGCCAGACGAACCATTTGTCGAAGATGCGCGGGCTGGCAAACGGCGTCGCCAGCGACACCGCCACCATGCCGAGCGCGGTCAGCACCAGCGCGGTGCGCAGCCAGCGCACCGCCTTCTTCTGCAGCTCGCCTTCGGTCTTGTAGATCACCCAGGCCGCGCCCATCGCCGCGTAGGCGGCGGCCAGGCAGAACGCCACCAGCACGCCGAACGCCATGCCGCCCAGGCCGACATCGAGGCCGAGCACATAGACGCCCAGCATATAACCTTGCGCCAGGGAGGCGATGATGGATCCCAGGAAGAAAATACGGTTCCAGCGGTGCTTGCGCTCGGTCGGCACCTTGGCGCGGAAATCGAAGGCGACGCCGCGCAGGATCAGCCCGACCAGAAGCACGAACACCGGGATGTAGAGTGCGGTCAGGATGATGCCATGCGCCATCGGGAAAGCGACCAGCAGCAGGCCGACGGCCAGCACCAGCCAGGTCTCGTTGGCGTCCCAGAACGGACCGATCGCGGCGATCATCGTGTCCTGCTCGGCATCCTCGGCGGCTGCGAACAGGATGCCGATGCCGAGATCGAAACCGTCGAGGACGACGTAGATCAGGATGGCGAGGCCCATCAGGCCGGCGAAGATGAGGGGAAGCAGGGTTGGCCAGTCGTAGGTCATTTTCTTACTCCCCCGCCGCCGGCTGCGACATCGGTGCGTTGAGCACGCCCGGCAGCGGCGATCTATCGCCGTCCTTCGCCGCCTTCAGCGCCAGATGCACCAGCACGCCGAGATAGGCGATCAGCAAAAGCACGTAGAGAATGAGATAGATGGCGAGCGTCAGCGCGACATGGCTGCCGGCGACCGGACCGACGGCATCGGCGGTCTTCAGCACGCCCGTCACCAGCCAGGGCTGGCGGCCGATCTCGGTGGTGTACCAGCCGGCCAGCGTCGCCAGCCAGCCCGACAGCGCCATCGGCACCATCAGCAAGGCGAGCGGTTTCGGCAGGCTGTGGCGGCGCTTGAGGAAGAAGGCGGCCGACCACGAGACGACAAGCATCAGCAGGCCGGTGCCGACCATGATGCGGAAGCTCCAGAAGATCGGAAAGACCGGCGGATGATTGCCGGGATAGTCGTTCAGCCCCGGCACCACGCCGCTGGTCGAGTGCCGCAAGATCAGACTCGCCCCATCCGGAATCGTGATCTCGAATTTGTTCTCCTTTGCCGCCTCGTCGGGGAGTGCGAACAGGACCAGCGGCACGTTGGGGCCGGTGTTCCAGTTGGCTTCCATCGCGGCGATCTTCTGCGGCTGGTGTTCCAGCGTGTTCAGCCCATGCTGGTCGCCGGCAAGGATCTGGATCGGGATCAGGATCGCGGCGGTGAAGACGCCGGTGCGCAGTGCCTTCCACATCGATTCCGAACGGTCGCCATAGAGGTAGCGCAGCGCCGAAAGGCCGGCGATCAGGAACGACACCGTCAGGCCCGACGCCAGCAGCATGTGCACCAGCCGGTAGGGCATCGACGGATTGAAGACAATCGCCCACCAGTCGACGGCGTGTGCCTTGCCGTCGATCATCTCGAAGCCGGTCGGCGTCTGCATCCAGGAATTGAGCGCGATGATCCAGAAGGCCGAGACGGTGGTGCCGCCGGCCACCAGCACCGTCGCCAGCGTGTGGATGCGGTTCGACACGCGGCGGAAGCCGAACAGCATGATGCCGAGGAAGGCCGCCTCCAGGAAGAAGGCGGTGAGGATCTCGTAAGCCAGCAGCGGCCCGGCGATGTTGCCGACCGTTTCCATGTAGCCCGGCCAGTTGGTGCCGAACTGGAAGCTCATGGTGACGCCCGAGACCACGCCCATGGCGAAGGACAGCGCGAACACCTTCACCCAGGTAAAATAGGCCCGCATCCAGGCGGAATCATTGGTCGCGTTGTAGCGCAGCTTGAAGAACAGCAGCACCCAGCCAAGCGCAATGGTGATCGCGGGAAACAATATGTGGAACGAAATATTCGCGCCGAACTGCATGCGCGACAGTATGAGCGGGTCCATGGCAGGCTCCGGCTGCTTCCAATATTCGCGAAGGATAGGCCCGTCGCGCCGGTCGGTCAAAGCGGCGTCCCGCCGCGAGGCGGAACGCCGCAGCGCCCCGCCAATATGACGCATGCGGCTCTACGCCGTCGTTTCGGGCACCTCGCCAAGCGCGTCCGCGAACTTGCGCATCTTCAGACTGATCACGGCTTCGCGCACACGCCGATCGGCGGCGCTTGGCAAGCTGGCGGCTGACGGCAAATGTTACGTCAAGGACAGCCAGCGAGAGCTGGACCGGATGCTCTTTTCGCACGAATAGCCACTTCCAGCTGCAAACACTGCCTGGTCCGCCCGGGGCCGGCACTGTTCTACCGATTGATGTCGCCCAAAAGCCCTCGGTTTTGGGAGAACGACGTGCAGAAAAACACAGGTCATGGCCGATGCAACGGCGTGTCTTTGTCCAGAACTGTCAGCAGCCATTGACTTGCGGTTGCATGCAACGACATTCGCCCTATATCAGAGAACCTCTCTCAAGCAGCCTTTTTCACTCATGCCCTCCATCCTGACCATTTCCGGGGTCTCCAAGACCTACGCCACCGGCTTCACGGCGCTCAAGGAAGTCAATCTCGACATCCAGCGCGGCGAGATCTTCGCCCTGCTCGGCCCCAATGGCGCCGGCAAGACGACGCTGATCTCGATCGTCTGCGGCATCGTCAACCGCTCGACCGGCACCGTCACCGTCGACGGCCACGACATCGGCAAGGACTACCGCGCCGCGCGCAGCCTGATCGGCCTTGTGCCGCAGGAACTGACCATCGACGCCTTCGAGAGCGTCTGGGCGACGGTCAACTACAGCCGCGGCCTGTTCGGCAAGCCGGCAAATCACGCCTTTGTCGAGAAGGTGCTGCGGGACCTGTCGCTGTGGGAAAAGAAGGACGCCAAGGCGATCACGCTCTCGGGCGGCATGAAGCGGCGCTTAATGATCGCCAAGGCGCTGTCGCATGAGCCGCGCATCCTGTTCCTCGACGAGCCGACCGCCGGCGTCGACGTCGAATTGCGCCAGGATATGTGGGCGATGGTGCGCCGGCTGCGCGAGGACGGCGTCACCATCATCCTCACCACCCACTACATCGAGGAGGCCGAGGCGATGGCCGACCGCGTCGGCGTCATCAACCGCGGCGAGATCATCCTGGTCGAGAACAAGGCCGAACTGATGCGCAAGCTCGGCCGTAAGCGGCTGGTGATGGAACTGCGCAATCCGCTGACGACGATCCCGGAAGCCTTCTCGCACTATGCGCTGGAACTGTCGCCGGATGGCGGGCAATTGACCTACACCTATGATAACCAGGCCGAGCGGCCGGGCGTCGCCTCGCTGATCCGCGACCTCGAGGCCGGCGGCATCCAGTTCCGCGACATCGACACGCAGAACTCTTCGCTCGAGGAGATCTTCGTCAATCTGGTGAGGAGGGAGCCATGAACCTCCGCGCTGTATGGGCGATCTACCGGATGGAAATGGCACGTGCTTTTCGCACCGTGCTGCAGAGCATCGTCTCGCCGGTCATCTCGACATCGCTCTATTTCGTCGTCTTCGGCTCGGCCATCGGTTCGCGCATCACCGAGATCGACGGCATCAGCTACGGCGCCTTCATCGTGCCGGGGCTGATCATGCTGTCGCTTCTGACGCAGTCGATCTCCAACGCCTCCTTCGCCATCTACTTTCCCAAATTCGTCGGCTCGATCTACGAGCTTCTGTCGGCACCGGTCTCCTATCTGGAGATCGTCATCGCCTATGTCGGCGGCGCGGCCACCAAATCGATCATCCTCGGCCTGATCATCCTGGCTACCGCCTCGTTGTTCGTGCCGCTACACATCGAACACCCGTTCTGGATGCTCGCCTTCCTGATCCTGACGGCGGTGACCTTCAGCCTGTTCGGCTTCATCATCGGCATCTGGGCGAAGAGTTTCGAGCAGCTGCAGCTGGTGCCGCTGCTGATCGTCACCCCGCTGACCTTCCTCGGCGGCAGCTTCTATTCGATCCACATGCTGCCCGGCATCTGGAAGACGATCACGCTGTTCAACCCGGTGGTGTATCTGATCAGCGGGTTCCGCTGGAGTTTTTACGGCAAGGCCGACGTCTCGGTCGGCGTCAGCCTCGGCATGACGCTGGTGTTCCTGGCCGTCTGCATAGCGATCGTCGCCTGGATCTTCCGGACGGGTTATCGACTGAGGAACTGAGGCGGCTGGTGTTTGGCGATAGCGTGCATGGCGGCCTGGCGAATGCATTGTCTTATGCTGCGCTGGTCGACCCCACTCCGTCTCGGCTTCGCCGAGCCACCTCTCCCCCGATCGACGGGGTAGAGGAAAGGCGCCAAGCTCTTGCCGTCAACGCTCGTCCAGCAACGCTCGCTTCCTTTCCCTCCGGAGGGGGGAAAGGTGGCGCTGCGAAGCAGCGACGGATTGGGGGAACCACGTGGCAATCAAGCCTCGGGCCGATCAGTCACGCCAATCACAGAAAATGTTTGCCTAGCGTAGACCGAAGTGAGGGCGAGGACCCAAGCCCTGTAGAGTTCAAATGGCCTTGACCAGCCGTAGCAGCCCCAGCATCTCGATATAGGTCCCCTTGCGGAAGGCGACATAGACCGGCTCTTCGATGCCATGGAAACGGCGCTTGAAGGCCGCCTGGCCTTGCAGGTTGAACCTGCGGCGGTTGACCCATGGCGACGAATAGGTGCGCTGAAAGGTGTTGCGCCAGAAATCGCTTTCGGCAAACCCGCTCTGGGTCACGTCGACGAGCGGCGACAGGCCAAGCGTGACCACTGAGATGCCTTCCTCGCGAAAACGGTCGACCGCGAATTTGGTCAGGCCGATCTCGGCGTGCGGCGAGGCATCGATATGCTTGCGCTTGAAGGCTGTGGTGTAGCCGATGACCTTGCCGTCGCGAAATATCGGATCGAAATCGAGCAAGGCAATAAGGTCGCCGTCCGGGCCATGCAGGACGAAGCGGCGCATGTCGGTGCCGAGCTGATCGTAAAACGGACGGTTGAGGAACCCCATTTCCCAGCGCTTGACGATGCGGTCACCGCGCCAATTGTCGGAGAGCCGCTGTATCTCGTCGAGATGGACCGTGCGTTTGTCCTCGTCGAACGAAAAGCCTTTCCTCAAAAGCCAGCGCTCGGAATAGCGCACGGTCTCGTTGCGCTTGCCGGAAAAATCATGTTCGGGCAGGACAAGGCGAGTATCGATGCCCAGCCGGTTGACCTTGTAGCCGAGCCCGGCCAGCACGCGTGCGGTCTCTTCGCCGATCTGCACGAACCACGGGTCGCCGGCGGTCTCGACGAAGCGCCTGATGTAGTCGGCGCGCCGGGCCGGCGCCGCCACCGGGTCGCCAAGCGCGAAATGATGCTTCATCTTGGTGCCGAAGGCGATGTAGCCGTCGGCGTCGCCAAAATAGGAGAGCTTCGCTTGCACGGCGGTGGAATAGGCGAGCGAGAAATCGCCGTGGCGGCGCACGATCGCCAGGCGTTCGACATGCGTCAGTTCCTGGCGCTCGACCTTGGGCGAGGCACCCTCGAGGATTTTGTCGAAATAGATCCGCAAGGAGGGCATGGTCGAGATTTCCGCGTGCCGTCTGTGGCGCGACGTGTCTGTCGACACGCAGGACGCGCCACGGCGCCTTGTTTTTTCGCGGGAAGCCGAAATCGGTTGCCGGTTTCGAATTCCTGCGTCGGTAACGGGATCCGCCCCCGGACCTCGAATCAATCACATTGCCGCGACCTGATTATCGCCGATGCCGCCGATATGCCATATAGGGCGCGATGTATTGGGACAGAAGCCGGCAATCGGCTCCGGCCGGCGTGGCGGTGGAATGCTCCGGAGCGCAGCCGCGGCTTGGCGCGGGCCTCGAAAATCGCTGCCGATCCGCTGTATCGGGGGATCCTACCCGCGATCAGACGGTTACAGCGCCCTGCGAGCGTTGCGGGGATGCTATAGTGGTTGAATGGGACCGAAGAATGAATGGCTGATGCGACAACCAGACAGATGATGGAACAGATGGCGGCGGTCGAGCCGGCAATCGTCATTGGCGCCGGCGCCGCCGGACTGGCTGTCGCGCGGGCTTTGATCAGAGCTGGCGTGCCGACGTCGATCCTGGAAAAGGAAAGCCGGCTGGCCGAGCCCTGGCACCGGCGGCACCGGCAGCTGCGTCTCAACACCCACCGCGATCTCTCCACGCTGCCCGGCCTTGCCTATCCGACGGGTACGCCCGCCTTTCCGCCAAGGGAGGTCGTCATCCGCCACATGAACGATTTCAGGGAGGCGAACCGCCTGCCGGTGGAGTTTGGCGTTGCCGTCGAGACCATCGTCTTCAGGGGCGATCATTGGGCCGTACGCACCAGCGCCGGCTCGCGCCTGGCGCGTCATGTCGTTGTCGCCACCGGCCGCGACAGGCAGCCCTTCACGCCGCAGTGGAAGGGCATGCAGGCCTTCGCGGGCCGGATCGTCCATTCGGCGGATTTTGGCGACGCGACGACCTATGCGGGCAAGAAGGTGCTGGTCGTCGGCGCCGGCAATTCGGGCTTCGACGCGCTCAATCATCTGGCCGACGTGGATACGTCCGCGATCTGGCTGTCGGCCCGCAACGGCCCCGCCCTTCTGCCCAAGCGGATCGGCAAGATTGCCGTGCACCGGCTTTCGCCGCTCATGGCGCGCTTGCCGACCCGCATTGCCGATGCGGTGATCGCGGCGACACAGCGCCTGGTTTTCGGGGACCTCACCAAATTCGGCATGCCGCCCGCGCCGTCGGGCGGCGTCAGCCGGTTGACCTCGGACTACATCGCGATCGCCGCGGATGACGGCGCCGTCGACGCCATCAAATCGGGCAAGATCGTCGTGGTGCCGGCGATACGGGAGTTCACCCGCGACGGCGTGATCCTGGCCAATGGCAGCCTGATCGGTCCCGACATCGTCATTGCCGCGACGGGCTACCGCACCGGGCTGGAGAGCATGGTCGGCAATCTCGGCGTGCTCGACAACAAGGGCGTTCCGCTCTTCAACGGCGGCGAGGCCGATCCGAAACTGCCGGGCCTCTGGTTCACCGGCATGCGGCCGAGCATTCGCGGCTGTTTCGCCAATGCCGCCATACTGGCCAAGGCGATCGCCAGGCGAATTGCCGGCTCCTCCCTCGTATCCGGCGCATCGGGCTGATTCAGGTCGAGGCGACGGAAAAACGTCGGATATTCGCGCCTTGACTTATTTACTTGCCTTGTTATATAACGTGTTATGGTTATGCATCGAACGGATTGATCATGGAAGATGTTCTGCGATCCCTTGGATATCTCTGCCTGGGCAGCCGGCTGAAGCGCATAGGCGAGCAATTGCAGGCCGATGCGCAGCGCGTGCTCGATGGCCTGGAGGTTCCGCTTCAGTCGAGCCAGTACCCGTTGCTGGCCGCGCTCGACAGGCTGGGGCCATTGGCTGTCGGCGAACTGGCGCAGTCGCTCGGGCTCACGCAGCCCGGCGTGACGCGAAGCGTGTCGCTTCTGGCCGAGTTGGGCCTGGTCGAAGCCATCCAGTCGGACGGCGACCAGCGGCGCAAGATGGTCTCGCTGACCAGGAAGGGCCAGCACCTGGTCGACGTTGCGAAGCAGGACGTCTGGCCACGCATCGAGCGCGCCATCGCGGATCTGTGCCGGGATCTTTCGGGGCCGCTTCTCGATCAACTCGCCGCCATCGAGGACGGCCTGGCCATGGCCCCGCTCGATCGGCGTGTGAAAAAGGGCGCAGCGCAATGAAACATGTTCTCGACCGGCCCGTCTGGAGCGCGCTGGAGACGCGGCATCGGGCTTTCGCGCAAGGCGGCAAGCTCGCCAGGCGATATTCGCCGTCGATCGCCCTCTTTGCCGCTACCGCAGCGGACGATGCTGAAAGCCTGCGGGCGCTCAGTGACCTTGTCGATCCAAGCGAAAGCGTGATCATGCTACAGGCCGACGCGATTGTCCTTCCGGCCGGCCTCTCGGCAACACTGTCGGCGACCGCCGTTCAGATGCTCGCCGACGCGCCGGTGCAGGCCGTGTCTGATGAGCGCGTGCAGCGCCTGACGCACGATGATGTGGCCGAGATGCTGGCACTGGCCACGCTCACCAAGCCCGGCCCGTTCACGTCAGGGGCGCTGAGCCTCGGCGACTTCTGGGGCGTGAAGGTTGAGGGCAGGCTGGTGGCGATGGCCGGCGAGCGCATGAAGCAGCCTGGCTATAGCGAACTCAGCGGCGTGTGTTCGCATCCGGAATTTCGCGGCGCCGGCCTCGGCCGGCTGTTGTCCGTGTTCGTCGCGAATCAGATTTTAGCCCGCGGCGAAATCCCTTATCTTCACGCATATGCCACCAACACAGGCGCGATAAAGCTGTACGAATCCATCGGCTTCAGACTTAGAAGCACGATCAATGTGGCTGTCGCTCAGCGTGCCAGATAGAGCGACCCCAGGAAAATGTGAAACGGCATTCCGCCAGGAACCGGCCACCCCAAAAAGCCCGAGCAGTTCCTTGCCCCTGGCGTTCACGCCGATTTCGGTTCCAGCCGCCGGAAGCCGACGGCTTCCATCAGCATATCCTCATCGACCATGCCGGCATTGTGAAGCGCAAGCAGGGTAAGAGCCAACTCGCGCGCCTCGGTGGATTCGGGATGCGCTTCGCGCCGTCGGCAGGCCTCGTCGAACACGCGTTGCAGCCTGGCGATATCATCGGGTTTGAGCAGGCCACGGTCATAAACGGACTTAGGCATGGCGGTCTCCTGAAGGAAGAGTTAGGGCGCCATTCCTAAATTGCCAATCTTTCCCGAGGCTTGAACGGTTCAGGCCGGATGGGCCCCAGATCGCCGAGGCCTATCCCGCAATTGCAAACCGGCGCCTGATATCAGACAGCGATCTTGCCGCCACCCTGTTTCGTAATCGCGACAACCGCCGGCCGTACCGGCATGTCCGGTTTGAAATCCGGCCAGCGGGTCGACAGATCCTCATAATAGGATGGGCGACCGAACGCTTCCCAGTCCTCGCCGCCGTCGCCCGGATGCTGGACGGCGACGAAGGCGGTCTGGTCGTCGGGCGCAAACAGCGGGCCGCACATTTCGGCGCCGATCGGCACGCGGAAGAACAGTTTCGAGGTCGCCCGCGCAGATCCCTCCGTGTCGACCGCCCACAGGCCGTCGGTGCGGCCGGTGGCCTTCGGCCCCTGGCCGTCGGTGGCGACCCACAGGCGCCCGGCCGAATCGACCGCGCAATTGTCGGGCATGCCGAACCAGCCATTGGCCGTCGTCGACGTCGAGAAGGTGGCGCCGACATCGGCCACCGAGGGATCGCCGCATTTCAGCAGCACTTCCCACCTGCCTTTGGCAGCGGCAAAATCGCCGGCCTCTTCCGATATTTCGATGATGTGGCCGAAGGCATTTTCGGCGCGCGGGTTGGCGGCGTCGACCTGGTCGGCCTTGCGCTTGGAATTGTTGGTCAGCATGACATAGACCTTGCCGTTGACGGCATTGGGCTGGATGTCCTCCGGGCGGTCCATCTTGGTGGCGCCGAGCAGGTCGGCGGCGCGTCGCGTCTCGATCAGCACGTCGGCCTGGCCGGTGAAGCCGTTTTCGGCCGTTAGCGGCCCCTGGCCGAAGACGATCGGCAGCCATTCCACCGAACCGTCCTCGGCGAACTTGGCGACATGCAGCGTGCCGTCGTCCAGCAGGTCCTTGTTGGCGGCGCGGTCATTGGCATTGAAGGTGCCCTTGGTGACGAACTTGTAGACATAGTCGAAGCGCTCGTCGTCGCCGAGATAGAAGACGACGCGGCCATCCCTGGCGACGATCGATTCGGCGCCCTCGTGCTTGAAGCGGCCCATGGCGGTGCGCTTCCTTGGCGTCGAAGTCGGATTGTTGACGTCAACCTCGACGATCCAGCCAAAACGATTGGCCTCGTTAGGCTCCCTGGCCAGGTTGAAGCGGTCGTAATGCGCGCCCCATTCGTAAGCCCCTTCAGGGATGCCGAGGCGCTTGTAGTTGGCGGCCTCCTTGTGACCCTCCGGCAGTTCGCCGGAGAAATAGCCGTGGATGTTCTCCTCGGACATCACATAGGTGCCCCAGGGCGTGACGCCGCCGGCGCAGTTGTTGATGGTGCCGATGACCTTGGTGCCCGATGGATCGGCATTGGTCTTGACGCGGTCATGGCCGGCGACCGGGCCCGACAGCGCCATTTCGGTGTTCGAGGTGATGCGGCGGTTGAGCTTGCCGTCGCGCACCACTTGCCATTTTCCCGAGACCTTGCGGATCTCGACGATGGTGCCGCCATGCGCGGCCATTTCGACATCGACTTGCTCCTTGGTGAGCGGCGCGACTTCGGCCGCCTTCTTGCCGTCCTTGTCGACGATCTTGACGATGCCGGGGAACATCAGATGCGGGTTGGTGTATTCGTGGTTGACCACCAGCAGGCCATGCTCGGCCGAGCCGTCGATCGGGATATAGCCGACATAGTCGTTGTTGTAGCCGAACTGCCTGGCTTGGGCTTCGGCCGACTGTTTGGCCGGATCGAACTCCGGCGAATCGGCAAACAGCGGATCGCCCCAGCGCAACAGCACGTCGGCGTCATAGCCCGGCGCGACATGGTGCTTGTCGTCGATGCCAGCCTCGAGTTCGTCGAATTTGAAGGCGGAGCCCTCCGCGGCACGGGCTTCGTCGGCGCTGACAAGCGCCAGCGGGCTGACGGTGGCGGCAATCGCCGAGACGGCGAGCGATCCCTTCAGGAACCCCCGGCGCGAAAACCGCGCGGCGATGATCTCGCCCATGGTGCGGTTGTCGGTGGGATTGATGGCCGGTCCGTCGTTTTCCTCGAGCAGGCTGGTGCGGAATTTGGCGTCGGGGGCGCGATGTTCGGTCATTGGGGCCTCTGGCTTTGGAGTGGCTGGAGCTTGTGTCTTTCGACCCCTTACAGTCGGCCGGTCACATTTTCGTGACATGAGAAGTCACTTTTAAACGACATTCCGCGAAGGCCGGCAAGGCGGCCGTATCCGCTTGTGCCGGGGAGCCGCGAAATGGGTTCCCGAACAGGCCAGGCAAGGGGTTCTTTCCGTCACCTCCGCCACTCCCGCCAGAGGTGACCTTCAGGCTCGACTGCTGTTGTCTCCCGTCGGCGGTGATGCGCGGCGCGGCCGCTCCATTGCCCGCGAGGCGGGTTCTCAGGCATCCGAGATGGGACTTTAGTCCAAGCGTGCGCTTGCAAAGGTCTTGGGTGACAAACGCAACGGTCGGAGGTTGCTTCCGGTCACCACGTCTTTCGGCGATGTTGGTTGCACTGCAACGTTGGGATGGGCACGCCGGCTCAATCGACGGAGATCAGGATGTACGGATCGATCACGGCCCGGCGCCGACGGCTGACGCTCGGATCGGCGGCTTTCCTGGCGCTGACTCTCGCCCCCTATCAGATTGCCTTTCACGGCTCCGCCCTTGGAATCGACGCCGCTAGCGCACAGGCCGCCGGCGGCGGCCATGGCGGCGGTAATGGCGGTGGCAACGGCGGTGGTAATGGCGGCGGCAACGGTGGTGGCAATAGCGGCGGCAACAGCGGCAATGGCAACAGCGGGAACGGCAACGGCAATAGCGGCGGCAATTCCGGAAAAGGCGGCGCCGCCTCCGGCAAGGGCCAGAGCGGCAGCCATGTCAACGCGGCGACCGGCGACAAGGTCGACATCAATGGCAGCACGATCACGGTCGAGCACCCGGACGGCTTGACGGAAAAGATCGAGAACGGCCGTTTCAGAATGCAGGATGCGCTCGACCGAACGATCGTCGACCGCCCGGCCACGCCGGCCGATGTCAAACGTCTTAGTGCTTTGTGAATCCGGGCCTTGTGGAGCTGGTCAACAGGCAACGGCCGGCTTCGCATGTCACCTCCGCCGCCCCCGGCGGAGGTGACCTCGTTTATCCGGCCTACCTAGAGCAATTCCAGGAAAAGTGTGACACGGTTTTCTCTCGAGAAAAGCGCGTAGCGCTTTCCCTTGGGAATTGCGTAAAAACAAAGAGATAGAGCGGTTCGCCGTTTCCTTGAAACGGTGAAATGCTCTCGCGCGGTTTCCCGCATGGCGCCGGCATAGCGACGGCGTCTATGCACGGTTCCGGTCGCGGTCGCGAAACTCACGCATCATCAGGGCCGCCTCGGTGCGGTTTCGCGCGTTGAGTTTCGACAGCACGCCGGTCATATGGTGCTTGACGGTCTTCTCCTGCAGATCCAGCCGCAGGGCAACTTCCTTGTTGCTGAGCCCCTCCGCCACCAGCCGCAGGATCTCGCTCTGCCGCTCCGTGAGTTGCCGCAGCCGGTCCGCCATGCCGTCGGCGGGCTGCTGGGACTGGAGATCCGAAAGCAGCCGCGCCGACAGCATCGGCGAAAGATAGCTCTCGCCTGCCACCACGTTGCGCAGGATGTCGGCGAGCGCACGCGACCCGACACCTTTGAGGACATAGCCGTGTACCCCGGCGTTCAGGGCCTTGGTCACGTCGGCATTGGCCTCCGAAACGGTCAGCATGACGATCTTCTGGGCGGGATGGTTGGCAAGGATGCCTGCAACCGCAGTCAGGCCGCCGCCCGGCATGGAGATGTCGAGCAGCAGTATGTCGGGCCGCGCCGTCGACGCGATGCGTTCGGCGTCCTGCGCGGTCGCGCCTTCGCCGACCATCTCGAAGCCGCCGATCTCCGACAGGCTGCGCGTCACGCCTTCCCGGAAGAGCGGGTGATCGTCGATGATGGCGATACGAATGGTCTCGGTCATGCTTACTCCTCAACCGATAAACTGATCACCAAGCGCGTACCTTGCGGTCCGGTCAAGGTTTCGAACTGGCCGCCAATGCTTTCGACCCGCTCCCTGAGGCCGGCGAGCCCCAATCCCTCGACCCGTGTCGCCGGGTCGAAGCCTGGTCCGCCGTCCGATACTTCGACGAAGAGCCGGCCGCCTTTCATTCCGGCGGCCACCGCCTGATCCTTGCCCCGGCCGTGGCGATAGGCATTGTTCAGCCCTTCCTGTACGAAACGATAGATGCTGATCTTCTCCGAAGCGCCGGGTTCGGGCAACTGCCCTGGCAGCGTGAGCGCCACCGACGTTCCGGTTCGGCGCTCGTGCTCTTTGACGGCCAGCCGCAATATTTCCGTTGCCGCGGCCGTCTCTATCTGTGGCAGGACAAGGCCGTTGCAGATGCCGCGTATCTCTTGCATCGCATCCTCGAGCGTCTTGCGGATCATTGCCACTTCGGTCGCGCGGTTCCCCTCCCAATGGTCATCGCCGGTAAACACCGGGCTGTCCATGCGCAGCGCCGCCAGGGCCACGAGTTGGGCCGGCCCGTCATGCAGGTCGGCGCCGATGCGGCGCAAATATCTTTCATTGAGAGCCGTGGCGCGGCGGGACGCCCGCTGCACGCGCTGCCGCAAGGCGCTGTTCTGCGCCACCAGGCCCTGCAGCTCCGACACCTGGCGGCGCAGCGCTCCGCGCTGGTCGTCGATGGTGCGGCTGCCGCGCAGCACGATCCCCGACAGGAGCAGGAATGCCGTCAAGGTGGTGCCGGCCACGATCAGCCAGCTCGACAGCAGGGCGGAGGCCAGCGTGGCTTTGAAATCGGTGGCGATTTCGTAGAATTCGGTGACCGCCACCACATCGCCGGACCAGGGTTCGCGCACGGGATTGTAGATCTCCAGCAACGGTTCGCCCGAAGCCCGCTCCTTCTCTTCGTTTTCGTCAAACGTGTCGAACTGGGCAGCGACGTTGCCCTGGAAGGCGAAACGCAGGTGGTCGTTCAGATCGAAGCGGCGGCCGATCAAGGAGGAGTCTTTTGAATAGAGCACGGTGCCGTCGCGGCGCCAGAGCCTGAACGAGACCAGGCGCTTGCCGAGCGCGCCCTGGCCGAGCGTTTCGTCGAGCGCCTGCTTGACGGAGTCGCTGAGCTCCTCGCTCTTGCGCAGGTCGGGCAGCAGCGGCGCGATCACGCTGTCCACATAAAGCGCCGTCGTGGCGGCCGAATTGCGGGTGACACCGTCCCGAATCTGCGTCGTCACCCAGGCACCCACCAGCAGCATGACGACCAGAAGGCCAAAACCGCCGGCAACGAGGAATTGCACAGCGAGCGAAAGCTCGCTCCAGCGCCGCGCCAAGTTCTGAAAGATGCTGCGTATCATGAGCCCCTGACCGCCCTTCGATCGACAGGCTGAGCGGCGTCGGTACATTGAGCCTCCGTCTTGCCGTTGCCAAGGCCTTCGTTTGAACGAGGCCGCTTGACGTCCCGGCGCGCTTCGGAAACAAGGGCCGCGGCACACGCGGCGGGCGCCGCTTCTAGGGAGGGGACGTTGAGTTTTTCGGGATTGCTGCAGCTTGGCTTTTCGACGGTCATCTTCCTTCTGGCGGCGACCGCGGCCAAGCAATGGGGATTGGCGCCGAGCCTGGGCAAGATCCTTCTGACACTCGCGCTCTATTCGCTGGGCAATCTGATCATGCTGCGGCTGATCCGCGAATTCGGCATGTCGGTGTCGTTCAGCCTCTCGGCGGTCATCCAGCTGGTCTCTGTCAACGTCGTGGCGCTGGTGTTCTTCGGCGAGCGCGTCAACGCACTGCAGGCGACCGGCATCATGCTGGCGATCGCCGCGGTGGCGCTGATCACGCTCGGGCCCTATCTGCAAGGACGATGATAGAGATGACGGCTGCGATACCGATCCGATGAAAGACACCGCCACCACCTTGCTCAACCGGATCGAATTCCCGGTCCTGCTGGCCGGCCTGGTTATCGCCGGCGGGCTATGGGGCTTCGTGGAACTGATGGAACTGGCGCGGACAACCGAGCCGCATGCCTTCGACACCGAGATCCTGCTTGCCTTCCGCCAAGCGGGGCAGCCCGGCGTTCCGCTCGGCCCGCTATGGCTGGAAGGGGCGATGCGCGACATCACCAGCCTCGGCAGCACCAGCGTGCTGGTGCTGATCACGACGGCGACGATCATCTATCTGCTGTTGATCCGCAGGCCGGGAACCGCACTTCTCATCTTCGTCGCCGTGGCCGGCGGCCAGCTTCTGTCGAGCCTGTTGAAAGTCGGCGTCGACCGGCCCCGGCCCGAACTCGTTTCGCATCTGGTCAACGAGACGTCGCTCTCTTTCCCGAGCGGCCATGCGATGCTGTCGGCGGTGACCTACCTCACGCTCGGCTCACTGGCGGCGCGCTTCCTGCATGGCCGAGCGACCAAGATCTACGTCCTGTCGCTCGCTGTGCTGACGGCGGTGCTGGTCGGCGTCAGCCGCATCTATCTCGGCGTCCACTGGCCGTCGGATGTGCTGGCGGGCTGGTGCGCGGGCTTCGCCTGGGCGATGCTATGCTGGTTGGTGGCGCGGTTCCTGCAGCGGCGCAAGGTGGTGAGCGACGATGCCTGACGGGGCCTGACCGAGCGCCTCGGCTGTGCGTCAGATCAATCGGTTGATCACGTGCCCGCATCCCGTCAGCATGAAAATTGTCGACACCAGGCATGCCGATGTCATCAATGCCCTGAAAATGGTCAATCGCATTACCCCCTGCCCAAACCCAAAACACCCTAGCCTGCAATTTCCGGGAAGTATCAGAAAAATGGAAAAGGGGGCCGGCGAATGATCGCTGCCGCGCGGATACATGCCGCATCGGCCTTGGCCGGTATCGACCAGAAGACACGCGCCGAGTGCAATTGGCGGGGAAGTCTCTTCGCTTCCAACTTCCATCAGGAGGAAGAGAGCTGCCGCGTCCTTATCGATTGAGCGACCTTGGACCGCTGACGAATGGGTTGCCCCTGACATAAAACCGCAGCAGCCGGTCGGCATCCTTCGAAATGCCGATCCTGATGCTCTGCCCGATTTCGCCGGGTGCGTGATTATCGCTTGCGAGCCATAGCGGGCCCTTCCGGCAAAGATCGAGCCCGTCGAGCGAACGATCGATCCGCAACGCCATCGCCAGCCGTCCCGGCCCGCGCGCCAAATCGCGCAGGCGCTCGACACTGCGGTTCCGTCGCATGATCGCGATGCCTTCGAGCGGCTCGAGAGCCCTGATCAGAACGCCGGTGCCGGTGCCCTCCATCCCGCTCGAGACGTTCAGCATGTATGAGATGCCATAGGCGAGATAGACATAGGCGTGCCCCGGCTCGAGGAACAGCGAACGGTTGCGCGGGGTCATGCCCCGGTAGCCATGCCCAGCGGCATCGCCGACGACATACGCCTCGGTCTCGACGATGCGGCCGCTGGCAATGCCTTCGGGCAATTCCCGTACCACCAGCTTGCCGATGAGCATGCGGGCGAGAGCGGCGGTATCGTCAGGCAATTCCGAACGGGCGATCGGGCGGTAGGAGGTCATGGCGGCCGGGTTCTCAGGGGGCCCATCTATGCCAGACCTCCCTGACTGTTGTTCGATGGACCGTCCTACCACGGTCCACCTCACGGCCGTTAGCGAACGTCGAGCGGATGGCGCAGGATAGCCCCGAAGCGCCGGTGCTCAATCGAGCTTCAATGCAGCAACCTCGCCCTCGTTCATCAGCGGCACGTAGAGGATCGACTTGCCGTCGGTGCCGATGTCGGCGCTGCCTGGCTTGAAATGCGCCACCGCTTCCGGCGCACCGCCGGCCCTGTATCGGTAGAGCGTCCCGGTCATGTAGGCGGTGGCATAGATGGTGTCGCCGATGGCGACGACGCCGTCGAGGTCGGCGAATTCCTGCGCGCCAGGCAACGGCGACACCGCCCGGCTGGCGAGGTCCACGGCCAGCAGCCCGCCCGGCTCCGCGGTGCTGAAGTCGGGCTTGATGCCCTTGCCCCAGGAGGCGACGATCAGCCGGTTGCCATCGGCGAACACGCCGTTGGGCGAGGCCAGCATCGGATCCCCAGTGAACAGCTCGGGCCTGTCGCCGTCGATGCGGTAGATCGTGTCGGCCAGCATGTCGGTGACATAGACCTTGCCCGTATGATCCGATGTCATGTCGTTGAGGAAGACTGCGTCCGGCACGGCGATGCTGGCGACCAGCCTGCCGCTGGCGAGGTCGACGACGCGGATTTTGGTGATGTCGGCGACATAGAGCTTGCCGCCCGATATCGCCATGCCCTTGGGCGCGTCCATGCCGTCGCTCCAGTGTTGAGTCACCGTCTTGCCGTCCGGGGACAGCACACTGAGATAGCCATTGCCGTCGGCATCGCCGGGGTTGCCGACGATGTTGGAAACGATGATGCGGTTGTTGGCGGCGTCGAACAGCGCCGATTCCGGCTGTTCGAGCCCCTTGGCGCGCCACAGCTCGCCGGCTTGGGCGATCGATGTGGCGGCGATGCCGATGGTGGCGGCAAAGGCGGAAATGATGAGGCGGTTCATGGCTGGTCTCCTGTGATGATGGCGGAGAGCTAAGATTTTCGATACTTCTCGGGAAGCCATATTGCCGCTAGTATCTAATATCGATACGAAACTACCGGCAAGAGGTGCATCCCATGAACGGTCTGATCTTCGAGGCGCTGAAGCGGACGCTGAAGGCGAAGGGCGTCACCTATCGCCAGCTTGCCGAGCGCATGGGCGTTTCCGAGCCGACGGTGAAGCGCATCTTCCATGAGAAGAACTGCAAGCTCGACCGGCTGGTCGAGATCTGCGCGGCCGCCGGCGTCGAGCTGGAAAACGTGCTCGGCTCGATGAACCGGGGGCCGGGGCCGGTCAACCACATCGCGCCCGAGATCGAGCGCAGGCTCGCCGGCCGGCCGGCGCTGCTGTTCATCTTCGTCATGCTGTCGGAAAAATTCACGCCGCAAGGCATCATGCGCTCGCAAGGCCTGAGCGAGGCCTCGATGTTCCTCTATCTGCGCGATCTCGAGGAACTCGGCCTTGTCGCACTCGGGCGGGGACTCACGGCGAGGCTGCTGGTCGAGACGCCGATCCAGTGGAATTTCGAGGGGCCGCTCAGGCCGCTGTTCGAGATGACCAACAAGAACTTCATCGGCTGGGCCATCACGCACATCGAGAAGGAGGCGACTTTCGTCAGCTTCTCCAGGCGGATGCGGCCGGAGACCGCCGAGATGGTGCGGCGCGAAGCCGAGGAATTGGCCGACCGCGCCAGGCTGCTTGCCCATCACGACCAGCACACCACGCCCGAGGACGGGCTCACCGGTTACAAATGGACGTTCGCCTTCGGGGCGACGCCGTTTCCGGCGATCATGCCGATCGGCTCGCATCCGCGCGATGCCAGTGCGCGAGAGCAGTCCGCCGCAAAAGGGCGGCGCCCGCTTCCGGCTTGAAAAGACTATTCGGCGGCCTTCGTCTCCGCGTCCGCAGCCCTGTCGTCCCAGGTCACGGCCCGATAATCGAAGCCATATTCCAGGGTCGGCTTGACGATGCGGAAATAGGGCGACAGGTCGAAGTCGCGCGGCGTGTACAGCGAGTGGTGGCGGATGTGCAGGATTTCCTTGCGCGAATAGCTTGACTGCGCCGAGGCGCGGCCGGGCGCGCGGGTGATCTCAGGCAGGATCGGATAGCGGATCTGGCCATAGGCCTCGGCAATCAGCGTCGAGCAGATGGCGCGCGTCGGATCGCCGGAGCCGAAGGCCAGCATGCGGCGGCGCCAGCGCACCGGCACCGGCGGCGTCGGCAGGAAATAGCGCAGCATGTCGAAGATGTTCTTGAGGTCGTATTTCAGGCCAAGCTTGCCGACCATGAAGGCGACGACCATGTCGCGGTCCTCCGGCGACAGGCCGCTCGCCCGGCAGATGCGGGTGTTGTAGGTGCGGTAGCGCGACAATGGCACGGCGACGCAGCCTTCGCCCATGGTGACCTCGATAAGCCGCGGCCGCTCCGCTCCGTCTTCCGGCTTGGGCAAGGCATCGCCAACATAAAAGGCCGCATGCGACCATGTCGACTGGGTAAGGTACTTGATCGCTGCCGAGATCCTCTGGTTGCCCTCGACCAGCAGGATGTCGCCGGGCTCCAGCGTGCGGCGCAGCGTTTCGGCATCGGATGGCGTGTAGGGCTCATAGCCCGAGGATTCTTCCTGCAGCCGGCCGGCAAGCCAGCGGCCAAGGCGGTCGAGAAGCGTGTCGGCCGGCGCGGTCATAGCAGAACGTGATTAACACAGGCTGGCGTGCGGACACCAGCCGCGGTTAGCCGGCCAATGCGCTGGCGTCTTCCTGCGGGCCGGCCAGATCGTCGCGCGCCTTGCGGGCCAGTCTTTTCGTCGCGTGCTTGGGGCTGTCGCCGAACAGTTCGGCGGCCTCGGCAAGACAGGATTTCCTCAGGCTCTTTTCCGACCGCTTCAGCAGCTTGCCGAGAAGCTTCGTGTCCTCGCGCGGCCCAAGCGGCTGGTCGTCGGCCTCGAGCAGCGCGCGGATGACGAACACATCATGCAGTTCGCCCAGCCGCTCGCCCAGTTCGTCGACGGCCTTGCGCCGCGCCTTGATCGGCGTCGGCCAAAGCCGGCCCAGCAGCGACAGGTGCATGCCATGCGTCTTGGCCGCCTTGCGCAGGTCGTGGAAATCGTCGGCCTCGCCATGCGCGCCAGCCCTGTCGAGCGCCTTCCTGGCACGGCGCAGGGTGACGCGGGCGCCTTCGGCGAGCACGTCGGCGGCCTGCTCCGGCTGATCGGGCAAGGCAAGGCTTTCGATCCGCTTCATGCCGTCCTGGCAAGCGGCGGTCGCCGCGCCGATTGCCGCCTGGAGGCCGGCGCCTTCGTGCAGATCATGCTGGCGGGCGACCAGCCTGTCGCGCACGGCATCGAGCCCGCCATCGGCGCTCTCCTTGGGAAAACCTGCCGCCAGCCGGTCGATGGTTTCGATCAGCGCCGTTGCTTCACGCGGGCCTGCAAGCAGCGCCGCCACATTGCGATAGCACTGGTTCTCGGTCGTGCAGAAAGTTTCGTCTCCGGAACGAACCAGCCGCAGCAAGGCACGCGCGCCCTTCAGCCGCTTGCGGCATTTGTGCAGTCCCTGTTCCGGCCGGCTCTGCGCCGCGTCCAGATGCAGCAGTGCCTTGCTAATTTCCTCGGCAAGGATGCGTCTGACCTCACCGGTCAGCGGCAGGCGCGGGTCGATGCGAAAACTCATGCGGCGATCTCCGGAATCCCCCCGAGGGCGAGCGACGCGTTGTAGAATTTCTGCTCGCCGGTGACTTCACGGCCGAGCCAGTCTGGCAGCATTTCGTCCGGCACGTCTTCCGGCGTCTCGAGTTCGGCCACCACAAGTCCTGCCAGCGCGCCGCCAAAGACGTCGACTTCATAGAGATAGCCGCGATGCCTAACATGGTGGCGTGTCTTCTCTATGACACGTCCTAGAGCGAAGGCCAGCATCTCCTCGGCCTCGGCAAGAGGCACCGGATACTCGTATTCGTCGCGCTCGCGCGCCTTGCTGCCGAATTTGAGCGTCAACTTGGCGGACGCGCTGTCGCTGATGCGGATACGCACCGTCCGGCCGGGCGCGGCGGCAAGATAGAACTGGCGAATGCGGATATCCGCCTCGACTAGGCTCCGCCATGCGGTGCTGGATACCAGGAACTTGCGCTCGACTTCCTTGCCCATGGCCGCGCACTAAAGCGGTTGCCGCAGGCGATGGCAAGACGGCCACGCACACAAGTTGACTTTAATCAATCGATTGATTAAAGAATGGATCATGATCAAGACGCCCGACGTCAAAAATCCGCGCCGCGACACGCCGCCGGCGGAGTTGACGCGTGCCGCGCTCGTCCGCGCCGCGCTGAAACTGTTCGGGCGGCAGGGCTTCGACGGCACCTCGACCCGCGAGATCGCGGCGGAGGCGCAGGCCAATATAGGTTCGATCGCCTACCATTTCGGCGGCAAGGAAGGCCTTCGCGCCGCCGCCGCCGACTTCATCGTCGAGACCATCCAGACCGTTGCCGGCCAGGCGCTGGGCAACAGCCAGGCCGCCGCTCCAACCGATCCCGAGGCGGCAAGGACGCAGCTCTTCGCCGCGCTTGAGCGGATGGTCGGCTTCATCGTGGCGCAGCCGCAGGCCGGCGAGATCGTGCAATTCGTGCTGCGCGAGTTGTCGCATCCCACCGCTGCGCTCGACCGCATCTATGATGGCGTCTTCGAGCCGACGCATCGCCGGCTGTGCCTGATCTGGGAGCAGGCGACCGGCGAGCCGGCCGAAAGCGAACGGACCCGGCTCACCGTGTTCACGCTGATCGGCCAGGTCATCTATTTCCGCATCGGCCGCGAGGCGGTGATGCGCCGCATGGGCTGGCACGACATCGGCAGCGCCGAGGCGGCAAAGGTCGTGGCGGTCACGGCCGACAATCTCAGCGCCATTCTGGCCGCCAGGAAGAAGTAGAAATGAAGGGGCAAAGACCATGAGTTTTCTGTGTTCGCTGCCGCTCGCCGTGCAGCTTTTCGGTGCCTGCGCCCCGGCGCCGCCGCTGGCCGTCGGCTATGTCGAAGGCGACTATGTGCTGCTGGCGCCGATTGAGGTGGCGCAGGTCGAGACCGTCACTGTCAAGCGCGGCGATCGCGTCACGTCAGGCGCGACGGTGGTGACGCTGGAAAGCGCCGATGCCAAGATCGCGGTGGCGCAAGCTAAGGCAAGCCTCGCCCAGGCGCAGGCGCAACTCGCCGACCTCCAGGTCGGCAAGCGGCCGGAAGAAATCGCCGCGCTCAAGGCCCAGGTCGACATGGCCAAGGCGCAGGCCGACGACGCCAAGCGCAAATACGACCGCGCCGCCGACCTGTTCAAGCGCGGTACCGGCACGCAGGCGGACTACGACACCGCCTCGGCGACGTTGGAAACCGCCAACGCGCAGGTCGGGCAGGCGCAGGCCAATCTCGCCGTCGGCGGCCTGCCGGCACGCGCCGAGACGATCAAGGCCGCCGACAATCAGGTCGGCCAAGCGCAGGCCGCGCTCGACCAGGCCGAGTGGCGGCTGTCCAAGCGCATATTGGCGGCGCCATCGCCGGGCCGCGTCAACGACGTCATCCGCAATCCCGGCGACACGGCGGGTCCGACCGCGCCGGTGATTTCGGTACTGCCCGACGGGGCGGTGAAGCTCAGCGTCTATATACCGGAGGCCGCCTTCTCCTCGGTCAAGGTCGGCAGCCTGCTCAGCGTTCATTGCGACGGCTGCGGCGCGGATGTG
This sequence comes from Mesorhizobium sp. B283B1A, assembly GCF_020165735.1. Classification (NCBI taxonomy): domain Bacteria; kingdom Pseudomonadati; phylum Pseudomonadota; class Alphaproteobacteria; order Hyphomicrobiales; family Phyllobacteriaceae; genus Mesorhizobium; species Mesorhizobium sp. B283B1A. The sequence continues at coordinate 29,607 of NZ_JAIUIQ010000034.1, forward strand.
AAAGCGCGCGTCAGCTACGTCTCGCCCGATCCCGAATTCACCCCGCCGGTGATCTATTCCCTGGAGAACCGGCAGAAGCTGGTTTACCTCGTCGAGGCGCGGCCGGAGGGCGATGCGGGTCCGCTGCAGCCCGGCCAGATTGTCGATGTCGATCTTGCGGAAACGGCAAAATGAATGTCATCGACGTTCATGGCCTGGTCAAGCGCTTCGGCGACAAGACCGTCGTCGACCACGTGACGATGTCGGTCGCGGAAGGCGAGATCGTCGGGTTCCTCGGCCCCAACGGGTCGGGCAAGACCACCACCATCCGCATCATGTGCGGTCTGCTGACGCCGGACGAGGGGGAAGGCACGGTGCTGGGTTTCAACATCCGCACCGACTCGCTCAGGATCAAACGCGAAGTCGGCTACATGACGCAGAAATTCTCGTTCTACGAGGATTTGACGATCGGCGAGAATCTCGAATTCGTGGCGCGGCTCTACCGGCTGAAGCCGGTCGAGGAGCATGTCGCCAGGACGCTGGAAGAGCTCGGCCTCGCCACGCGCCGCAACCAGCTGGCCGGCACCTTGTCCGGCGGCTGGAAGCAGCGGCTGGCGCTGGCCGCCTGCATCATGCACAAGCCGAAACTGCTTTTGCTCGACGAGCCGACGGCCGGCGTCGACCCCAAGGCGCGGCGCGAATTCTGGGACGAGATCCACCGCCTCGCCAGCGGTGGGCTGACCGTGCTGGTCTCCACCCACTACATGGACGAAGCCGAGCGCTGCCACCGCATCAGCTACATCTCCTACGGCAAGATGCTGGCCACCGGCACCGTGGCCGAGGTGGTCAGGAATGCCGGGCTGACCACCTTCGTGCTGCAGGGTCCGCAACTCGATGAGGTGGCCGAAGCACTGCAAGGGCGCCCCGGCGTCGACCAGGTGGCGCCGTTCGGCGCCACGCTGCATGTTGTCGGCTCCGACAAAAAGAAGCTCGAAGCGGCACTTGCCGACGTCGAGAAAGAGCACAACGGCGTGACGGTGGCGCCGGGGGAAACCAGCCTGGAGGACGTCTTCATCCAGTTCATGTCCGGGTCGAAGGACAACATGGCATGAACGGCATCTTTTCCTTCGCCAGGCTTGGCGCGCTGCTCATCAAGGAATTCATCCAGATGCGGCGCGACCGCATCACCTTCGCCATGATGCTTGGCGTGCCGCTGATACAGCTCGTGCTGTTCGGCTACGCCATCAACAACGATCCGAAGAGCCTGCCTGCCGCACTGGTGGCGACCAGCAGCGACCCCTACACGCGCGCCATTGTCGCGGCGCTGCAGACCACCGGCTATTACCGCTTCGATCACGTCGCGCAAAGCGCCGAGGAGGCCGAGTTCCGGATGGCGCGCGGCGACGTCGCCTTCGTCGTCACCATCCCGGCCGACTTTGCCAAGCGGGTCGAGCGTGGCGACAACCCGCAGATCCTGATCGAGGCCGACGCCACCGATCCCGCCGTCGCCAGCGGCGCCATCTCCACGCTCGGCACCGTCGCCAGCCAGGCCTTGCTCAGGGCCCAGGGCATGCAGGAAGCCGCCGCCGAGGCCGCCAGGGGGCAGCTCGATGTCGTGGTGCACCGGCGCTACAATCCCGAAGGCATCTCGCAATACAACATCGTGCCCGGCCTGCTCGGCGTCATCCTGCAGATGACCATGGTGATGATGACTTCGATCGCGCTGACACGCGAGACCGAGCGCGGCACGATGGAGAACCTGCTCGCCATGCCGTCGAGCCCGCTCGAGATCATGATGGGCAAGGTGCTGCCCTATCTGGCGGTCGGCGCCGTGCAGGTGGTGGTGGTGCTGGCGGCGGCGAAGCTTCTGTTCGCCATCCCCTTCACCGGGTCGATGTCGCTGCTTTTGTCGGCGGTGCTGGTGTTCGTGCTGTCGCTGGTGCTGCTCGGCTACACGATCTCGACCATCGCGCGCACGCAGATGCAGGCCCTGCAGCTCACCTTCTTCTTCTTCCTGCCGTCGATCATGCTGTCCGGCTTCATGTTCCCCTATCGCGGCATGCCGGATTGGGCGCAGACCTTCGGCGAGATCTTCCCGCTGACGCATTTCCTGCGCATCACCCGCGCGGTGATGCTGAAGGGTGCGCAACTGCCGGCGGTGGCAACCGAGATCGGCTGGCTGGTGGTCTTCGTCGCTTTGTTTGCCGGCGTCGCACTGGTGCGATTCAGGCGTACGCTGGATTGAGCGTTTTTGCGGTGCGGAACCTTTTCATGTCGGCGGGACAGCACCCCCCTCTGGCCTGCCGGCCATCTCCCCCGCAAGGAGGGAGATCGGCAGCTTTGGCGCTCGGTCTCTCTGGTGACTTTGGAGATTAGCGAAAGCCGGGGTGACACCTGATCTCCCCCTCGAGGGGGAGATGTCCGGTAGGACAGAGGGGGGTGCTCAAGCGCGACGCTTCCGCGTGGAGCGCCGCCACCCTACGCCGCCGCCATGATCCCGGCATACGTCCCGAAATCGACATTGCCGCCCGACAGCACCACGGCGATGCATTTGCCGGCCAGTTCGATCTCGCCCGACGACAGCGCCGCCAGCCCGACGCAGCCGCCGGGTTCGACCACCAGCTTGAGATAGGCCATGGCGTCGCGCATCGCCTGCGCCGCCGCCTGGTCCGAGACGGCGATGGCCCCGGCGAGGTTCCGGCGGTTGATCTCGAAGGTGATCACGCCGGGCTCGGCGGTCAGCAGCGCGTCGCAGATGGAATCATGGCCCGGCTCATTCGAAACCCTGGTACCGGCGGCCAGCGAGCGGCGCGTGTCGTCGAAATGCTCGGGCTCGACCGCCCAGACGGCGGTGTCGGGCGAAGCATCCTTGACGGCGACGGAGATGCCGCTCGACAAGCCGCCGCCGCCGCAGGGAACGATCACCGCGTCGAGGCCGACGCCAAGCGCTCTCGCCTGGCGCATCAGTTCGAGGCCGATCGTACCCTGGCCGGCGATGATGGCTGGATCGTCGAAGGGCGGCACCAGCACCATGCCCTTCTCGATGTAAGGCCGGACCACGGCCATGCGATCATCGCGAAAACGGTCGAACGGCACCACCTCCGCGCCCATCTTGCGGACATTGCCGACCTTCATCGCCGGCGCGTCGGCGGGCATGGCGATGACCGCCTTGACGCCGAACATGGCGGCCGAAGCGGCGACGCCTTGCGCATGGTTGCCCGAGGAGAAGGCAACGACGCCCCGGCTGCGTTCCGCCTCGCTCAGCGACGACAGCTTGTTGTAGGCGCCGCGGAACTTGAACGAACCGGTGCGCTGCAGCGTCTCCGGCTTGAACAGGATGCGCGCGCCGAAGCGTTTGTTCAGTTCCTGTGATTCGATCAATGGTGTTTCGACGATCAAGCCGGAGAGCCGGGCCGCGGCGGCGTGGATGTCGGCGATGCCGGGAAGGGTGGTCATGACGGATCCTGCGAAATGTGGCCCGTCATGGTGCACGCAAAGGCCGGCGCGACGCCAACGAAAAGATGTGACCGTCACAAAATTTGGCGGATGGTCACCAACGTCACGGCTGCACGCCCCCTCTGTCCTGCCGGACATCTCCCCCTCAAGGGGGGAGATTGGCTGTTTCATGCGCGGCGTTTCTTCTCCTGCGTTGGAGATTGGCGAAAGCAAAGACAACCGTCGATCTCCCCACTTGAGGGGGAGATGGCCGGCAGGCCAGAGGGGGGCGCTGTCCAGCCAACCTATCGCAATTTCATCCCAACAGCGTCCGCTGCCTCTTGGTCCCGCCCAGCTTGCGCCAGTTGTTGAAGCGGTGGGTGGCGGCGGCGAAGGAGATTTTCATCTGCTGGGCGACCGAATAGCGCGACTTGCCCTCGTCGAACATGCGGTAGCAGCACTCGACGCCTTCCTCGGTCAGCTTGCCGTCCGGGGCCTTGTTGTGCGGATTGGCGGGGTCGAACTTCTCGACCTGCTGCTCGACCAGGCCCTTCAGGCGCTGCAGGTCGGCCTCGATGCTGGCAATGAGGTCGAGAACGGGCTTTGGGTCGAAATGCTCTGCGTGCGGCTTCGTCATGCGTTGATCCTCATCCTTGTCTTGGGTTCAATTATATAGGTTAACCTTTGCCAATAATGAAGGGCGCGCTCCGGCGCCGGCTTCAACAATTCTTGAGCCGTGAGCAAGCGCGCGATTGACCCGGGGTCCGTCAAACCCTAGTTTAGAACCATTCTAAACTAGGGTGATTTCCTCATGCTTTCCCGCGTTTTCGGCTTCGGCCGCCGTCCCTTCGAATCGCTGTCCGAACAGGAGATCCTGGCGCTGGCCATTTCATCCGAGGAAGACGACGGACGCATCTACAGGGCCTATGCCGATGGGCTGGCGGATAGGTATCCGCAATCGGCGAAGATGTTCGAGGAGATGGCGCATGAGGAGGATGGCCACCGCGATGCGCTGATCGAGCTTCATCGCAAGCGTTTCGGCGAGCGCATTCCGCTGATCCGGCGCGAACATGTGAAAGGCTACTACGAGCGCAAGCCCGACTGGCTTGTCCGGCCGCTCGGGATCGAAAATGTGCGCAGCCAGGCCGAGGTGATGGAGCGGCAAGCCTACCTGTTTTATGTCGAGGCGGCAAAGCGCACCACCGACGCTTCGACGCGCAAACTGCTCGACCATCTGGCGGCGGTCGAGCAAGGCCACAAGACGCTGGCTCAGCAATTGGAGCAGAAGCACGTTCCTGGCGAAGTGAAGGACGAAGAAGCGGCGGCCGAGCAGCGCCAATTCATCCTCACCTATGTGCAGCCGGGCCTTGCCGGCCTGATGGACGGCTCTGTGTCGACGCTGGCGCCGATCTTCGCCGCGGCTTTTGCCACACATGATACCTGGCAGACCTTCCTGGTCGGACTTGCCGCCTCGATCGGCGCCGGCATCTCCATGGGTTTCACCGAAGTCGCCTCCGACGACGGCAAGCTCTCGGGACGCGGCTCACCGATAAAGCGCGGCGTCACGACCGGCGTCATGACGGCCGCAGGCGGCCTCGGCCACGCGCTGCCCTATCTCATCCCGCATTTCTGGACGGCGACCGGCGTTGCCGCCGTGGTGGTGTTCTTCGAGCTATGGGCCATTGCCTTCGTCCAGAACCGCTACATGCAGACGCCTTTCCTGCGCGCTGCCTTCCAGGTGGTGCTGGGCGGCGCGCTGGTGTTCGCCGCGGGCGTGCTGATCGGGAATGCCTGAGCGACTTTCTCCCTTCCTCCCTTGTGGGGGAAGGTGGATCGGCGCATAGCGCCGAGACGGATGAGGGGTGTTCCAGCGGAGTGAGACGTCGGCGATTTAGGCCTACAGTCTAGATGAGGAGTATCGCCAAGCTGGAGCATCCCTCATCCGACCGCGCTTCGCGCGGCCACCTTCCCCACAAGGGGGAAGGAAAAACCGCTACCCATTCACCGCCCGGCTATCGACCGGCGCCTCGTCCCTTTCCGTCAGCCCATAGTCCCGCACCACATGCGCGATGCGCAGCCGATAGCCGGCAAAGATGCCACCACGGCCTGCCTTCTGGGCCTGCCGGTGTTCTTCCGTATTGCGCCAGGCCTTGACCGCTTCCTCGTCGCGCCAGAACGACAGCGACAGGATGCGGTCGGGGTCGGCCAAACTCTGGAAGCGCTCGATCGAGATGAACCCATCGATGCCATCGAGCAGCGGACGCAGCTTGGCGGCGATGCCGAGATAGACATCGCGTTTGCCCTCCGCCGGCTCGACCTCGAAGATGACCGCGATCACGGCAACACCAGCTTCGCATGCGGGCCGGAAGCCAGTTTCAGGAACATGCGGTCCTCCTTGAGGATGAATCGTTCACGCTTGGCGAACGCGTAGTTTGCCTTGCCGGCGGGATCAGCCGCAAGCCGGGCGCGATAGGCTTCGTAGGCCGCCAGGCTTTCAATGTTGTAGGCGGCGTACGCCGTCGTGGCCGAGCCCTCATGCGGCGCGAAATAGCCGATCAGGTCGGCGCCGCAGCGCGGAATGGCCTGGCCCCAGTTGCGGGCATACTCCTCGAAGGCAGCCTTGCCGAACGGGTCGATCTCATAGCGGATGAAGCAGGTGATGGTCATGGTCGTCTCCTCGGATCGTTGCATCAATAGTTCGAGCCCGGTCGAAACGTCGCGCACTTGGGTTATGCTAGGCCGTTTCGTGTCAGGAGCCGTCGTGGCGTGCTTCGCCGCCTCCTTGAGCCGATCGGAGAATAATGCTTATCTGACGAGAATGCTTCGATGAGGAACGAACTATGCGTGAAGGACCCGACATTGCCCGCATCGCCAGCCTGGTCGGCGATCCGGCCCGCGCCAACATGCTGAACGCGCTGATGGGCGGCACCGCGCTGACCGCGAGCGAACTGGCGCTGGAAGCCGGTGTCTCGTTGCCGACCGCTTCCTCGCATCTGTCGAAACTGATGGAGGGTGGCCTGCTGACCCTGGCCAGCCAGGGCCGCCATCGCTATTACGGCCTCGCCGGGCCGCAGGTGGCCGGCATGATCGAGGCCATCACCGGGGTCGCCGAAGCCGTCGGCCCGAAGCGCGTTCGGCCGGGCCCGCGCGACGGCGCCATGCGCGTGGCCCGTGTCTGCTACGATCACCTCGCCGGCGAGCAGGCCGTGGCGATGCTCGATCGTCTGGTCGAAAAAGACATACTGATCCGCGACGACAAGGAAATCAGGCTCGGGCCGTCGGCCGCATCGCATTTCGCGGCAATAGGCATCGATGTCGGCGCCAGGCCACGCCGCCCGGTCTGCCGCGCCTGCCTCGACTGGAGCGTGCGCCGTTCGCACCTAGCCGGCACGCTGGGCGCCGCCATCCTCGACAAGATCCTTTCGGAGAAATGGGCCCGCCGCGAGAAGGACAGCCGCGCGGTGGTGTTTTCGCCGCCGGGCAAGCAGGCGTTCGAGAGGGTGTTTCTGGGTTGATGTTATACGGAGACGTCGGCGGGACAGCGCCCCTCTCTGCCCTGCCGGGCATCTCCCCCTCAAGGGGGGAGATTGGCGGCTTCATTGTCTCGCTCACCTTTAAGCGTCGATAGTTGGCGAAAGCGCTTGAGCGCGTAATCTCCCCCCTTGAGGGGGAGATGGCCGGCAGGCCAGAGGGGGGCGCCAAGGATCGCAACGGTTGCAAATTGCGGATGGATCACCCCCGCTTCAACACCTTCCCCCTCTTGAACTCCTTCCACGGGTCGGCTTCCTTCAACTGCTTCGTTGTCGTCCTGTCGCCGATCGGGAAGGCGTTGGGCGCCAGTCCGGCCTCGATTTCGGCCCAGGTCACCGGCATCGACACGGTGGCGCCCTTCTTGGCGCGCGAGGAATAGGGCGCGACTGTTGTGGCGCCCCTGCCATTGCGCAGATAGTCGACGAAGATTTTCCCGGTGCGCGCCTTTTTCGACAGTGTCGCCGTATAACGGTCGGGGGCGGCCTGCTCGAGCGCCCTGGCGAAATCATGGGCGAAATTCTTGACCTCGTCCCAGTCCGCCGAGGGCTTCAGCGGCACCAGCACATGATAACCCTTGCCGCCCGATGTCTTGACGAAATTCGGCAGCGACAGCTCGTCGAGCTTGCCCCTGATGTCGAGCGCCGCCTCGTGCACCTTCTTGACGTCGACGCCTTCGTCGGGATCGAGATCGAAGATGATCTGGTCGGGCTTCTCGATCTCGTCGACGGTAGAGCCCCAGATATGAACTTCGACGACGCCGTACTGGACCAGCGCGGCGATGCCGTCGAAATCCCGGATGAACAGGATCTCCTCGCCGTCCGTCGGGTCCTTCATCCGGGCTATCTTGTCGCTCATCCCGGCCGAGGCGTGCTTCTGGAAGAAGCGCTGGCCGCCGACGCCATCGGGCGCCCGCACCAGGCTGAGCGGCCGGTTGATCACGAAGCGCTCCATGCGCGGCCAAACCTGCGCGTAGTGATCAAGCAGGCCCTGCTTGGAGATTTTTTCGTCGGGCCACAGCAGCTTGTCGGGATGGGAGAGTTTTACCGTGGTTGTCATCTCCCCGGCAGGTTTGCCAGCGCCGCTGGGCGCGGATTTCGCCCTGGCTGAGCTCTTGCCTCCTGGTTCCTTGCCCCCTGATGTCTTGCCCTCTGGTTCCTTGGGTGTCGCCGCCCTGGGCTTTTCCTGCACGACTTCCTCCGCCAGCTTGTCCTCGCGCAGCCCCTGGAACGAGGCATGGCGTATTATACGGTCCGATGTCCAGCTGCGGAACTCCACTTCGCCGACAAGCTCGGGTTTGACCCAGACCAGCCCCTTGCCCTTGGGAACGGCTGCGTCGAACGGCGAGGTATTCGCCTTCAGCTCATCGAGTTTCTTCTTCAGATCGTTGGCACCCCTGGTGGAGAAGCCGGTGCCGACGCGGCCGGCATAGTGCAGTTTGCCGCCCTCGTAATAACCGACCAGCAGCGAGCGCAGCCCGCGCCCGGTCTTGTCCGACGGCAAATAGCCGCCGATGACGAATTCCTGCCGCGCCGTGCATTTCGACTTCACCCAGCTAGGGCCGCGCCCGCTGCGATAGGGCGCATCGGCGCGTTTGGAGACGACGCCCTCCAGCCCCATGCGGCAGGCATGTTCCAGCATGATCTTGCCGGGCTCGGTGAAATGGTCGGAAAAACGCACCGCCGCATTCTCGGATAGCTTGCCGAGCAGTTCCTGCAGGGCCTGCTTGCGCTCGACCAGCGGCTCGCGGCGCAAATCCTTGCCGTCGAGGCGCATCAGGTCGAAGACATAGTAGATGAAGCGGTTTGTCCGTTTCGCCGACAGATCCTGCTGCAGCAATGCGAAGGACGAGACACCGCTGTCGGCCAGCACGACGACCTCGCCGTCGATGATGGCGTCGCTGCACTTCAGGCGAGCGAGTTCGGCAACGATCTCGCCGCCGAATTTCTCCGTCCAGTCGAGGCCGGCGCGGGTCAAGAGCCGCACCTCCGTGCCGGCGATCTGTGCCTGCATGCGATAGCCGTCGAACTTCACCTCGTGCAGCCAGTCCTCGCCCGACGGAGCTTCCCGTTCCAGCGTGGCAAGCTGCGGTTCGACAAAGTCGAGTTTCTGGCCCGCGGCCTTCGCCTTGCTGGCGGCCGGCCTGTTGGAATGCCAGACTTTCGGTTTCTCGCCCCTGGCGGCCTTGCCCGCGCCCACCTCCTCGATCGTCAGGCCCGACTTCACCGATTGTGGTGCCTCTTCGAGGATATCCTCGCCCGGACGCGCCGCCGCATCGTCCGACTTGATCAGCAGCCAGTTGTCGCGCTTCTCCCCCGGGCGCGGCCTCAGCCGCACCAGATGCCATGAGCCATGCAGCTTATGGCCCTTGAGCTCGAAGTTGATATGTCCCTTCTTCATCGCCTTGGCCGGGTCGGTCTCGGGAACCCATGTCCCCTCGTCCCAGACGATGACAGAGCCGCCGCCATATTCGCCCTTGGGAATGGTGCCTTCGAACCCGGCATAGTCGATCGGGTGGTCCTCGACATGGACGGCGAGCCGCTTTTCATGCGGATCGAGGCTCGGGCCGCGCGTCACCGCCCAGCTCCACAGCACCCCGTCATGCTCGAGGCGGAAATCGTAATGCAGCCTGGTCGCCGCATGCTTCTGGATTACGAAGAGACCGCCACCGACCTCGCCCTTCTTGCCGCGCGCGACCTTGCCGGCCGGTTCGGACGTCTTCTTGAAGTCGCGCTTGGAATGATACTGTTCGAGTCCGGCCATTGTTCCCTGGTCCTCAAGCTTCCCTGGTCCTCAGGCTTCTCTGGTCCTCAGGCCGATTTGCGTTTGGGCGCGGCCGTTTTCGGCTTGGCGCGTTTGGCTGCCGGCTTGGGTTTCGCTGACGAAGATGCTTTCGATGACCCGGAGTCCGACAAGCTCTTCTTCAACGCGTCGAACAGGTTGATGACATTGGAAGGTTTTGGCGCGGCCTTTGCCTTCGGCGCCTTGTGGCCGGCCTTCTTGGCGCGGATCAGCTCGAGCAGCGCGTCCTCATATTTGTCGTCGAATTTCGACGGGTCGAACTTCGCCTTCTTCTTGTCGATGATGAGTTCGGCAAGATCGGTCATCTCCTGGTCGGTCTTCACCGCCTCGATCTCGCCGAACACGGTATCGGGCTGGCGCACTGTGTTGTCATAGCGCAGCGTGGTCAGCACCATGCCCTTGCCGAGCGGCTCGATGACCACGGGACGTTCGCGTCGGTAAAGCACGATGCGCGCCAGCCCGGCCATCTTCTTGCCCGCCATGGCGTCGCGAATGACGGCAAACGCTTCTTCCGACACCTTGTCGCCCGGCGCGACATAATAGGGCGTATCGAGATAGACCTGCTGGATCGAGGCCTTGTCGACGAAACCGTCGAGGCTCATCGTGTGCGAGGATTCGATCTGCACCGCCTCGATCTCGTCTTCCTCGATATGGATGAATTCACCGTCGTCGAGTTCATAACCCTTGATCTCGTCATCGTCGCCAAGCGGCTCGCCGGTCTCGGCGTCGACATAAATGCGCTTCACCGTATTGCCGGTCTTGCGGTTGAGGATGCGGAAAGACACCCTTTCGGTGTGGGTGACGACATTGGTCAGTTCGACGGCGCAGGTGACCAGCGACAGCTTCAGATAGCCCCTCCAGGCAGGACGCGGCGCCATGACAACTCCCTTTAGGAACGCGATGAAGGTGAGAACGGATGGCGCGCGCTCCAGTTCCTTTGCCAGTTCCTGATTGCTTGATGTTCGAGCACCTTGAGGTCGGGCCCGCATCGAAGCGTCCCGAACGGAAATTTCCCAGGCGTGGCGGAAATTGAAACAGAACCGCGCGCGGGCGACATTCAAACGAAACATATGTGATGCAAAAGTCACACTGGGTGAAATGGCGACAAAAGGCACCGAAACACCCCGAATCAGCCGCATTCCGGCCACGAAGCAACGGGTTTTCGACCAGAAATTAACATCACGTTCACCGACTATTCACGCCTCGATGCTATCATTCTCGCAATTCGGAAGGGACATCCGAAAATCGGGACAGGGACAGGGTAAATGAACTTCCTCACGCACCTCATCGGCTATGCCGCCGCCATCCGCGAATTCGTCGCGCCGACCTACCGGCCCGAGCGCTACTACATGCGCGGCCCCGGTCCGGCTTGCGCCCGTCGCGGCACGTCGCTGGGCGCTCACTGACCATGACGTTCGAGAGCCGCCACAACAGCCGCATCTGCAGGCCCGGTGCCAACGCGCGTGCCACCACCTATCGCGCCGAGCGCCCCGTTCTGGGTGACCGGGTCCTCAGTGACGGACGGCGTGCGACATCGCCGCGTCTTTGATCCCGCCTGCGGCTGGCTTAGTGTCTGGGAACACGAGCAGCCGAGGCCAGCGTGACCGATCTTCCCCAGTCAAGTCTGCCCCCGTTCAATCGACCCAAAGTCCAGAGACCCAAATCCAGCCCCTCTGAGCCGTCAGGTACAAGCCGTCAGCTGATCGTCTTCGACGGCGTCTGCGTGCTCTGCTCCGGCTTCGTGCGCATGGTGGTCAGGCTCGACCGCAAAAGCCGCTTCCGCTTCGCCACCGCCCAGTCGCCTATCGGCGAAGCGCTGTTCAGGAAGCACGGGCTGCGCACTGACGCTTACGAAACCAATCTCGTCCTTGTCGACGGTGCCGCCTTCACGCGGCTCGACAGTTTTGTCGCCGTCATGGCGGAACTCGGCTGGCCGTGGCGTGCGGCCAAGGCGCTGTTGCTGCTGCCGCGCCCGCTGCGCGACTGGCTTTACGAGCGCGTCGCCAAGAATCGCTACGCCCTGTTCGGCAGGAAGGACAGCTGCGACGTCCCATCCGCCGAACTGCGTGGGCGGTTCCTTGGCTAGACGGCGATCGCGCCGCGCAATTGGCGTCGCCTGACACGCTATTGCGGCTGGCTCGTGCCATCCGCCGCGCACGGCTCCAGCGCGATGGAGCCGCCGGCCTCCTTGCCAAGTTCCCGACAGCCCTGAACCGTGCACAGTGTCCAGCCGTTGCCAGTTGCGCCGGAGGCGGCGAGAGAGACGTGACGCTGCGGCCCAACCTTCGGGGCATAGGCCCACCAGCCGTCTTTCAGCACCGCGCCCTCCGGTGGCTCCATGCCGGCGCCCGAACCCTTGATGCGCGCCTCGACCACTTGCAGGCCGGACGGCGTCACCTTCCAGTCTTCCTCCCATCGCGTCCGTTCCACCGAATGCGTCCAGGACAGCGTGAAGGCGGCGACCGCCAGCGTCACCGTCTTGCCGGCGGCGAGGATGCACAGGCTCATGTGGTGCTATTTCTTTGCTTGAGCATGATCTCTTCCGAAAACGGGATTCCACTTTTCGGGATCATGCTCTGGCCCGTCGCGCCCGCCAGCAGTGCCAGCCGATCCAGGCAAGCGACAGCGCCCAGCCGGCTTCGTCGGTGAGCGGCAGCGCCGCGACCAGAAGCACGCCGGCGGCGAAGGCGACCAGCCGTTCCCACCATGCCATGCGGGTGACGAGGAAACCGACGGCGGCCGCCCCCCACAGCACGATGCCCATGCACGCCTTGACGACGATATAGGCGACCTCGACGGGATAGCCGAACTCAGCGGCGATCGCCCCGGCGTCCTGCAGCATCAGCGCCGGCGTGTAGACAGCCATGAACGGCACCACGAAGCCGGCGATGGCCAGCTTGGTTGCCTGGATGCCGATCTTGAGGCCGCTCTCCTTGGCCATCGGTGCCGCCGCGAAGGCGGCCAGCGCCACCGGTGGCGTCAGATCGGCCATGATGCCGAAATAGAAGACGAACATGTGGCTGACCACCAGCGGCACGCCGAGCGACAGCAGCGCCGGCCCGGCCAGCGACGAGGTGATGATGTAGTTGGGGATGGTCGGGATGCCCATGCCCAGCACCAGGCAGGTCAGCATCGTCAGCACCAGCGACAGGAACAGGTTGTTCTCGCCGATCGAGATGATCCAGCCGATGAAGGTCGAGGCGATGCCGGTCAGTGTCAGCGTGCCGATGACGATGCCGACGATGGCGCAGGCGATGCCCACCGGCAGTGCGTTTTTCGCCCCTTCGGCAAGCGAATCGAAGCAGATCCGCAGCGTCTCGCGCCCACCCTTGAATGTGGCGCAGGCGATGATCAGTGCGGCGATGACCAGGCTTAGGACGTTGACGCCGAACTTCATGAACGAGGCGGCAGCAAGCCCGAGCGCCAGCCAGAAGACGATGCGGAAGGCGAGCGGCCCGATCGCCGCCGCCAATGGCGTGCCGAGGATGAGCACGATGGTCAGCGCCAGCCCCATCGTGCCGGCGAAGACCGGCGTGTAGCCGGCGAACAACAGATAGATCAGCGCGGCCAGCGGCAGCACCAGCGGCCAGTGCTGCCGCACCGCGTCCCACGGGTTGGGCAGGTCCGCCTTGGCCATGCCGTGCAGGCCGGCCTTGCCGGCCTCCAGATGCACCTGCCAGAAGCAGGCGCCGAAATAGAGCATTGCAGGGATGATCGCCGCCTTGACGACGTCGGCATAGGGAATGTTCAGCGTCTCGGCCATGATGAAGGCGACCGCGCCCATTACCGGCGGCATGATCTGGCCGCCCATCGAGGACGTCGCCTCGACCGCGCCCGCGAAGGCCGGGCGGAAGCCGAAGCGCTTCATCAGCGGAATGGTGAACTGGCCGCTTGCCACCACATTGGCGACGCCGGAACCGGAAATCGTGCCCATCAGCGCCGACGACAAAACGCAGACCTGCGCCGGGCCGCCGCGCCATGAACCGACGAGGCCGAGCGCGAAATCGTTGAATAGCGCGATCATGCCGGCGCGTTCGAGAAAAGCGGCGAAGACCACGAAGATGAAGATATAGGCCGCCGAAACGTAGATCGGCGTGCCGTAGATGCCCTCCGTGCCGTAGGCGAAGGTATCGACGAGCTGGGCGAAGTCGTACCCGCGATGGATGAAGGGCGCCGGCAAATGGTTGCCGAAGAAACAATAGGCAAGGAAGATGAAGGCGATTGTCGCGAGCGGCAACCCCATCAGTCGCCTGGCCGCCTCGAAGACCAGCACCACCAGCACCGCGCCGACAATCAGGTCCGGCGTGGTCAGGAAGCCGGAGCGCCGGATGAGGTCGGTATAGAACACCCAGTTGTAAAGGCCGGTGCCGAAGCCGAGCGCGCCGAGCGTCCAGAACATTGTTTTGGCTGCCATGCTTTTGGCGCGCAGATTGGCGATCAGGGCAAAGCCGAGCAGCAGCAGGAAGCCGACATGCATGGCCCGCACCACCTGGCTAGGAAGGCTGCCATAGGCGGCGATGTAGATCTGGAAAGCGGAAAAGCCGACGGCGATGACAAACGCCGCCTTGCCGGTGATGCCATCGCCGAACTCCGGCGGCAGGCCTTCGACTTGCTCTTCGGCGACAGGGAGATGGAAAGTACTGGAGGATTTGCTGTCGGCTGGTTCGCTCATCCGACGCACTCCCAAGCAAGCGAACTGCAGCGCGAGGCGCCCCCCTCTGCCCTGCCGGGCATCTCCCCCTCGAGGGGGGAGATCAGCGGCATCGATGTCGGCGCAGGTTTTGCAAAGTTTGGCGAAGAACATAACAACGGCCAATCTCCCCCCTTGAGGGGGAGATGCCCGGCAGGGCAGAGGGGGGCGCTTAGCGAAGACATCTCAGATAAGCCGAGCGAACCTTGCTACTTCACCAGCCCCTTCTCCTTGTAATACCGCTCCGCGCCCGGATGCAGCGGCACCGGCATGCCGTCGAGCGCCTTGGCCGGATCGATGCCCTTGGCGGCGGCGTGCGCGGCGGCAAGCTGGTCGAGATGGTCGAACATCTGCTTGGTCATCTGGTAGGCGGTCTCGTCGGAGACATCGGCGCGGGTGATGAGGAAATTGCCGACGGCGGCGGTGGCGACGTCCTCGCTCTGGCCTTCATAGGTGCCCTTGGGAATGACCACCGACAGATAGGGCGCGCCGATCTTGGCGACGTCCTCGGCCGGCACGGCAACGACGTTGATCGGCACTGAGGTGGCGAGGTCGCGGATCGAGGCGACGCCGAGTCCCGCCGACTGCAGCGTGGCGTCGAGCTGGCGGTTCTTGATCAGTTCGACGGATTCGGCGAAGGGCAAATATTCGACCCGGCCGAGATCCTCGTATTTCAACCCGGCGGCGGCGAAGATGGCGCGCGCGTTGAGTTCGGTGCCGGAGGCCGGCGCGCCGACCGACAGGCTCTTGCCCTTGAGGTCGGCAAGCGTCTTGATGCCGGACTCCTGGCTGGCGACGATCTGGATGTAGTTGGGATAGATGGCGGCGATGCCGCGCAATTTGTCGAGCTTGCCGGGGAAACCGGCCTCGGCATTGCCTTCGGCGGCGAGCTTGACGGAATCGCCAAGGGCAAACGCGATCTCGCCCTTGCCCTGCTGCAGCAGATTGAGGTTCTCGACCGACGCCTTGGTCGCCTGCACCTGCGTGCGGGCGCCCGCGATGCCCTTGCCGTAGATCTCCGACAGCGCCACGCCGAGCGGGTAGTAGACGCCCGAAGTGCCGCCTGTCAGTACGTTGATGAATTCTTGCGCGCCGGCAGAAACAACGCCAAGGCCAAGCGAAAGCGCCACCGCGCTGGCTGCAACAAATCTCGTCCTGAAATGGAACATCTGGTTTCCTCCCTGAAATATCGACACCGCACCACCTCCTCGATGCGACCGGGCCGAGTTTAGACAGCGAGACGCAAATGCCAACCCGCAATTCTACCCATTAGACGAACGGTTGAGTGGATGCGTGACACCTTCCGGCTTGCGCTAGGCGCGGCCACGGCCGAAAGATTTTCACGGCACCTGTCGAAATCGGCCGACACCGCACGACATACGTCTGGCCCCGCAAGACGCGGCCTTCCAAACCACGGGAGAAAACCCATGCGATACATGCTTTTGATCAACAATGACGAAGCCGCGCTGGCGAACACGCCGGTCGAGAAGGCCCAACAGATGAGCGCGGCCTATGCCGCCTACACCGAAGCGTTGAAGAAGTCCGGTGCTTGGCTGGCCGGCGAAAGGTTGCGTCCGACCCAGGCAACCACCTCGGTGCGGATCGCCGACGGCAAGACCAACGTCATCGACGGCCCCTATGCCGACACCAAGGAGCAGCTTGCCGGCTTCTACATGATCGAGGCGGCCGACATCGATACCGCCATCGAATGGGCGGCGCGCTGTCCGGCGGCCAGCACCGGCACCGTCGAGTTGCGGCCGATCTGGGAAATGGCCGACTACATGCCCAAGAAATGACGATGTGCCGGGAAATAGCGATGTGATGGACAGTCGTCCGGAGATCGTCCGGGCGGCGGCGGAAGCGGCCGCCCGGCAAAGCTATGGCAAGCTGGTCGCCTGGCTGTCGGCGCGCACGCGCGACGTAGCCGCCGCCGAGGACGCGCTGGCCGATGCCTTTGCCGCGGCGCTCGAACGCTGGCCGCGCACCGGCGTGCCCGACAAGCCGGAAGCCTGGCTGCTGGCGGTGGCGCGCCGGCGGCGTGTCGATGCGGTGCGGCGGCGGCTGACCAGCGAAGCCGGCCGCGAGCATCTCAGGCTGATCGCCGAGGAAGCGGAGGCGCGCATGACCAACGAAGACTTGCCCGACGAAGACATGCCCGACGAACGCTTGCGGCTGATGTTTGCATGTGCCCATCCGGCGATCGAATCGAGCGTCCGCGCGCCGCTGATCCTGCAGACCATTCTGGGTTTCGATGCCGCGACCATCGCCTCCGCCTTCCTGGTCTCGCCGGCGACGATGGGTCAGCGCCTGGTGCGTGCAAAGACCCGAATCCGTGAAACCGGCATTCCGTTCCGCGTGCCGGAGCGGGCCGAACTCGGCGAGCGGCTGGACGCGGTGCTGGAAGCCATCTACGCCGCCTTCGCCGAAGGCTGGTCGGACCCGGCCGGCACCGAAACACAACGCCGCAACCTGGCGATCGAAGGCATCTGGCTCGGCCGGCTGGTGGCCTCGCTGATGCCGGATGAGCCGGAGGCGCTGGGTCTGCTTGCGCTGATGCTGTTTGCCGAGGCCCGCCGGGCTGCCCGGCGCGATGCCGAAGGCGACTTCGTGCCGTTGGCGCAACAGGATTGCGAGCTGTGGGACCGTGCCCTCATCAATGAGGCGGAGGCGCTGCTGTCCCGCGCCGCGCAGAGTGGCGTCATCGGCCGTTACCAGCTCGAGGCCGCAGTCCAGTCGGCGCACGCGGCGCGACGGCTGACCGGTCGCACCGACTGGGTGGCGATCCGCGAGCTCTATGACGCGCTGTTTTCGATCGCCGGATCGCCCGTCGTGGCGATCAACCGTGCGGTGGCGATCGCCGAGGCCGAGGGCGCCGTGGCGGGACTGGCGGCCCTTTACGTGCTGGGTGACGACAAGCGCCTTGACGACTATCAGCCCTATTGGGCCGCGCGCGCCGGGCTTCTGGCCAGGCTCGGGCAAGTGCCGCAGGCGAGCCAAGCCTATGACCGGGCGATCGGCCTCGAGCGCGACCCGGCGGTACGGCGCTTCCTGCAAGGCAAACGGGCAGCGCTGCGAAATTGACCTTCAGCCCGGCCACATCTCGTGCGAGGTGTTGAGCGTCTTCATCAGCGGATGGCCGCGCAGTCGCGCCCATAAGCGTTCGATGTTCGGCCATGCCATCCGCGCGCTCTCGATGTCTGGATGCCAGGCCACCAGCATGATGAGATAGATGTCGGCCAGCGACAGGCCGTCGCCGACCAGCCAGTCACGGCCTTTGAGCGCGTTGTCGAGAACGGCGAAGCCACGATCCATCTCGGCGACCGCGGCCTGCTTGACGGCCTTCGTGCCGTCGGCATCGGACGTGTAGCGAGGCGCGTAGTAGAAACGCAGCACCGCCGGATAGAGCACCGAAGACATGAAGGCCATCCAGCGCAGGAAATCGACGCGAGCCGGCGCGCCGATCGCCGGCGCCAGGCCGGCCTCGGGATGGCGCTCGGCCAGCAGGATGCAGATCGCCGCCGATTCGGTCATCGACTGCCCGTCCGGCAAGGTCAGCACCGGCACCTGGTTCAGCGGGCTGATGTCGAGGAAGGCCGGGTCCGGCCGGTCGGTCTTCGGCACGTCGATCTGCTCGAACGGCGCGTTCGCCAGCGCCAGCGCCGCCTCGACGACGAAGCCGCCGCTGCCGGGCCGTGTGTAGAGTTTGTACATCGGATTCTCCCCCGGCCCGCACCAATCAGGCCGTAGGCGATATGGACCGGAAGCAGGGTTATGCTCAAGCGGGCGGCGGTCGCCACGGCTGGTTTTTCAGCGGGCCAGATGGCTGGTCGATGCAGAACTTTCTATGCTGTCGGGCGAAGGATCTCGGCGCTTAAGTTCCGCGCGCCTACGCCCCCAGCCCTTCGAACAGGATCGTCGACAGGTAGCGTTCGGCGAAGTCGGGGATGACCACAACCAGGGTCTTGCCCTTGTTTTCCGGCCGCGAGCCGACGACGATTGCCGCCTGCAGCGCGGCACCCGATGAAATGCCGACCGGCACGCCTTCGAGGCGGGCGACGAGACGGGCATTGGCGACGGAATCCTCGTTCGAGACCTTGACGATCTCGTCATAGATCGTGGTGTCGAGGATTTTCGGCGCGAAGCCGGCGCCGATGCCCTGGATCTTGTGCGGACCGGGCTGGCCGCCCGACAGCACCGGCGATGCCTCCGGCTCGACGGCGACGACATGCAGCGAGGGTTTGTGCTTCTTCAGCACCTGGCCGACGCCGGTGATGGTGCCGCCGGTGCCGATGCCGGCGACGAAGATGTCGACCCCGCCATGCGTGTCGTTCCAGATCTCCTCGGCCGTCGTCTTGCGGTGGATCTCCGGGTTGGCCGGGTTTTCGAACTGCTGCGGGATGATCGCGTTGGGGATGGTCGCGGCCAGCTCGTCGGCCTTGGCGATGGCGCCTTTCATGCCTTTCGGGCCCTCGGTCAGCACCAGTTCGGCACCGAGCAGCGCCAGCATCTTGCGGCGCTCGACCGACATCGTTTCCGGCATGGTCAGGATCAGCTTGTAGCCCTTGGCGGCGGCGGCGAAGGCGAGCGCGATGCCGGTGTTGCCGGAGGTCGGTTCGATCAGCGTGGTCTTGCCGGGAGAAATCTTGCCGGCCTCCTCCAGCGCCTCGATCATCGCCACGCCGATGCGGTCCTTGACCGAAGCGATCGGGTTGAAGAATTCGAGCTTGGCGACGAGCTTGGCGACGATGCCCTTTTCCTTGGCGAATTTGTCGAGCCGCACCAGGGGTGTGTCGCCGATCGTGTCGGTGATGGAATTATAGATGCGGCCGCGGCCGGGGGCGCGGGCGGAGGTGACAGGCTTGTTCATTGGTTTCGCTCCCAGGAGTCAGGCAAGTAATTTCAGGCAATTGGCGGCAAAGGGCCTTCGGTCGCGCAAGATAGACCGTCAGCGAAGAATATCCGAGTGGGGCGCATGTCTAAAGCGCCTCCGTCTCGGAAAACCGTTTTCCGAAAAGGCCGATATCTGGAATATTTTGGCCGAGCAGAGGCTATTGGCGGGCGGCGATCGCCGCCGCGGCGCCGACCATGAAGCCGGCGGCGGTGCGGTTCAGCACCTTCAGCGCACGCGGCGATTTCAGGAACCAGCGCGCCTTGGCGGCCAGCGCAAGGTAGGGCACCGGCACGACGAATAGGACGACGATCGTCAGCGCGACCAGAATGCCGTAATCGGCCAGCGTGATGGTCTTCAGGTCGACGATGGTGGGCGTGATCGCCAGGTAGAAGATCATCGTCTTCGGATTGCCGAGCGTGACGGTCAGCCCGGCGACGAAACTCGACGCCAACCCGCCCTTGCCCTTCTTCGCCTCGACGGTTTCAGCGGTGATACCGGCGGTCCAGAAACGCCAGCCGAGAAAAGCCAGATACGCGACGCCGGCCCATTTGATCGCCAGGAACACCATGCCGAAAGTCTGCGCGACGAAGGCGAGGCCGAGCACCACGGCGGTCAGGTAGGTGAGGTCGCCGAGCATCAGGCCAAAGGACATGGCCAGCGATGAACGGAAGCCGGAGCCGAGCGCCCGCGCGACCAGCGCGGTGACGCCGGGACCGGGAATGGCGGCGGCGATGCCGAGGGCGGCACTGTAGGCGAGAAAGCCGGTGAGGGTCATGGCTGGTGGTCCCGGATTGGCCTGCCTTGTCGCATGGAACGGGCCAGAATTGAATTCTCTGGGGTCGGAATCCATTGCACCAGACATCCGAGATACGTCGCGCTGGCCCCCTCATCCGGGTGAAGGGGCTGCGCCGCCCTGCAGGATCAGGAACGGCCGCCATCGTAGGTCACGCGCCAGATGGTGCCGTTGCCGTCTTCGGTCACGATCAGCGCGCCATCCTTGGCCACCGTCACGCCGACCGGCCGGCCCCACACCTCGCCGTTGGAGACGACGAAGCCGGTCATGAAATCCTCGTATTCGCCGGTCGGCTTGCCATCCCTGAACAGCAGGCGCACGACCTTGTAGCCGGTCCTGTTGCCGCGGTTCCAGGAGCCGTGCAGGGCGACGAAGGCATCGCCGCGGTATTCCCTCGGAAATCCCGCGTCCGCGGGCAGGTCCTTGCCGTCGTAGAAGGCGATGTTGAGCGGCGCCGAATGCGCCTGCATCAGCACATCGGGAATATCGACCTTGCCGGCAAGGTCGGGGCGCTCGCCGTTGTGGCGCGGATCTTCGTTGTTGCCGATATAGTACCAGGGCCAGCCATAGAAGGCGCCTTCCCTGACCGATGTGGCGTATTCGGCTGGCACATTGTCGCCGAGCGCATCGCGCTCGTTGACGACGCACCACAGCGCGCCGGTCGCCGGCTGGACGGTCATGCCCGAGCAGTTGCGCAGGCCGGTGGCGACGGTGCGGCCGTTCTTGCCGTCGGGGTCGAAGGCCTGCACGTCGGCGCGTCCCTCTTCGGAGCCCCAGCTGGCGCCGAGCGGCTTTGACTTGACCCATGCCTCGAGTCCGCCTCTCGGGTTCTTGCCCATTTCCCCGGCGGCGTTCGAGCCCGAGCCGACCGACAGATAGAGCGTCTTGCCGTCAGGCGAAAAGGCGATGTCGCGCGTCCAGTGATGGTTCGAGGGAATGTCGTCGACGATGGTTTCCGGGTCGGCGGATGCCTTGAGGTCGCCATTGCGGTAGGCAAAGCGCACGATGCTGTCGCTGTTGGCGACGTAGACCCATTGCGGGTCGCTGCCCGGCGGGTAGAAGGCAATGCCGTAGGGCTGGTTGAGATCGCCGGCGAAGATGCTTTTCTCGGCGGGTTTGGCGCTGCCCTCGGTCAGGCGGTAGACGCGGACCTGGTTGGCTTCGCTGTCGGCGACGAACAGGTCGCCATTGGGTGCTGTGCGCACCACCCGCGGATTGTCGATGCCCGACGCGATCAGCTCGGCTGAAAAGCCTTCCGGCAGTTGGGGTTTGGCGTCCGCCGGCCTTTCGGCAAGGCCGGCGCTGTTCGAGGCCGACTTGGCGACATTGGGCTTCGGCAGGTCTTCCGGCTTGATCAGGCGGCGCACGCCGGGCTTGTCGGCGCGCCAGTCGCCAAAGGCGGCCGGACCCTTCAGCACCGGCTGATCGGCCTGCTGGGCGAACGCCGCGGTCGCGAGGAGCAGTGCGGAAAGCCCCAGTCCGGCCATTCGGGTCCCAGCGATCATTGTCGTCCCTCCACCTGGTCGCGAAGGAAATCAACGGCCGGTTTGTCCCTGGGTTCCGTCTTGCTTCCGGGTTCAGGTCCCGGCGGCGTAAAAATCGTCGTCGAGGCGCTTTTCCAAGGCGACGAGATCCGCCGGCAGCGGCAGGCCCATGGCGCGCATTTCGCGCAGCTTCTCGCGCAGCTGTTCCTGGATTTCGTGCTGGTCTTCCGGCTGGTTGACCATTTCCTCCAGCAGCAGGCTGATCCGGGCCTTGAACTCTTCGAGCGCCATTCTTTTTCTCCTTGGCGGCCAGGAAGCGCAGGAAGTCGCCGCTCGCAGGCCGGCTGAATATCAATACACCTAGCGCAGCATGCGCGATATCAGCTGTGCCGTGTAATCCACCATCGGCACGATGCGCGCGTAATTCAGCCGGGTCGGGCCGATGACGCCGAGCGCGCCGACGACGCGGGCATCCTTGTCGCGATAGGGCGCGACCACCAGCGACGAGCCCGACAGCGAGAACAGCTTGTTTTCCGAGCCGATGAAGATGCGCACCCCTGATCCCTGCTCGGCCAGGTCAAGCAGCTGGATCAGCCCATCCTGCGTCTCCATGTCCTCGAACAGGTGCCGCAGCAGTTCGATATCGGCCTGCGCGGTGACGTTTTCGAGGAGGTTGGCCCGGCCGCGCACGATGAGCCGCGCCGGCAGGCCGCTTTCGGCGCCCGCCCATACCGCCAGCCCCTTCTCGACGAGATCCTGCGACAGCGTGTCCAGCGCTGCCCTTGTCTCTTCCTTGATGCGAGCGATCTCGGTCCGTGCCTCGGCCAGCGTGCGGCCTCGAATATGCGCGTTGAGGAAATTCGAGGCCTCGTGCAATTGCGAGACGGTGATGCCGGCGGGCAGCTCGACGACGCGGTTTTCGACGTCGCCATTCTGCGACACCAGCACGGCAAGTGCCTTGGTCGGCTCCAGCTGGATGAATTCGATGTGCTTCAGCGCCACCTCGTTCTTGGCGGCCAGCACCAGGCCGGCGCCGCGCGACATGCCCGACAGCATCTGGCTGGCCTCGGTCAGCATATGCTCCAGCGTCGCGCCCGAGCCCGAGGCCCGCACCTGTGCCTCGATGGTGCGGCGCTCCTCGTCGGAGAGGTCGCCAAGTTCCATGAAGGCATCGACGAAGAAACGCAGGCCGGCCTGCGTCGGCAGCCGGCCGGCCGAGATGTGCGGCGCATAGATCAGCCCGAGATGTTCCAGGTCGCTCATCACATTGCGGATGGTAGCCGGCGACAGCGAGGAGGGCAGGATGCGCGACAGGCTGCGCGAGCCCACGGGCTCGCCATCCCTGAGATAGGAATCGACGATGCGCCGGAAGATGTCGCGTGAGCGCATGTCGAGTGATTGAAGTGCGGGCGATTGCGAACTCGGATCGACTGCCTTGGTCATACGGCCAAAAACCTCCTTGTTCAGGATATAGACTTCGGCACGGTGGGCGCAACCCGGTGTCTGCATCAGATCGCCCGGCGTCTGCGTCAGATCGCCCGGCGTCTGTGTACGGCCATTTTCCTTTGCGCCCTAGGCTTGGTGAGGCTACAAGCCGGCCACGAATCCGAAAAAATGCCGATTTTGAAGAAATAACGGGAAAGAAGCCTGAATGCGCCCCTCCAAACGCCAATTCGACGAAATGCGCGCCATCTCCTTCGAGCGCGGCGTCTCCAAGCACGCCGAAGGCTCGTGCCTGGTGAAGTTCGGCGACACCCATGTCCTGTGCACGGCGAGCCTCGAGGAGAAGGTGCCGGGCTGGATGCGCAATTCCGGCAAGGGCTGGGTGACGGCCGAATATGGCATGCTGCCGCGCTCGACCGGCGAGCGCATGCGCCGCGAGGCATCCGCCGGCAAGCAGGGCGGCCGCACGCTGGAAATCCAGCGTCTCATCGGCCGTTCGCTGCGCGCCGTGGTCGACCTGCAGGCGCTGGGCGAACAGCAGATCACCGTCGACTGCGACGTCATCCAGGCCGATGGCGGCACCCGCACCGCCTCGATCACCGGCGGCTGGGTGGCGCTGTACGACTGCCTGCGCTGGATGGAAGCGCGGCAGATGACCAGCGTTTCCAAGGTGCTGAAGGACCATGTCGCGGCGATTTCCTGCGGCATCCATGACGGCCAGCCGGTCATCGACCTCGATTACATCGAGGATTCATCGGCCGGCACCGACGCCAATTTCGTCATGACCGGCAAGGGCGGCATCGTCGAGATCCAGGGCACCGCCGAGGGCGAGCCGTTCTCCGAAGGGCAGTTCGCGGATTTGATGGGCCTGGCCAAGAAAGGCATCCAGCGCCTGGTGAGTTTGCAGCAGATGGCGGTGGCTTAGGGCCAAATGGCGAGCTTGAGCGCCCCCCTCTGGCCTGCCGGCCATCTCCCCCTCAAGGGGGGAGATCAGCTATCCGGTTGGGTTTCGCCAATTTCCGGCGGCGTGAGATGCGAGGCGTTGAAACTGCCAATCTCCCCACCTGAGGGGGAGATGGCCGGCAGGCCAGAGGGGGGCGCCTCGTGACGCCCTCCGCCATTCTTGAATCAGCCCTCTACGTCACCGATCTGGCGGCGGCCGAAGCCTTCTACTCCGACACCCTCGGCCTTCACCTCCTCGGCAAGCTCGAAGGCCGCCACCTCTTCTTCCGTTGCGGACCCGGTGTGCTGCTCATCTTCAACGCCGAGGCAACCAAGATCCCACCCGCGCCCGATACCAAGCTGAAGGTGCCGCCGCATGGCACGGTCGGCGAAGGCCATCTCTGCTTTGCGGCGACCGCTGACGAACTCGCCGGCTGGAAAGCGCTTCTGGAGGCCAAAAAGATCGCCATCGAAAGCGAATTCGAATGGCCGCAAGGCGGCCGTTCGATCTATATACGCGACCCCTCGGGCAATTCGATCGAGTTTGCCGAGCCAAGAATCTGGGGCCTTTGATGCATAATCTTGACGGCAAGAAGATCGTCGTTGCCAGCCACAATGCCGGCAAGCTGCGCGAGTTCGCCGACCTGATGCGGCCGTTCGGCTTCGAGGCGAAGTCGGCCAAGGACTATGGCCTGCCGGAACCCGACGAAACCGGCACCACATTCGAGGAAAACGCCTACATCAAGGCGCTGGCCGCCGCGAAGGCGACCGGCCTGCCGGCGCTGTCCGACGATTCCGGCCTGTGCGTCGACGCGCTCGATGGCGCGCCCGGCGTCTACACCGCCAACTGGGCCGAAACCCCTGACGGCAGCAGGGATTTCGCCATGGCCATGCAGCGCACCGAAGTGGCGTTGCAGGAAGTGGGAGCCGCTTTGCCGGAGCAGCGCAAGGGCCGCTTCGTCGCCGTCATCTGCCTCGCTTTCCCCGACGGTGAGGCCGAATATTATCGCGGCGAGGCTGAGGGCACGCTGGTCTGGCCGCCGCGCGGCGAGCTCGGCTTCGGCTACGACCCGGTGTTCTTGCCGGATGGTTTCGACAAGACGTTTGGCGAGATGAGCGCCGAGGAAAAGCATGGCTGGAAGCCTGGCCAGTCGACCGCGCTGTCGCACCGTGCCCGTGCCTTCCAGAAATTCGCCCAGGCACGATTGGATCTGGCGAGATTGGGCGAGGCATGAGCATGCTGCTCGACCGGGCCCCCGGCTTCGGCGTCTACATTCATTGGCCGTTCTGCGCGGCCAAATGCCCTTATTGCGACTTCAACAGCCATGTTCGCCACCAGCCGGTCGACCAGGAGCGCTTTGCCGCCGCCTTCGAGGCGGAACTAGCGACGATGCGCCAGCGCACCGGCCCGCGTGAGGTGACAAGCATCTTTCTCGGTGGCGGCACGCCCTCGCTGATGAAGCCGGAAACCGTGGCCAGGGTTCTGGACGCCGTCGCCAGGAACTGGACCGTGCCTGACGGCATCGAGGTGACGCTGGAGGCCAATCCGTCCTCGGTCGAGGCCGAACGGTTTCGCGGCTACCGGACGGCCGGCGTCAACCGCGTCTCGCTTGGCGTACAGGCGTTGAACGACAAGGATCTGCGCTTCCTCGGCCGCCTGCACAATGTCGAGGAGGCCTTGCACGCCATCGGGCTGGCGCGGGAAATATTCCCGAGGCTCTCCTTCGATCTCATTTACGCGCGGCCCGGCCAGACGCCGGAGGCCTGGGCATCGGAGCTCGAACAGGCGATCGGCCATGCCGCCGACCATCTGTCGCTCTACCAGCTGACCATCGAGGAAGGCACGCCCTTCCACGCGCTGCACGCGGCGAAGAAATTCATCATCCCCGACAACGACCACGCCGCCGACCTCTATGCGCTGACGCAGGAGATCACCACGGCGCATGGTTTGCCGGCTTACGAGATTTCCAACCACGCCCGGCCGGGCGCCGAAAGCCGCCACAACCTCACCTACTGGCGATATGGCGAATATGTCGGCGTCGGTCCCGGCGCGCATGGCCGCTTCGTCGAGCATGGCCGCCGCACGGTGACGATCGCCGAGCGGATGCCGGAAACCTGGGCCAATCTGGTCGAGGCCAAGGGCCACGGCATCACCGGCGGCGAGACCCTGACGCGCTCGGAAGAGGCCGACGAGTTCCTGCTGATGGGGCTCAGGCTGGCCGAAGGCATCGATCTGTCGCGCTACGAGGCGTTCTCCGGTCGCGGCCTGTCGAGCGCGCGGCTGTCGGTGCTGCAGGGCGAAGGGCTGGTGGCGCCGATCGGCAATACGCGGCTCCGCGCCACAGCGGCCGGCATGATCGTGCTCGACGCCGTGGTGGCGGATTTGGCGCGCTAACTTTGAAAAACGTCCTCTTCGTCTGCAGCCAGAACCGCTTGCGCAGCCCGACGGCCGAACAGGTGTTTGCCAAGCGCCAGGATATCGAAGTCGCGTCGGCGGGAACCAACCACGACGCCGATACGCCGCTGACGCATGAGCTGGTCGCCTGGGCCGACATCATCTTCGTCATGGAAAAGGTGCACCGCACCAAGCTGCAGAAGAAATTCAAGGCCAGCCTGACGAAGGCTCGGGTCATCTGCCTCGATATACCCGATAACTACGAGTTCATGGATATGGAGTTGATCGAGCTTCTTAAGGCGCGCGTTTCACGCTATCTCGGTTGAAACCCGAAGCGCGAGGCCCGAATGAACCTGACCTTCTCCTCCTGGCAATTCTGGGCGCTGCTGTCCGCGGCTTTCGCCGCCCTGACGGCGATCTTCGCCAAGGTCGGCATCGAGAACATCAATTCCGATTTCGCCACCTTCATCCGCACGGTCATCATCCTGGCCGTGCTCGGGGCGATCCTGCTGGCAAGCGGTCAGTTCCAGTCGCCGTCCACGATCTCGGCAAAGACCTGGCTGTTCCTCGGCCTCTCCGGCCTGGCGACCGGGGCCTCCTGGCTCTGCTATTTCCGCGCGCTGAAGATCGGCAATGCGGCGCAGGTGGCGCCCATCGACAAGCTAAGCGTCGTGCTTGTGGCGGTGTTTGGTGCGATCTTTCTCGGCGAGCGCCTCTCCGGAGCGAACTGGCTTGGCGTCGCCCTTATCGCGGCGGGTGCTGTGCTGGTCGCCTATCGGGGGTAGCGGCACGCCATGGCGTGCGCTCTTCGTTTCAAGACGGGTGATGAAAATATCGAAGCGATTGGGCATCGTCCGGTCAGTGCTCCGTCGTGCTGTGGGGTTCGGTGTCGGAATGCCTGATGGTTGTCGGCACGGTGCTCATCGGCAAGCCGCTTGCGGGCCGCTTGGTCAGGCTAGCGTCGGTCTCTGCAGGCAGCCGCTTGTCCTTGGCAACGCGGTTGCGGCCGGCATAATAGGGCTCGAAAGCGTCCTGTATCTTGAGGCTGTCCATCATCTCCTCCCGGGGAATTAGGGACTAAATCTGCCAGACCCGGTTTCGTTCCCTACTGTGGCAAAGGAATGGCAAGGAGTTTCCATCAGCCATCGACACGATCGGGCAGGAGTTCCGCGCGGAGGCATTAGCGCACGGGTGATGCGCTGGGCAGGTCCGACTGGAATTGGTTCTTAAACCCCGCCGATCGGGGAAGTGCAGACTTGAATGTCGGTCCGGCTTTCAGGTTCCGCGAGGGGATAGAGGTCTAGAATCCCCGCCGCGGCATCGATGCTCCGTTCAACAACCAAAAGCCCGTCGGACGGAACCGGCGGGCTTTCATTATTACATCTGGATTGTCAGTCCACCGTCTTGGACGGAGGCGACCCAAGTGCGACGACAGCCGATAGCCGCTCTCTCTTAACCAGCGCAGGCTTCTCATAGATTTTCTTCATGGCACATCCCCCGCAGTTTTCTCGATGACAGAAATGCCGTCCGCCGCCTCCTGTTGTCAAGTCGGCACGAGAGAAGCTGGCGGCTTTTCGATTGCCAGCCGACGCCAACCGCTGCACTGGTGTTTCCTTGTGCCGCGCAACAATAGGGAACGGACAGATATGATAAAGCAGCCTGTCCCGGCGTCGGCTGTAATCGGTGTCTCCGCAGACAACGGCCGTGGCCGGCCGATTACGGCGATTTTCTTGCTGAACATCGATAGACACACAGGTGCGCTGCTTGCCGGATGGGTAGGGTCGGGCAACCGTATCGGCGCCATCGTCCACCTTGGTCTCCAACGCCGGCCAAAGGGCTCTGTTGTCGGCAACTTCCGAAGAAGCCTGCAGCGCAGGTTTCGGCTCAAGCGGTATCTGGGCAATGTCCCCGTCAAGCTGATCGAATTTAGCAGACCGTATGATTGGGATGCGCTCGAGCGCCAATTGTCTGAAATCAACTCCGATGTGCTGATCTCCTATGCTTTCCCGAGCTTGATTCCACAGCGGGTGCTTGCCGGATTTCGCAAGGGCGGGCTCAATCTTCATCCTTCGCTGCTCCCCAATTATCGTGGCCCGCACCCCATCCATCGAATGGTCGTTGACGGCCAGCATCTGGCTTGTGGCGGGGTGACGCTGCACAAGATGTCGGCAGGTTACGATGAGGGTGACATTCTCGCGCAGGTGACGTTTTCCGAAGCGCAATGGGCGTCGAAACAGGCCCTGGCCCACGCTACCTCGTCCGCTTTCCGATTGCTTGTGAGCGATGCGGTGCCGGCCTATTGCCGTGGCGCCCTGTCAGGGGTGCCGCAGCCGGCCGGTGACTTCATATGGGCGCGGCTGGAGTCCGCCCATATGATGATCTCACCTTCCATGCCCATGGAACATGTCGCACGGCTATGGCACGTATTGGGGATAGTGCCCGGCATCTATCTGTCGACGGCCGGTGGCAACGTGAGGCTCGGGTTCCAGATACGAAGGTTGGGGCCTCCGACAGGAGGGGTTCCAATCAGGCGATGGGCAAGCATCGAGTTTGATCTCGCCGATGGCAGGGTCGTTCACCTCACCTACAGCCGCCTGCTCAAACGGCTGGTCAAGATGCACGCTATGCTGGCATGCGCCAGGCTCGGAGAATCGCATCTTGAAATACGGTTTTTCGACCAATCGACGTGAGCTTTTTGCAAGCCCGCGCCAGCCATGCCAAACAAGGATTTGGCAGGCCAAACAGGGCCGAACGGAGAGTTGATCTGTGACCGGTGAGACGGGCAAGCGCAGCTATGTGGTCGGGCAGGCCGAGATCGCGGCCCGGCCGCTGGAACCGGCGCTCTATCTGGTGGCGACGCCGATCGGCAATCTCGCCGACATCACGCTGCGCGCGCTGGAGACGCTGGCCGCCGCCGACATCGTCGCCTGCGAGGACACGCGAGTGTCGCGCGTGCTGCTCGACCGCTACGGTATCCGCCGCCGCACCACGGCCTATCACGAGCACAATGCCGGCGAGGCCGGGCCGAGACTGATATCGTCGCTTCAGGCCGGCCAGAGCGTGGCGCTGATTTCCGATGCCGGCACGCCGCTGGTGTCCGATCCAGGCTACCGGCTGGTCGGCGAAGCGCTCGACCAGGGCATTCGCGTCGTGCCGATCCCCGGTCCGTCGGCGCCGCTTGCCGCGCTGACGGCGTCGGGCCTGCCGTCGGACGCTTTCCTGTTCGCCGGCTTTTTGCCGGTCAAATCAGGCCAGCGGCTGACACGGCTGGAGGCGCTGAAAGCCGTGCCGGCGACGCTGATCTTCTTCGAATCGCCGCGCCGGCTGGCTGAGTCGCTCGGCGCCATGGTCGAAGCCCTCGGCGGCGAACGCAAGGCCGCCATTGGCCGCGAATTGACCAAGACGTTCGAGGAGATGCGCACCGGCACGCTGCAAGCGCTGGCCGACCACTATGCGGCGGCCGATACGCCGAAGGGCGAGATCGTCGTCTGTATCGGTCCGGCAGAGGCCAAGGCGGACGAGCCGGCCGATATCGACCGGTTGCTTTTGTCGCTCGCCGCCGAGATGCCGGCCTCCAAGGCGGCGGCGGAAGCGGCCAAGATGACCGGCGGCCAGAAGCAGACGCTTTACCGGCGGCTCCTGGAACTGAAGGATATGGAAGGCAGCGGTGGCTGAGCGCCCGACCGCCAGCCGCCAAAAGGCCTATCGGCGCGGCCATCGCGGCGAATGGCTGGCCGCGGTGGCGCTGATGCTGAAGGGTTACCGGATCCTGGCGCGCCGCCACCGCACCCGCTTCGGCGAGATCGACCTCATCGCGCGGCGCGGCGACCTCGTGCTGTTCGTCGAGGTCAAGGCGCGCCGCACGCTGATGGAGGCCATGGAGGCGATCGGTCATGAATCGGAGCGCCGCATCGAGGGGGCGGCCGACATCTGGCTGTCGCGGCAGGCGGATTATGGCAAGCTGTCGATGCGCTTCGACATGGTCGCGGTGCTGCCCTGGCGCTGGCCGGTGCATGTCGAGAATGCGTTTTATGGGAGGAGTTAGAGGGTTACTTGCCGGCGTTGCTCGCCCTTCGCTGGCTCAGGGCGTTCGTCGTTCGGAAAGCCAAGCAATTGGCTTTCCGTCCGCTACGCGGACCACTCCTCACCCCCAGATCATCAACGCCACCAGTCCGATGCCGCCGACCACCAGCCGCCACCAGCCGAACAGCGAATAGCCGTTGCGCGAGACGTAATCGAGCAGGAAGCGCACCACGATGAGCGCCGTGACGAAGGCGGCGACGAAGCCGATGGCGATGATCGGCAGGTCGGCACTGCTCAACACGTTGCGGTTCTTGAACAGGTCGAAGGCGAAGGCGCCGACCATGGTCGGGATGGCGAGGAAGAACGAAAACTCCGCCGCCGCCCGCTTGTCGACGCCCAAAAGCAGCGCGCCTACGATGGTCGAGCCCGAGCGCGAGGTGCCGGGGATCAGCGAGAGGCACTGGAACAGGCCGATCTGCAGGTAAAGCCGGGTCGGAAACCGCTCGACGTCGCGATAGACCGGCTTGAGATTCATGCGGTCCACCGCCAGCAGCACGACGCCGCCGATGATCAGCATGATGCAGATCAGCCTTGGCGATTCGAACAGCACCGTCTTGATGAAATCATGCGCCAGCGCGCCGATGATCGCCGCCGGCAGGAAGGCGATGAGGATGCCGATGACGAAATGCCTAGTCAGCCGGTCGTGCGGCAGTTCGAGCAGCATTTTCCAGAGGCGGCGGAAATAAACGCTGAGGATCGCCAGGATGGCGCCGAGCTGGATCAGGATCTCGAAGGCCTTGCCGGTCGAGTGGAAGCCGAGGAAATGACCGGCGAGCAGGATATGACCGGTCGAGGACACCGGTATGAACTCGGTCAGCCCCTCCAGCAGGCCGAGCAGCAGGGCTTCGACGAAGGTCTGGCTTTCCATGGCTACCTCGGCATTTGCGTGATGGCTGACAGAACGGCTTGCTTGTCATGGCCTGCAAGTCCCCCTATAGGTCGCAGCACCCTGACGGCCCGCTAACCGGGCGGCCAAGACTTACCGGTGCGCCCTGCGATTCGCCAGTGTGGCAATCCGGAATTCGCCACAGCTGGGACGAGCGCGATGCGCGAATTCCGGATTCTGAGCCACACTGCCAACTTAAGTTCTGGTGTGGTTTGGATTTGAAGTTCCTGAACGCGGATGCCGTTGAGGGGACAGGAACTTCAAATCCGAACCACACCAGTGCGCTTTATCATCGCGGAACCATGCTGACGCTTTTCCACCATCCCATGTTCGCCACCTGCCGCTTTGTCCGCCTCGCCTTTGGCGAGTATGGCGAGGAGTTGGCGCTGATCGAGGAGAAGCCGTGGACGCGGCGCAAGGAGTTCCTGGCGCTGAACCCGGCCGGCACGCTGCCGATCCTTTTGGCCGAAGGCGACGTGCCGATCGTCGGCGCAACGGTCATCTCGGAATATCTCGACGAGACGCGCGGGGTCTTGAAGCGCGACAAGCGGCTGTTCGCCGAGGACCCGATGCAGCGTGCCGAAATCCGCCGGCTGATCGACTGGTATCTCAACAAGGCCGAAAGCGAGGTCACAAGGCATCTGGTGCGCGAGCGCGTGCTGAAGCCGATCATGCCGGAAACGGCGGGCGGCGGCTCACCCGATTCGGGCGCGATCCGTGCGGCGCGCGCCAACATCCGCCAGCACATGAAATACACCAACTGGCTGGCCGGCACCCGCCATTGGCTGGCCGGTTCCAGGGTCACCTATGCCGATCTCGCCGCCGCCGCGACGCTGTCGGTGCTCGACTATCTCGGCGAGATCGACTGGCGCGAACACACTGCCGCGCGCGAGTGGTACACGCGGGTGAAGTCGCGGCCCTCCTTCCGGCCGCTTTTGACCGACCGGGTGCGCGGCCTGTCGCCGGTGTCGCATTATGCGGACCTCGACTTCTGACGCCGCGAAACTGCGCGCGCTGATCGACGCGGAGGCGCGTCGCGCCGGCTTCGACGCCGTCGCCGTCACCTCTCCCGATGCGATCCCGTTGGCGCCGTCGCGGCTGGCCGAATTCGTCGCCGACGGTTTTCACGGCTCGATGGACTGGATCGCCGAGACGCTTGCGCGGCGCAGTGAGCCTTCCACGCTCTGGCCTGAAGTGCGCTCTATCATCGTGCTGGCGATGAACTACGGACCGGACCACGATCCGCGCGATCTGCTGGCCAGGCGCGACCGGGGCGCGATCTCGGTCTATGCGCAAAACCGCGACTATCACGAGGTGATGAAGGGGCGGCTGAAGGAGATCGCCGGCAAGATCGTCGCGCGCGCCGGCGGCGACGTCAAAGTGTTCGTCGACACTGCACCGGTCATGGAAAAGCCGCTTGCGG
Source organism: Mesorhizobium sp. B283B1A (assembly GCF_020165735.1). Taxonomy (NCBI): domain Bacteria; kingdom Pseudomonadati; phylum Pseudomonadota; class Alphaproteobacteria; order Hyphomicrobiales; family Phyllobacteriaceae; genus Mesorhizobium; species Mesorhizobium sp. B283B1A. The sequence goes on from NZ_JAIUIQ010000034.1 coordinate 62,381, forward strand.
AAGCCGCGGGCCTGGGCTGGCAGGGAAAGCACACCAATCTGGTCAGCCGCGAACACGGCTCCTGGCTGTTCCTCGGCACCATCTTCACCACTGCGGAGCTTGTCCCTGACAGCGCCGAGATCGACCATTGCGGCTCCTGCCGCGCCTGCCTTGATGCCTGCCCGACCGATGCCTTCCCGGCGCCCTATAGGCTCGATGCGCGGCGCTGCATTTCCTACCTCACCATCGAGAACAAGGGGCCGATCCCGCATGAATTCCGCGAAAAGATCGGCAACCGCATCTATGGTTGCGACGATTGTCTGGCCGCTTGCCCCTGGAACAAGTTCGCCAGGGCGGCTTCCGAGGCAAAACTCGCCGCGCGCGACGATCTGCGTGAGCCGGTGCTCGCCGACCTGCTCGAACTGGACGATGCAGCCTTCCGTGCCTTCTTCTCGGGCTCGCCGATAAAGCGCATCGGCCGCGACCGCTTCCTCCGCAACGTGCTGATCGCAGCCGGCAATTCCGGCGATGCCGCGCTCGCCGGCACCGTGCGCGGACTGCTAGGCGATGCTTCGCCGCTGGTGCGGGGCGCGGCAATATGGGCGCTGGCGCGGCTTGTGCCTGAGACCGAATATGCCGAACGGGCCGCCACCGGCCTGGCAACCGAGAACGATGCGGCGGTGCGCGAGGAATGGCGCCTGGCGCGGCCAACCAGGGCACAGGCATGAGCGAAAAACAGGTCTTGATCTTCGGCGCCGGCTACTCGGGCAAGGCCTTTGCCCGCGCCAATCCGTGTGCTGCCACGATCATCGGCACCACGCGCTCGCCCGACAAATTCGAGGCGCTGCGCCAGGCCGGCATCGCACCGCTGTTGTTCGACGGCGCGCTGACCGCTGAAGTCGGCGAGGCGCTGAAGAAAACGACGCATCTGGTGATCTCGGTCGCCCCGGACGACGCCGGCGATCCCGTGCTGAATGCCGCCCGCGCGGCGATCGCTCGAATGCCGGCGCTGGAGTGGATCGGTTATCTCTCCACCGTCGGCGTCTATGGTGATTATGCCGGCGCCTGGGTCGATGAAACAGCCGAATGCCGGCCGGTGTCGAAGCGCTCGGTGATGCGGGTCGCGGCGGAACAGGATTGGCTGAAGCTCGGCCGGGACATCGACCGGCCGGTGGCGATCCTGCGGCTATCGGGCATTTACGGTCCGGGCCGCAACGCCCTGGTCAATTTGGAAAACGGCACCGCGAGGCGATTGGTCAAGCCGGACCAGGTGTTCAACCGCATCCATTGCGACGACATTGCCGGCGCGCTCTGGCAGCTCATCGGGAGCAACAAAGGCGGCATCTTCAACGTCACCGACGATGAGCCGGCACCGCCGCAGGATGTCGTCGCCTATGCCGCGTCGCTGATGGGCGTCACGCCGCCGCCCGAAATTCCTTTCGACACCGCCCAACTTTCGCCCATGGCGCGGTCCTTCTATGGCGAAAACAAACGGGTCGCCAATGCGGCGATCAAGGCGGCGGGCTATCGCTTTCGCTTTCCGGATTACCGCGCTGCCTTCGACCATATGTGGGCTGACGGCAACTGGCGCGACGGCGAGGCGCGCAGCCCGATGAAGCGCTGACTGTTGCGTGCTATGATTCGGTCTTGGGCTTGCGTTGGGGATCCGGTTTCATGAATACGGCGATGCGGCTGGGCAAGAAATCACTGTTGGCGGCGGCACTTGGCCTGCTCGCTCTCGCTGCGCAGCCTGCAATGGCCGAGGAGCGGGCCAAAGACCTGTTCGGCGCCAAGAAACTGCCGGCGGCGACCGCGGCGCAGTCGATCGGCTTCTACTCCAAGGGCTGTTTCGCCGGCGGCGTCGCCATTCCAATGGACGGCCCGACCTGGGTGGTGATGCGCCCCTCGCGCAACCGCCGCTGGGGCCATCCGGCGATGATCGCGGTGATCGAGAAATTGTCGCGCGACGCTGCCGCCGATGGCTGGCCCGGCCTTTTGATCGGCGACATTTCGCAACCGCGCGGCGGCCCGATGATGACCGGCCATGCCTCGCACCAGATCGGCCTCGACGCCGATATCTGGCTGACGCCGATGCCCAGCCGACCGCTGTCGACGGCGCAGCGCGAATCGATGAGCGCCACCTTGATGGTCGATGAGAAGACCCATCTGGTGAAGGACGCATTGTGGACGCCGCAGCACACGGCGCTTCTGAAACGGGCGGCAAGCTATCCGCAAGTCGAGCGCATCCTGGTCAATCCGGGCATCAAGAAAAAGCTCTGCGACACCGTCAAGGGCGACCGCGCCTGGCTGCGCAAGGTCAGGCCGTTCTGGGGCCACGACTATCATTTCCACATGCGCATCGGCTGCCAGCCGGGTTCGCCCAATTGCAAGGCCCAGGAAACGACGCCGGATGATGACGGCTGTGGCAAGCCATTGGCCTGGTGGTTCACGCAGGAACCCTGGCGGCCCAACAAGAACCCCGATGCGCCGAAAGCCCGCGACGTGATGACGATGGCGAACCTGCCCAGCGAATGCCGCGCCGTGCTCGACGCGCCGGGGCCGGCCTCGGCCGAGGCCGCGACCTACCATGGCGGCGCCGTGCCGGTCGCGGTGGTCGCATCCGAACCGGAAGCGCCGGCACAGCCCGTCACCACGGTCAGCGGCGCTGGCGATTTGCCAAGCGCGGCCAATGCGTTCGCGGCCACCCCCAGGATGGGCGCTCCGGTGCCGCGGCCACGACCGCCGGCGAACTGACTGCCGCGCACAATGATAGCGTCCCTCGCCCCGTTTACGGGGAGAGGATGCCGGCAGGCAGGTGAGGGGCGGCGCCGGCGCTTGAAAACTGGCACTGAAGCGGCTTTCCCTTTGCGGGACCATGCGCTAGTCAACGACGAGGCGGCGAGAAGCTGCCGAGAACGAGGCGGACGAAGAGCATGGCAGGCGATGACGACACTTTGCTGCGGTTTCCGATCCTGATCGGCGACATCGGCGGCACCAATGCGCGCTTTTCGATCGTGCTCGACGCCAATTCCGAACCTACCGAGCCGCAAATCGTCCAGACCGCCAACTACAACACCATCGACGAGGCGATCCAGGCGGCCGTGCTCGACCGCTCGTCGGTGCGGCCCAATTCGGCGGTGCTGGCGGTGGCCGGGCCGGTCGACGGCGACGAGATCGAGCTCACCAACTGCCCTTGGGTGGTCAAGCCCAAGCAGATGTTCGCCAATCTCGGCCTGAGCGACATCGTCGTGCTCAACGATTTCGAGGCGCAGGCGCTGGCCGTCGTCGCGCTCGGCGAGGAGCACATGGAAAAGATCGGCGGCGGCACGCCGGAGCCCAATGCCGGGCGCGTCGTGCTCGGACCCGGAACGGGCCTCGGCGTTGCCGGGCTGGTCCATGCGCTGCGCCACTGGATCCCGGTGCCCGGTGAGGGCGGCCATATGGACATAGGCCCACGCACGCCACGCGATTTCGAGGTTTTCCCGCATATCGAGAAGCTCGAGGGCCGCATTTCGGGCGAACAGATCCTGTGCGGGCGCGGTCTGGTCAACGTCTACCGGGCGGTGGCCAAGGCCGACGGCAAGCCGGCGCCCTTCACCACGCCGGCCGAGGTCACCGGCGCGGCATTGGCCAAGACTGATCCGGTCGCGCAGGAAGCGCTGGAGACTTTCGTCACCTGCCTCGGGCGCACCGCCGGCGACCTTGCCCTTGTGTTCATGAGCCGTGGCGGCGTGTTCTTGACCGGCGGCATCGCGCAGAAGATCGTGCCGGCGCTGAAGCAAGGCAATTTTCGCGCTGCCTTCGAGGACAAGGCGCCGCACAGCGCGCTGATGCGCACCATGCCGGTCTATGTCATCACCCATCCGCTGGCCGCACTTCTGGGCCTTGCCGCCTATGCCAGGAACCCCTCCCTGTTCGGCGTCCAGACGGCGGGCCGGCGCTGGCAGGCCTGAAGCTCGGGGGCCGCGATCCGCTTGGGCGCCCGCGACGAAGTTAATCAGCCGCGGCCATAGGCAAGCCGGCCGCATGGCGCTAAGAGGGGTGCCGAATTTGCAGCCCGGTCCTACGAGGCGGAAAACCACAAAGCGCTCCCGATTTGACCCTTCAAGCCCCACACAAACAGAAAGTCCGGCCCAGCGAGGTCACGGCGGTGCTCCGCCGCATCCTCGCTGAAAACGGCAATGAGTATCGCTGGACCTATGTCGTTGCCGTCACCTGCCTGCTGATTGTTTCCGGCACCACTGCCTTCACAGCGTGGATCATGGCCCCGATGATCAACCAGATCTTCTACGAACGGCGCGGCGATATGATCGTCTGGATCTGCGCCGGTTTCATGGGCGCCTCAATGCTGCGCGGCTTCGCCGGCTACGGCCAGGCCGTCGCGCTGGCCAAGATCGGCAACAATCTGGTCGCGCGCTACCAGAAGCGCAGCTTCGACCATCTGATGAAGCTCGGCGTCGACTTCTTCAACGATACGCGTTCCGGTCGGCTGGCGGCACAGGTCAACGAGAATGTCGGCGGCGTTCGCGATCTGCTGTCGCTGACACTGACCTCGATCAGCCGCGACGCGGTCACGCTGATCGCTCTCGTCGGCGTCATGATCTACCAGGATCCGGTGTTGTCGCTCAGCTCGCTGCTGATCGGCCCGCCGCTGATTTGGGCCGTCGTCTACATCACCCGCCGACTGCGGCGCATCAACCGGGAATCCGTGCTGATCAATTCGCGGCTGAACGGGTCCGTGCAGGAGGCCACGCAGGGCATCGCCATCGTCAAGGCCTTTACCCTGGAGCAGGAACTGGCACGGCGCATCGGCATCATGGCCGATACGGCCGAGCAGCGTAACAACAAGATCGCTCGCGTCTCGGAGCGGCTGTCGCCGATTTCCGAGATCCTGGGCGGCCTCGCCATTACCTCCGTGCTTGCCTATTCCGGCTACCGGGCGCTGGTGCTGGGGCAACCGCCGGGCGCGGTGTTTTCCTTCATCACCGCGCTGATCATGGCCTACGACCCGGCAAGACGCCTGGCGCGCACACAGGTGGGCATGGAACGTGCGCTGGTCAACGCGCGCATGATTTACGAGTTGCTGGACCTGGAGCCGAAACAGGGCGACGCGTCCGATGCCGTCGAGGCCAGGATCACCACCGGCGAGGTGCGGTTCGACAATGTGACGTTCGGCTACAGCGCCGACCTGCCGGTGCTGAGGGATCTGAGCTTTACCGCCGCCGCCGGCAAGGTGACGGCGATCGTCGGTGCGTCGGGCGCCGGCAAATCGACGCTGGTGGCGCTCCTGCAGCGCTTCTACGACGTCGACCAGGGCACCATCGAGGTCGATGGCCAGGACATCTCGAAAGTGACCAAGCATTCGCTGCGGCAGTCGATCGCCTATGTGGCGCAGGCACCTTATCTGTTCGAGGGCACGATCCGCGACAACATCCGCTACGGTCGTCTGTCGGCCACGGACGCCGAGATCGAGCAGGCGGCGAAACAGGCGGCAGCCGACGAATTCATCCGCCAGCAGCCGCAAGGTTACGACACGCCGGTCGGCGAAGGCGGCTCGACCCTTTCCGGCGGCCAGCGCCAGCGCGTCTCGATCGCCCGCGCCATCGTGCGCCAGGCGCCGATCCTGCTGCTCGACGAGGCCACATCGGCGCTCGACAACGAGGCCGAGGCGCGCGTCCAGGAGGCGCTGACGCATGTCATGCAAGGGCGCACGACGATCGTCATCGCGCACCGGCTGTCGACGGTGATCAATGCCGACCACATTATCGTGCTGGAAGAGGGACGGCTGGTCGAGGAAGGCACGCACGCGACGCTGATGGCCGACCCGGACAGCATCTATGCCCGCTTCCACCGCATACAGGGCGTCAAGGGCCTGGGGCTTGTCGACGACAGCGCGCCGATCCAAACTTCGGGCCGAGACCTAGAGACGCAAAACATCGCCGGGAGCACGGCATGAGCGAGACATCGGCAACAACCGGCAGGCCTGCAAGCGATGGCAAGCCTATGAGCGATATGGGCCTCGTGGTGGTGGGTGCTGCCGGCCGCATGGGCCAGACGCTGATCCGCGCCATCCACACCATTCCGGGCGCGCGCGTCATCGGCGCCGTCGAGCGGGCGGGCTCGCCGCATCTGGGCAAGGATGCCGGCGAACTGGCGGGCATCGGCATCATCAATGTGTCGATATCAGACGATCCGCTGCCGGCCTTCGCCAAGGCCGACGGCGTGCTCGATTTCACCACGCCGGCCTCGACGGTCGAATTCGCCGGCTACGCGGCGCAGGCGCGCATCGTCCATGTCATCGGCACCACCGGCTGCTCGGTGGAAGACAATGCGAAAATTGCTGCCGCCGCGCGCCACGCGACGATCGTCAAGTCGGGCAATATGAGCCTCGGCGTCAGTTTGCTGGCGGTGCTGGTCGAACGTGCGGCGCGGGCGCTCGACGCCGACGATTTCGACATCGAGATCCTCGAAATGCACCACAGGCACAAGGTCGACGCGCCGTCCGGCACCGCGTTGCTGCTCGGCGAGGCTGCCGCCGCCGGACGCGATATCGCGTTGGCTGGCAATGACGTGCGTTCACGCGACGGCCACACAGGCGTGCGAAAAACCGGCTCGATCGGCTTTGCCACGCTGCGCGGCGGCTCTGTCGTCGGCGACCACAGCGTAATCCTGGCCGGCACCGGCGAGCGCATCACGCTGTCTCATCATGCCGAGGACCGTGCCATCTTCGCCCGCGGCGCCGTCAAGGCGGCGCTTTGGGCACGCGGCAAGAAGCCGGGGCTGTATTCGATGCGGGACGTGCTCGGCTTAAGCTGAGGCGGACCGTCACATCTTGTAGCGATTGTAGGGAGCAAAAATGTCGAGAACCCTCGTGCTCGTGCGCCACGGCCAGAGCGAATGGAATTTGAAAAACCTGTTCACCGGCTGGCGCGACGTCGACCTGACCGAGCAGGGTCACGCCGAGGCCAAGGCCGCCGGGCAAAAACTGAAGGCGCGCGGCCTGAAGTTCGACATCGCCTTCACCTCTGCCCTGGTCCGGGCGCAGAAGACCTGCCAGCACATTCTCGACGCTGTCGGCCAGAGCGACCTCGAGACCATCCGCGACCAGGCGTTGAACGAGCGCGACTATGGCGACCTTTCCGGCCTCAACAAGGACGATGCCCGCAAGAAATGGGGCGAGGACCAGGTGCATGTCTGGCGCCGTTCCTACGACGTGCCGCCGCCCGGCGGCGAAAGCCTCAAGGACACCGGCGCGCGCGTCTGGCCCTATTACCTGCATGACATGCAGTCGCACGTGCTGCGCGGCGGCACCGTGCTGGTTGCCGCCCACGGCAACTCGCTACGCGCGCTGATCATGGCGCTGGACGGCAAGTCGGGCGAGGAGATCGTCAAGCTGGAGCTCGGCACCGGCGTGCCTGTCATCTACCAGCTCAACGCCGATTCCACCGTGGCGTCGAAGGAAGTCCTGGAGGGCTGAGCCGGCAAGCGGCGAACCGCTTTGAAAAAAGCGCGTTGACAGCCATCGCTTGCCCGCTTACATGAGCCCGCACCAGCCCAGATGGCGGAATTGGTAGACGCGCACGGTTCAGGTCCGTGTTCCGCAAGGAGTGGAGGTTCGAGTCCTCTTCTGGGCACCAAATTCCCGTTTTGAACCGTTTTATGTGGTTCAGACGCTCAGACAAAAAGCCCGGTTCGTGAACTGACCCCGTAAAGTTGGACGGTTCATTGATTTGGTAGGTTTAAGGGCTGGGTCCTGTATTGCACAGGGCTCA
>NZ_JAIUIQ010000035.1:0-68966 GCF_020165735.1 Mesorhizobium sp. B283B1A
GTGTCGAGCGAAGCTCGACGGAGTGGGGGGCGACCCCTGGGCGCAAGGCAAGACGATGCTTGTGCCTGGTGCCCTTCCTATGTCCGTGACGGAGTGCAGCTGGTTCCCCCACTCCGTCTCGGCTTCTCCGAGCCACCTCCCCCCTCCGGAGGGAGAGGAAAGGAGCCTGGCTGGGGCGGCGCCGACGTAGACGATTTTTCTGCTGAAGATTGAGTGGCGCGCCCCGCCGGAGTCTGGGGCGCGCCACGGGCGCAGGGAGATACGCCCTATTCCTTCAGCAGCCCCTATTTCTTCAGCACTGCCTCTACTTCTTCAGCACTGCCCCTACTTCTTCAACACTGCATTGGCCTTCGCCGCCGCGTCCTTCAGGCCTGCCTCGGGGTCGCCGCCGAGATAGATCTTCTGCATGGCGTCCGACGTGATCTGGGCGACTTCTTCCCAACCCGGGATGACCGGCGCGAAGCGGGCATCGGGCAGGAGCGCGGTGAAGGCGGCCAGGTCGGCGTTGTTGACGTAGTAATCCATCTTGGCCTCTTCCTTGTTCACCGGCAGGAAGCCCTCGCCTTGCGTGAACTTGGCGCGCTGCTCCGTGGTGAACAGGAAGTCCATAAGCTTCCAGGCCTCGTCCTTGTTCTTGGAGTTCTTGAACATGATCATGGAATCGGTGACGCCATAGGTGCCGCGTGCGCCGGTCGGACCAGCCGGAATGGCGGCGACGCCGTATTTCAGCGTCGGCGCCTCGTCCTTGATCTGGTTGGACAGGAAGGGCGCGGTGATCATCATGCCGACCTTGCCTTGCTTGAACAGGTTCTGCACGTCCTCGCGGTTGTTGGAGGTGACGCCCGGTTCCGTCAGCCCCTCGTCGATCATCGACTTGTAGAGCTTGGCGGCTTCGAGCGCGCCCGGCGTGCCAAGGCCCGACGTGCCGTCCTTGTTGAGTATCTCTGTGCCTTGCGACCACATCGCGTAGTAGTAATAGACGTCGGTCTCGATCTCCTTGCCCTGCAGCCCGAACCCGAAGGCGCCGGTCCCCAGCGCCTTGATCTTGCGGGCGTCGTCCTGCAGCTCGGTCCAGGTTGCTGGCGGCTTGGCGATGCCGGCCTTCTCGAACAGTTCCTTGTTGTAATACATGGCGCGCGCCGAGGCTGCGATCGGCAGGCCGTAGGTCTTGCCGTTCATGATCGAGGGCGACAGGAACGTGTCGATGAAGCGGTCCTTGAATTCGGGCGTGATGTAGCCATCGAGCGGCTCGGCGACGTCCTGCTGGACGAAGTCGATCAGCCAGCGCGTGCCGATGATCGACAGATCGGCGTTTGTGCCGGCGGTGATGTCGGTGGTCAGCTTCTGCAGCAGCACATCCCACGGCACGACCTCGAACTTGACGGTGATGCCGGGATTCTTCGCCTCGAATTCCTTCTTCACTTCCTCGAAATAGGGGCCGGTCTTGGCGCTGTATTCGGCGACGGTGACCCGCACTTCACCCGCATTCGCCTGCGCCGCGAAGGCCAGCATGCTCATTCCGGCCATCAGGCCGACAGTCCATTTCGCAACGTTCATCTGATCTCTCCCATTTTTGTCCGCGCCTATGCGCCCCTTGAGCCTGATCGCTGGCGCAAGATTTATGTGACTTTCCTACATTATCGATGAATTGGCCGCATGCAAGCGGATTAATATGTTGCTTAATTACATTCCCTTCATTAGCCTGCCGACATCTGCCTGACCTGCGGGAGGAGCAAGCGCCGTGGTTTCGAAAGCCGAATTCGAAGGCCGCACTGTCGTTGTCACGGGCGCCGGCGGTGGCCTTGGCTCGGCGATCGTCGCACTGCTGGCCGAGCGGGGCGCGCGGGTGGTCGGCTGCGATCAGTCCGACGAGGCGCTGGCCAGCCTGAACCTTGCCTCGCGCCATGTTTTCAACCTTCTCGACCGGGCGTCGGTGGAGAAGGCCATTGCTGCCGTGCTCGACAAGGATGGCGTGCCCGACATCCTGATCAACAATGCCGGCTGGACACGTGCCGAAACGCTGAAAGCGCTGACGGCGGACAAGATCGAGCACGAACTCGACCTCAACCTGACCGGGGTGATGATGTTCGCCGACCCCATTGCCAAGGCAATGGCCGCGCGCGGTTCGGGCAATGTCGTCTTCATCTCCTCCGTCAACGCCATCGCGCATTTCGGCAATCCCGCCTACGCCGCCGCCAAGGCCGGCATCAACGCCTATGCCAAATCGATCGCGGTCGAGCTTGGCCGCAGCGGCGTGCGCGCCAATGTCGTCTGCCCGGGATCGATCCGTACCGCCGCCTGGGACCATCGCCTTGCCAAGGATCCGGAGATCCTCGGCAAATTGCAGCGGCTCTACCCGCTCGGCCGCATCGTCAATGCTTCGGAAGTGGCCGAAGCAGTGGCCTTCCTTGCCTCGGACCGCGCATCGGGCATAACAGGCGTGGTGATGCCCGTGGATGCCGGACTGACCGCCGGCTGCCTGCCCTTCATCGACGACATATTGGGAGCGTGACCATGACCGACGTCGAGTTTCGCGACCTGTCGAAATCCTTCGGCCAGCACAAGATCCTCGAGAACATAAGCCTCGATATCAAGGGCGGCGAGTTCGTGGTGCTGGTCGGCCCATCCGGCTGCGGCAAGTCGACCTTGCTGCGCATGCTGGCTGGCCTGGAGACGATCACCTCCGGTGACCTTTTGATCGGCGGCGTGCGTGCCAACGATTTGCCGCCGCAGCAGCGCAACATCGCCATGGTGTTCCAGTCCTATGCGCTGTTCCCGCATCTCAAGGCCTCCGACAACATTGGCTTTGGCCCGAAGATCCGCGGCGAGACGCGCACGGCCATCGACGACAAGGTCAAGAAGGCCTCCGGCGTCCTCAACCTGTTCTCCTATCTCGACCGCTACCCCCGGCAATTGTCGGGCGGCCAGCGCCAGCGCGTCGCCATGGGCCGCGCCATCGTGCGCGAGCCGTCGGTGTTCCTGTTCGACGAACCGCTGTCCAATCTCGATGCGCAGTTGCGCGTGCAGATGCGCGTCGAGATCAAGGCGCTGCACCAGCGGCTGAAATCGACCATCGTCTACGTCACCCACGACCAGATCGAGGCCATGACCATGGCCGACCGCATCGTCGTGATGGACCGCGGCCGGATCCAGCAGGTCGGGGCGCCGCTCGAACTCTACGACAGGCCGGCCAACAAGTTCGTCGCCGGCTTCCTTGGCTCCCCGTCGATGAGCTTTGTCTCCGGGGCTCTCAAGACGACCCCTGAGAGGACCTGGTTCGAGTCGATCGGCGGCGGCCGGCTTGCGCTTGCCGGCAACCCGCTGCCGGCCGGCAGCGCGGTCGAGGCCGGCATCCGGCCCGAGCACTTCATCATCGGTGAAACGACCGACGCCATGGCGCTGAAGGTGGATGTCGTCGAGCCGACCGGCTCCGAGACTCATGTCTATGGTTCCATTGGTGTCGACGCGGTGCGTGCCGTGTTCCGCGACAGGGTGCCGGTCAGGCCTGGCGATCTGCTGCCGGTCTCGGTCGATCCCGCCAAAATCCATCTGTTCGACACCGCGACGGGCCTGCCGCTGAGATGACGACGGAAGCGCCAATGACGAATACACGCGCATGAAGACGCCGGCCGACATCATCACGCGGCTGCAGCTGATATCGCAGGACGGCACCAAGTCGGACCGCCGGCTGGCCGGCCTGGTACTGTCCGATCTCGACTTCGCCTCCAAGGCGGCGATTTCGGAGATCGCCGGACGCGTCGGCGTCAGCGAACCGACGGTGACCCGCTTCTGCCGCAATCTCGGCTGCGAGGGCCTGCGCGATTTCAAGTTCTACCTGGCGCAGGCCATCGCCATCGGCGGCCAGTATCTTTCGCCCGAGCCGCTGAGCCGCGACGCGCGCGAGCAGCGCATCGCCTCCGCCATCACCGAAGCGGCGATCTCAGCCATCCAGCGCGCCAGCGAGAACCTCGACATGACGACGCTGGTCGCCGTCGCCGAGCGGCTTGCGACGTCGGGCAACGTTCTGTGTATCGGCTCCGGCGGCATCTCCTCGATGATGGCGACCGAGATGCAGAACCGCTTGTTCCGGCTCGGCCTGCCGGTGCTGGCGCAGATCGACGGCCAGCTGCAGCGCATGTACGCCGCCGTTGCCACGCCCGAAACCACACTGGTCGCCTTTTCCGTCTCAGGCTATGCGCGTTCGGTCATCGAAGCGGTACAGGTCGCCCAGCAATATGGCGCCTCCACCATCGCCATCACCGCGCCGGAGTCTGCCCTGGCCAAGGTCGCCGACACGGTCATCCATCTGCAGCCGCTCGAGGACGGCAACATCTACAAGCCGACATCGTCGCGCTATGCGCTGCTGGCGATCGTCGACATGATCGTGACGTCGGTAGCCGAGACGCGCGGCCCGAAGGTGCTGGAGAATTTGCGCCGCATCAAGCAGAGCGTGAACACGCTGAAGGTCGACGACCCGCGTTTGCCGCTCGGCGATTGAGAGCCTGCCGATCTCCTCCGTCGTGGGGGAATGTCCGGTAGGACAGAGGGGGCGCTGTCCCGCAGACAGATCAAGGGTCTCCATGCCGCGCAAGCGGTGGATCCTGGATCAGCCGCCGAGCGCTTCAATGCTCCGTGACAGCGCCTCGGGATCGCCTGAGATCCGCAGCGTCTTCAGCCTGGCCGTACCGCCAGCGACAACCGAAACGGCCGAAACAGGCACGCCCAGCGTCTTGGCGGCCAGTCTTTCCAGCGCTTGATTGGCGGCGCCGTTTTCCGGCACGGCGCGGACCCGCGCCTTCACGTGGCTTCGCCCGTCCGCCGCCGTTTCGACGCCTTCGAGCCTGTCCACGGAAGATTTCGGCGTCAGCCGCACGAACAGATCGATGCCGTTGTCGCGAATGCGGAACGGCGCGCTCATGCGGTCGTCAGGCGCCCAGCAGCAGCGGCGCCACCGTGGTGAGGATGAACTGCCTGAGGAAGAACAGGATCAACAGCAGGATGATCGGCGAGATGTCGATGCCGCCAAGGTCCGGCATGAAGCGGCGGATCGGCCGCAGCGCCGGCTCGGTCAGCCGGTAGAGCATGTTGCCGATGCTGCCGACGAACTGGTTGCGTGAGTTGACGACGTTGAAGGCGTAGAGCCAGGAAAAGATCGCCGAGGCGATGATGACCCACCAGTAGAGGTCGAGCGCCATGACGATTGTTTGAATGAGGGCGAGCATGCCGGTCTCCAATTGTTGCCGACATGTAGCCATTGCATGCGATACGGGCAAGGGCTGGCTTTGCGTGGGCGCCAATGCCGAACCATAACCGTTTTTCGCTCGGCTCGATGCCGGTGTGTCAAAAATGGTCCGGTCACGGCACCGAGGCTTCATGGACAAACCCGGTCCTCGAATTCTACAAACGGCCGCGGGCACGCGCGACGTGAGTCGGCCCAGACCCCGGTTTGTTTCAAAGGAAAATGCATGCGCATTCGGTCGATGGTTATGGGGTTGGGAACAGCCGCCTTGGTGGCGGTTGGGGCATTCGCCTTGCCGGCCCAGGCCGAAGGATTCCAAAACATCGTGCTGTCGGCCACCGAGCATGCGGAGCAGACGCAGGCGACATTTTCACCGGACACGGCGAAGATTTTCCTCTCCGCCGACCTGACGGACGAGGTGGCTTCGGGATCGAAGCTCACCGTGAGCTGGATTTCGGTCGATTCCGGCGGTGTTGCGCCGGCGAACTACAAGATCGACGAAGTCAACTTCGAAATCGGCACGATCGACAACCACGTCGACTCCTCGATGACCAAGCCGGATGCCGGCTGGCCGGTCGGTACCTATCAGGTACAGATCGCTGTCGACGGCACTGTGAAGGAAACGGTCGATTTTTCCGTCAAGTGACCGGCGGCGCCAAGTGGCTTCTCCTTCATCCGCCGCCGAGGTGAGGCAGGAAGCGGCGGATGGCCGCTTGTTGCGCGCCGACGAATGGGCGAATACGCGAAACCAGCAAGGCGGCGTTCCACCGGCGGCGACCTGACGTCGAGCGGCCGGTAATTTCGGCAAAACGCCGCCTTGACAGAAAACCGCCACGCCCGATAAATGCGCCATCCGTTGGACGGGGCTGTAGCTCAGCTGGGAGAGCGCGTCGTTCGCAATGACGAGGTCAGGAGTTCGATCCTCCTCAGCTCCACCAGCGGAATAATCGGTTTTCCCCCTTTTGCTGCGCCACCAAGGCGCCAGCAGCATCCCATGTATCGCGATGCGGCGCCTCGGCGCCGATGCCCCCAAAAAAGGCCATGGGCAATTTGCCGCGGTTTCCAAGGCAAGACGATTGTCAATTGGACTTATGGCGATGGCCGCTGCGGGATCGGCGCTATTTTTTTTGCAAGCCGCCCCATTAGACTGACGTTTTCAAATCAGTTTTTTCTGTGTGTTGTGAGAAGGCGTTTCGGTGGTGGCGACCCGAAGACGCTATATGGAATCCGAATCGAAATGAAGAATTCGCCTGCGAAAGCAAAGACGTGTCCATTCGCGAGAATCTCGCTGCAAATCTCAGACGGCTCTGCAAGGATCATGCCTCCGTTAGCGCGGTATGCCGTGAGTTAGGTATCAACCGCACACAGTTCGAACGTTACCTGCAGGGGCAGACCGTTCCGAACAAGGCCACTGCCAAGCTGATTTGCGACTACTTCCGCATCAACGAACCCGAACTGTACCGGGATCCGGGTACGCCCGAACCCACGGTAGCCGGCCTGCCGCCGATTTCCGAAATCCTGTTCAAACAGATGATCCGCCCGCCCGCCCCATCGATCGCGGGAGGCACCTATTTCACCTATTTTTCGATTCCGGCCCGTCCCGATCTGTTGATGCGGTCGGTGACCTTCGTACGCCGCGAGGCCGAACTGGTCACGTTCCGCAGGGTCACCGGATGGTCGGAGCGCCGTGGCTCGACTTGGGCGCGGGCGCGCGGCAACCACTATGGCGTGGCCATCTCGCGCCTGAACTGGATCTATTTCAGCGGCGTCAACCGCCGCCAGACCGGCGAACCGTCGCTGATCTCCGTGCAATGGGCTCCCATCTCCGAACCGGTGCTGATCGGCAAGGCCATGCTCCTGACCGAGGCCGGACCGGCGTTCGTATCGGTCATCATGCGGCAGGATTTGTCCGGCATCCCGGCACGGCATGCGATCCGCATGGCGCATGTCGTCGGGTTTGACGATCCGGCCATCGATCAGCTGGTCGTCAGCCTTGCCCGCGACTGGCAAGACCAGTCTCCCGGTTACGCTAAATAAGAATAAGGATACCCCGAAAAAGCGTATGTTGCCGACAGGCTACTCCATATCCGAGAAAAATCGATTTTTTAGACTTTACGAGCAAGAAAGATATTTCAGACAACATTAGCTTTACTATAATTTTAACAAACTGTTAACTCTTTCGACCTTACCTTTCTTCTCGCGGATCCCGTTGTGGGGGATCTCTCATCAGATCCCATTGGGGTCGGGAAAGGGACGAAAATGGCCAAGAAAGTGAACAATGCCCCGAAGCTGACGGTCGCCGCAGGCACGCAAACGGTCTTCTTCTCGCAGGGCATGCACTACAACAAGCGCTGAAGTCGCTCGGTGTCCGACAGGCCGTCGGCCTGTCGGTGCCTTGCTTTCACAAAGTGCCTCGCTTCCACAAACGGCATTCAGCATCATGAAAATGCGCTCTTCAAAAACGCTTGTCTTCTACCCCGGGACGAACAAGGTCACGGCCTGCAATTTCCTAACCAGAAGTGTCTTCGAATGCAGCCCCGAGGTGATCGGCCTCCTCGCGTCCTGGGACGAATGGGCCTCCACGGCGGAGATCGCGCGTGCCCACGGATGGTCGAAGGCCGAGCTGAATGCCGTCGTCCCGCAACTGCTTGATTTTTCCGCCTTGGTCCCCGCCGGCTCGCCGCTGGCCGAGCAGGAGACACAGTTCTCCGGGCAATGGAACTGGGGGCTCCCGACCGCGCTGATGCATTTCTGCGTCCAGGACTCGGAGTTCATGACCATCGAACAGGCCGAGGCTCGGCAGATCGAACGCGCCGGTCACGTCGCGCAGCCCGATCTCCTGCTCAAGAACGCCGCGGGCGCCATTGCGCTGCCGAGCGCGCTGGATGACAATGAACTCCTGGCCTTGATGGCGCAGCGCCGCACCAATCGCACGGCGGCCGCGCCCACCATCACTGCAAAACAGCTTTCCGACTGCCTGTTCGCAGGCATGGGCATCACCGGCGAAACCAGCAATTGCGTTGGCGCCCTGCCACTGGGGATGACCCCTTCTGGCGGCGCGCGAAACCCCTATGAAGCCTACGTGGTCGCACTGGGCGTCGAGGGCCTGGAGCCTGGCGTCTACCACTATTCCGCCGCTGATCACGATCTCGGCAGGATCTCGGCCAATCATCTGCCGAAGATCTCCGAACTGGTCGGCGGGCAGGAATGGGCGGATGCCATGCCTTGCCTCATCCTGCTTTGCGCCAGCCTCGACCGCACCATGTGGAAATATGAGGATGCCAACGCCTATCGCGTCGTGCTGATCGAAGCCGGCCATATCGGCCAGAACATGATGTTGGCGGCAACCAGGCACGGTTTGTCGGCCTGCCCCACGGCCGCGCTCAGCCATACGGCGATCAAGCGTCTTCTCGGCCTCGATCGCCTCACCGACGCACCGATCTATGCCTTGACCCTCTCGACCCCGGAACCAGGCCCGCATTCGGCGGGTCGGTCAATTAATTAGCCGCCTCAATATGACAGGAGCACTACGTGGCAAATCAGTCCCTACGTCAGTCGGAGATCGATAGCCTTCAATATATCGCGTCGATGACCAATGAGCTGGTGCAGATGGCCGAAGCAAGCCGTTTTCCCATGATCTCTTATCTGCTCGGCATGGCCTATGCCGAGGCCTTCGATGTCCTGCGCGGCGCGCGACCGGCGAGGCATGCGCAACTCAGCGGCAACCCGATGCATCCCACGCCGCGTGCAAAGGAAAACCACGCGCAGCCAAGGAGAGCGTAGCGGATGCACTCGCCAGCCCTGTGCGCACCGGCGGGCTCGTCGCCGAACCGGTGGGAGACACTTTGTGCGCTACAAGGCCTGCTGCCGCTCCTGAGACGGCCGCCGCCGACCTTGACCATGCCGGAATGGTCTACTGGTTCGAGCAGGCCGAGGCCGAGATTGCCAACAGACAATTGAGGGGACCCGCAAATGAACATGATCGCCGCCATCAGGGCCGCCGACGCCAGCGAAAGCGTCTTCGGCCGGCTCCATGCCCTGATCTCCAGTCGGCCGGCATCGCCGGATGCCGCGCGCGGCGAAGCCCGTCAACTGATTTCCATGGCAGTGGCCGACACCTGGCAAGCCGACAGCCTCTGGGGCGCGGCGGATGCTTTCCATGCCCATTTCGACTTCATGATGCAGACCGTCGAGATCAATGGTCCCGGCGATCCGAACCTCGCGACCCTGCGCACGAAATGCCGCTTCTACCTGGAGCAGGTCGAAGCGCTGTGCCGGTCGATGAGCCTTCGGTAGAGAGCCGGCTCCGGTTTTTCCCGGAATTGCATCAGTTTCCCGGAATTGCTTCAGTTCCCGGATTGCTTCAGTTCCGAAGACTGAACACGAAAGGCGCCGTGCGGCTGACGCGCGAGCCGAGTTCCGGTGGTGGCGCCGGAACGGTGGCCCCCTGCAGTACGGCAAGCGCGGCCCGATCGAGTTCGGCGTCGCCGGATGAGCGCACGACACGTGCCGATATCACCCGCCCGGATCCGTCCACCGTGAAGGCTACGTTGGTATTGCCTTGCGCGCCCCTGGATTTCGCGGCGCTCGGATAGCGCTTGTGCCGATTGATCCATGCCTTCAGCCGCGACTCCCACTTGGCCGGGCTGATACCTGAAAACCCGGCCGACGACTTCGGCGCGGCTGCCTTGGCCGCCGGCCTGCTGTTCGCGCTTGCGGCGGCCACCGTCCTTGCCGGCTCCGCCTTTTCCTTCCTTGGCCGTGGCTTGGGCTTTTCGACCGGCTTTTTCGCTTTGACTGAGACCGGTTTCTTTTCCTTGGGCTGCTCGAGCGGCTTTGGCTGCGGCAGCGGAACGACGACCTCCGGCGCGACCGTCTCGACGACGTCGGGAACGACCTCTCCCAACGGCGGCTGGTCGACTGGTTCCGCTTCGCTTGTCTCTGTCGGCTCGATCTCGTCGGGAGGCGCCGTTTCCGCCTGCTCGGTCGGCTGCGGCCGCTCTACCACTTTCTCGGGCTCGGCTTTGGTCTCCTCGACCGGCTCGGCCTGGTCGGGTACCGCCGCATCCAGCATCGCGGCCTGTTCCGCAGGCGTGATCACCATCGGCGACATCTCTATCATCAGCGCCGGCGGCGGCCCGCCATCCGGCTCGATCGGACTGAAGCTCTGCACCGCATAGGCGACCGCGACATGAGCGCCGAGCACCAGCGCGGCTGCGCCTGCCCACAAGCCAAGGTCGCGCCAACCAAGGCGCGACAGCTCAGCCGTTGGCATGGCGGCCGCTTGTGTCATGGCGCTGCCGCTCCGGTGGCGGGTGCCGGAGCATCGGCCGCGGGCACCGCCTCAAGGCCGACCAGCGCGATCTTCAGATAACCGGCGCCGCGCAACAGGTTCATCGCTTCCATCAGGTCGCCATAGGCGACCGCCTTGTCGGCGCGCAGGAAGATGCGCGTCTGCTTGTCGCCCTTGGTCTTGCCGTCCAGCGTCGCGGCGAAGACCGGGCGCGGCACGGTGTCGTTGCCGATCGCCAGCGTCAGGTCATCCATCAACGTCAGGAACAGCGGCGTTTCCGGCCGTGGCGCGGGCGTTGCAGTCGATCCCGGCAGGTCGACATTGACATCCACCGTCGCCAGCGGTGCCGCGACCATGAAGATGATCAGGAGCACCAGGATGACATCGATGAACGGCGTGACGTTGATCTCGTGGCTTTCCTCGAGATCGTCATCCATGGTCTGGCGGATTCTGGTTCCCATCCTACGCTCCCGCTACTCCGCCGCCATCCCCGTCGCGGGCGCGACAGTGCGGAAATCCAGGTCGCGGCTGACCAGCCGTTCAACGCCCGCCGACGCATCGGCCAGGATCTGCCGGTAGCCGGCTATCGAGCGCGCGAAGACATTGTAGATGACGACCGCCGGTATCGCCGCGACGAGCCCCATCGCGGTGGCCAGCAGCGCTTCGGCGATGCCGGGTGCGACCACGGCGAGATTGGTGGTCTGCGCCTGCGATATGCCGATGAAGGCATTCATGATGCCCCAGACGGTCCCGAACAGGCCGACGAAAGGCGCGGTCGAGCCGATCGTCGCCAGCAAGCCGGTACCGCGCGACATGCGCCGCGATGCCGCCGCCTCGATGCGCGACAGGCGCGAGGTGACCCGCTCCTTCAGCCCGTCGCCCGAGACATGGTCGAGCGCGCCGGCCGAGAGCGCGGTCTCTTCCTCCGCCGCCCGCACCAGGAGTGCGCCGGGACCGCCGCTGCGATCGAGCGCGCGGCTCGCCTGCTTCAAGGTGGCGGCATCGCCGATCGCGCGGACGGCGCGGCTGATGCGCAGCTTGCCGCCAAGAATTTCCAGCGATTTCGCCAGCCATATCGTCCAGGTGACGAAGGACGCGAAGGCCAGTCCGATCATCACCGCTTTCACGATAATGTCGGCGGCCATGAACATGCCCCATGGCGACAGGTCGTGCGGCAAGGTCAACTCCATTGCCGCCGAAGATCCGGCTGTCGCACTCGGCGCGCCAGCTGGCTGCTGTTGCGCGGGTGCCATCATGGCCGGTGCGGCAGCCGGTGAGGCGGGCGCGGCTGGTGCAACGGGTGCTGCGGCAGCAGGCGCCTCGACAGTGGGGGCGGTGCCGGCCGGTTGCTCCTGGGCCGCTGCACTGGCAGCCGACAGGATGACTGCGACCAACGCCGCCAACAAACCATTTCTCGACAAGAGCTTCTTCCTTGTTTTCACAGCGGCGAGCCGCTTCCTGTTTCCCGCCCCCTCAGCCTACTGCACGTAGCCGACGGGTTGGCCGGTGACGGGGTGCGCGAACACGCCCATCTCCACGCCAAAAATGCCTTTCAGCACGTCGCCCCGCATGATTTCGCCGGGGGTGCCGCGCGCCAGCAGCTTGCCGTCCTTCATGGCGATCAGATCGTCGCAATAGCGCGCCGCCATGTTGGGATCGTGCAGCACCACGACGACGCAGAGATCGCGCTTGCGGCTGAGATCCCTGACCAGCCCCAGCACCTCGACCTGATGGGCGATGTCGAGCGCCGAGATCGGCTCGTCGAGCAGCATGACGCCGGCATTCTGCGCCACCAGCATGGCAAGCCAGGCGCGCTGGCGCTCGCCGCCCGACAATTCATCCACCAGCCGGTCGGCGAAACCGTCCATGTCGGTCAGGCCGAGCGCTTCCTCGACATGTCGCCTGTCCTCGGAACCGAAGCGGCCGAGCGCGCCATGCCAGGGATAGCGCCCCAGCGTCGCCAGCTCGCGCACGGTGAGGCCGGTCGCCGCCGGCGTCGTCTGCGGCAGGTAGGCAAGCGCACGAGCGAACTCACGCGCACCCCATTGCGGCAGCGGCCGTTTGGCGAAGGTGATGGCGCCGGAACTTGCCGGCTGCTGGCGTGCCAGAAGCTTGATGAGCGTCGATTTGCCCGAGCCGTTGTGGCCGATCAGCCCATAGACGCGCGAGCGCTGCAATTCGAGCGAAACCGGGCCGAGCAACGTCCGCTCGCCGACGGCAAAACGCACCGCGTCGATTTGAAAGGCAGTCTCGGCTCCAGCCACGCTCATGGCTCTTCTCCAGTGCGGCCGCCGGACTTCCAATTTCTGGCCCGGCAGGTAGGTGCCCGGTTGACTATGAAACATGACCTTAATAGTCAACATTGAAGATGACTGCAACGGTCAACAATTCGTCGTGACAGCCGATATCGCGACCAGATTCTGATCGGCGGACGCGGGCCAAGCGGGAGAGGCGCAAACACGCGCAATGAAGCCCAGCGTCTGGTGTCGGCGCATTGAACCATTATGGTTGGTCGAAAACAGGGAGCCACCGATGATCAAGGCAACGCCCTTCGACTTCCCCTATGACGGCATGCTCGTCGCCGAAAACACCGCGCTCGTCGTCATCGACCTGCAGCAGGATTTCCTGTCGACGACGGGCTATTTCGCCAAGCAGGGATATGACCCCTCACCGCTGCGGGCGATCCTGCCGACCGTGAACCGGCTGATATCAGCCGCGCGCAGAGCCGGCGTCACCATCATCCACACCAGGCAAGGATACCGCGCCGATATGGCCGACATGACGCCTTACGAGAAATGGCGCCGCAAGCGCTCCGGTCTCGATGGCACCGACATCCTGCTGCGCTCGGGCGCGGGGTTCCAGATCGTTCCGGAGATCGATGTCGCGCCTGACGACATCATCGTCGACAAGACCTGCAACGGTGCCTTCACCTACACGGATTTCGAGCTCGTGCTGCGCGCGCAAGGCATCACGCATCTGATGTTTTCCGGATGCACGACCGATGTCTGCGTCCACACCACGCTGCGCGAGGCCTGCGACCGCAATTTTCAGTGCCTGACGATCTCGGACGCCTGCGCCAGTGGTGACCGGCAAGCGCACGAGGCGGCGCTTCACATGGTAACGGTCGAGGACGGCGTCTTCGGCGCGCTGGCGGATTCAGCCGCTATCATCGACGGCCTGTCGCAATTATCCAGCAAGGTAAGTTAGAGCATTTAAGATCGATGCCTGCGGGACAGCACCCCCCTCTGGCCTGCCGGTCAGAGGGGGGTGTGAAGGATCGCGACGCTGCGGAATGGCTTTGATTCCACAGGATGTTTCACCCCGCGGCACGGGTCTCCGGACCACTGCGAGACGCGTACGTCCCGGGTCGGAAGGCGTCATCTTCGCGACGCGCCAGTGAATTGCGCAGCAAGGCGAGCGTTTCCCGGCCGACCGTCGCGATCTCCCGCGGCGTGTCCACGCCGACGATCATGAACTCATCGATCCCGAGAGCCGCATAGGCAAGCAGCGACAGCGCGACCTGAGCCGGCGGCCCGGACAGGTCGACCGCCTTGTGCCCCGTGGCGGACGCACCCCGGTGAATCCGGACCGGAAGCGCGAAGCGCAGCTTGCCGGCGCGGCCATGTTCGGCGGCAGCGCCACGCGCCCGCTCCATCAATTGCCTGATTTCATCGATCGAGCCCGGCGCCAGTTCGAAGACATCGGCATGCCGGCCGGCCACCTTGAGCGCCGTTCCGGATTGTCCGCCCACGCGGATGACGAGGTCGGCGCCGTGAGGACCCTTGCGCGGCACATAGCCGTCCTTGATGCTGTAGAACGCGCCTTCATGGTCGAAGGGCCGGTCGTTCGACCACAGCCGCTTCAAGAGCACCAGATATTCGTCGATGCGCTGCCAGACGACGCCATGTTCGACCGGCCGTGTCTCGGCATCGTCATCGTTCAACGGCTCGCTGATCATCCTGAGCGCCAGCCGTCCGCCGCTTTCACTGTCGATCGACGCCAGCTGGCGGGCCGCCACCGTCGGTTCGATCACGCCGGCCCAGTGGGTGAGCACCACTTCCAGCGAAGCGGTGCGGTTAAGCACTTGGGAAGCGAGATCCATATTGGTCAGCAGCCCTGCCGAATCGTCGACGACGATCTTGCGGAAGCCGCTATCCTCGATCAGCCCGAGCTTGGTCGCCGTCTCGGCGAAATCATAGAAGAAGGGCGCCGTGGTATCGGCGGTCTTGCCGGGTACATGCGTGAATTCGATCGGCATTTCATCTCCTCCATCTCTGGAATCATGGATGCGGTGAAGTTCGAATCCCCGCCGCGCGCAAGCGCGCCGGGAATCCGGTTCATTCAACTCCGATTGCCTGAAAATATGGGGCAACTAGCCCCGTCAGTCTAATGTCTCGGGGCCAGCCTGAAGCTCAGGGAATAAGGCCGAGAACGACCGCCCCGGTGAACACGAACGCAAGGGCAAAGACGAGATAGGCGAAAGCGCCGGCATAGGCCGGGCGAAAGGTCTGGGCATTGGCCACTCTCTGGCCGCTGCTGTCAGTCTGAGCGTTCTGGATATAGGACATATCGACCTCCGTCTCGCCGGTTAATCTATAAAACTTGTAGACTTTGTCGATTGCTATTTTTTGGCCAAAAGCAGAATTATTTTCCTATTTCGGACGACAGATTGGTTGCGGATTGCTGAGAGCGCTTGTCAGCGCGATGGATCGGCGGGGCGTTCGCATTGCCGCGAAGCGACCGAACGGACCTATGTCCTTGTTCCCGCTGTGCCCAATTCGTCCATTGGCCGCCCGCTGCGCGCACGGTAGCATCGCCCGAGCACACGAAGACCATCAACCATGGGGAACTGAAAAATGGGCACGAGACTGGCCGGCAAGGTCGCCATCATTTCGGGCGGCGCCACGGGAATGGGCGGAGCGGCCTCGGAACTGTTTGCCGCCGAAGGCGCCAAGGTCGCGATCATCGACCGCAATCGCGAGGCGGCCGCCGCCACGGCGGCCGCGATACGTGCGCGGGGACACATAGCCGAGCATTTCGTCGCCGACGTGTCCGACGAAGCGCAGGTCGAGCCGCGGTGAAAGGGGCGACCGAACAGCTCGGCCCGGTCACCGTGCTGTTCAACCACGCCGGCACCATCGTCATCAAACCCTTCCTGGAGACGACGGTCCAGGAATGGGACTGGCTGCACGCCGTCAATGTCCGCTCGATGTTCCTGATGACGCGCGCTGTGCTGCCCGGCATGATCGCGGCCGGCGGCGGCTCGATTGTCTGCACCTCGTCGATCTCGGCGGTGACCGCGACGCCGATGGAGGTGCTCTACGACACCACCAAGGGCGCCTGCCACATGTTCGCCCGCGCCATCGCCGTCGAATTCCGCGACCGCAACATCCGCTGCAACGCCGTCTGCCCCGGCTTCATCCGCACGCCGCACGGCCTGCGCGAGGTCGCCGATCTCGGCAGGCTCGGCATCGATGTCTCCGATGCGGCGCTAGCCGCGCAGCAGGGCCGGATTGGCGAGCCGGAAGAGGTCGCCAAGGCAGCGCTGTACCTCGCCAGCGACGAATCGAGCTTCGTCAACGGCACGCATCTGTTCGTCGACAATGGTTTTACGGCGATGTGAGGCGACAGCCTGGCGCCCTTCCTCTCCCCCGTCGATCGGGGGAGAGGTGTCGAGCGCAGCTCGACGGAGTGGGGGTCGACTCTCGGCGCGGTACAGAAAGCTTCTTGCGCTTAGGTCCCTTCCGTTGGCGACTGCTGCGAGGTGGTTCCCCCACTCCGTCTCGGCTTCGCCGAGCCACCTCTCCCCCCTCCGGAGGGAGAGGAAAGGACGCCCTACTCGTCTACCGCTCCTCCCTCCGGAACGGCTTCAACAGCGCCGATGGCGCCACCGCGTTGCGTGACATCACGGCCATGGCAACGATGGTGAAGATGAAGGGCAGCATCAGGAACGCTTCGTAGGGGATGTGCCCGAGGCCGCTCGCCTGCATGCGCAGCTGCAATGCATCGACGAAGGCGAACAGCAGTGCCGCGCCCGCCGAGCGCCACGGATCCCAGCGGCCGAAGACGACCAGCGCGATGGCCACCCAACCACGTCCGGACACGACGCCGAAGGTGAAGGCGTTGAACTGCGCCATCGACAGGAAAGCGCCGGCCCACCCCATCAGCGCACCGCCGAGGATGACCGCCTGGAAGCGCGTGGCGATGACGCTGACACCGGCCGAATCGGCGGCACGCGGATTTTCGCCGACCATGCGCACCGACAGGCCCCATGGCGTACGGTAGAGCACGAAGGCGGCGAGCGGGATGGCCAAGATCGCCATGTAGACGAGCGCAAACTGGTTGAACACCGCCGTCCCGATCACCGGAACCTCCGACAGCAGCGGGATCGGCAGCGTCTGGAAACCCTTGATGCTGGGCGGTACCGATTGCTGGCCGAAGATCAGCCGGTAGAGGAAATAGGCAAGGCCGGACGAAAACAGCGTGACGCCGATGCCGCAGACATGCTGGCTCAAGCCCAGCGCCACGGTGAACAGCGCGTGCAGCGCGCCCATCAGCATGCCCGTCAGCACCGCCACCAGCACGCCGAGCCAAAGGCTGCCGCTGAGGCTGGTGGCGGTGAAGCCGGTCATCGCGCAGAGCAGCATGATGCCCTCGATGCCGAGATTGAGCACGCCGGACCGCTCGGAGAACATTTCGCCGAGCGTGGCAAAGGCCAAAGGCGTGGCAATGCGGATGATCGCGGCCAGGAAGCCGACCTGAAAAATCTGTTCGAACACCGCGCTCATCGGACAGCTCCGACGCGGCGGATGCGGTAGGCGGTGAACAGCAGCGCCACCAGCATGGCCAGCAGCGCGGTGCCCTGGATGACATCGCTGAGGAAGGCCGGCACGCCGGTCGCGCGCGACATCGCCTCGGCCCCGGTCATCACGGCGGCCAGGAAGATCGCCGCCGGCACGACGCCGAGCGGGTTGAGCCGCGCCAGCATGGCAACGACGATGCCGGAATAGCCGTAGCCCGGCGAGATGTCGCTCATCACCTGGAAATGCACGCCGCCAACCTCGCCGACGCCGGCGAGCCCGGCCAGCGCACCCGACAGCAGCGCTGTCGAGATCAGCACCCGCTCGACATGGATGCCGCCATAGCGGGCCGCTTCCGGGTTTTCGCCGGTGACCCTGATGCGGAAGCCGAGCGTCGTGCGCACGATCAGGAACCAGATCAAAGGCGCGGCGATCAGCGCCACGATGACGCCGAGATGCAGCCGCGTGCCCTCGATCAGCACCGGAAAATTCGCCGAATCCTCGATCGGCGGCGAGATCGGATAGCCGCTGAAACTATCCTTCCACGGCCCTTCGATCAGCGCCATCAGCGCGTAGTAGATGACCGAGTTGAGCAGCAGCGAGGAGACGACATCGTCGACCTTGAATCTGACCCGCAGCGTCGCCGGCGCCAGCGCTACCGCGGCACCTGCCGCAGCGCCCGCCACCGCCATCAAGACCATGGCGAGCGGTCCCGGCATCGGGATCGCGCCGACGAAGCAGCTGGCGACCGCGCCGGCGAGCAATTGCCCCTCGGCGCCGATGTTCCAGAATTTAGCCCGGAAGGCGACGGCCACCGCCAGCCCGGTGAAGATCATCGGCGCCGCGCGCACCATGGTTTCGGTGATCGCATAGCTGTCGCCGAGCGAGGCGGTGAACATCACGCCATAGGCCTCGATCACGCCGGCGCCGGCCAGCGCGATCAGGCCGCTGCACAGGACGAGCGTCGCGCCGATCGCCAGCAGCGGCAAAGCGAGGTTGAACCACGCGGGCGTCGAGGTCCGGACTTCCAGGCGAAACATCAGGCTCTCCCCTCCGCTCCGGTCATCATCAGTCCAAGCCGCGCGATCGTCGCATCGGCGCTGTCGAGCGTGCCGGCGATGCGGCCCTCATACATCACCGCGATGCGGTCGCAGAGCACCAGCAATTCTTCGAGATCCTCGCCGATGACGATGATGCCGCAGCCCTTGGCCCGCATGTCGAGGAACTTTTCGTGGATGAAACGTGCCGCGCCGATGTCGAGGCCGCGCGTCGGTTGCGACACGATCAGCACCTTCGGATCGAAGGCGAGTTCGCGCGCCAGCAGCGCCTTCTGCAGATTGCCGCCGGACAGCGCGCCAGCGCGCGTCATCGGCCCGGGACACCTGATATCATAGGCCTTGATCTGCGCCTCGGCGAAGGCGCCGATCGCATCCGGCTTGAGCAGCCCCTTGCTGCTGAAGGCAGCCGTACCGATGCGCGGCAGCACCATTGAATCGGCAAGCGGCAGATTGGTGACCAGCCCGGTGGTCATGCGGTCTTCGGGGATGCGGCCGAGACCGAGCGCCTGCACCTCGCGCGGCGAAAACCGCGTCACCTTCTGGCCGGCTATCGTCATCCCGCCGGCATCGGGCGCCCGTGTGCCGGAAATCACCTCGGCCAGCGCTCGTTGGCCATTGCCCGACACGCCGGCGATGCCGAGGATCTCGCCGCCGCGCACGGCAAGCGATACGCCGCGCAGCGCCGTGCCCGAATGCCGCGCGGTGGAAATGCCGTCGAGCGTCAGCACCGCCGCACCGGGCGTCGATGGCCCCCGCGCCGGCGGCACGATCTCATGTCCGCACATCAGTTGCGCCATGGCGGCCGACGTCGTGTTGGCGGGGTCGTCGACGCGCCCGGCGACACGGCCATGCCGCAGCACCGTGCAGCGATGCGTCAGAGCGCGCACCTCGTTGAGCTTGTGCGAGATGAAGATGATGCCGAGCCCTTGCGCCGCCATCGAGCGCAGCGCCGAAAACAGCCCGTCGACCTCGCTGGGCGCCAGCACCGCCGTCGGTTCGTCGAGGATCAAAAGCTTGGCGCCGCGAAACAGCGCCTTGACGATTTCGAGCCGCTGCTGCTCGCCGACCGACAGCGCCGAGACCGGCAGGTCGGGATTAAGCGTCAAGCCGTGCTGGCGGCCGATTTCGGCGAGCCGCGCCAGCCCGCCGGCGCGGTCGGTCCGCCCCGCCTTGCCGGGAATGCCGATCAGCAGGTTTTCCAGCACCGTCAGCCGTGGCGCGAGGTGAAAATGCTGATGCACCATGCCGATGCCGGCAGCCAGCGCATCGGCCGAACTGGTGATGCGCACCGGCCGGCCCTGGATCAGGATCTCGCCGGCGTCGGGCGCATAGGCGCCGAACAGCACATTCATCAGCGTCGTCTTGCCGGCGCCGTTCTCGCCCAGCAGCCCAAGGATCTCACCGGGCGCCACGCTGAGGTCGACAGCCTCGTTCGCCTTGACGGCGCCGAAGCTCTTGGTGATGCCGCGCATTTCGATGAGTGGGGCGGGCAAGGACAAGGATGCTCCTGATCGGAATTGGCTTTGTGATCCAGCTTTGATTGATGGGGATGCGCGAGGCGCCCCCCTCTGTCCTGCCGGCCATCTCCCCCTCAAGGGGGGAGATCGGATGTCACTTTCGGCTTTCGCCAATTTTCCACGCCGAATAAGGGTGCCGCCGACAAAGCTGCCAATCTCCCCCTTGAGGGGGAGATGTCCGGCAGGACAGAGGGGGGCGCCTAGCACCAACCCCTAAAGACCAGAACTCAATCCGAAACCGGCGTGTTCTCGTCCACATCCACCCGGAAATTGCCTTCGAGGATCTCGGCCTTCTTCTTCTCGACCAGATCCTTCACGTCGGCCGGCAGCGTCTTGTCGAACTTGTGGTAGGGCGCCAGGAACGATCCGCCCTTGGCCATGCGCGAGAAGTCGCCATAGTCCTGCGCGGTGAAGACGCCGGCCTTGACCAGCTTGATCGCCTGTTCGACCGTCGGATACATGTCCCAGACCGGGCCGGTGATGACCGTGTCCGGGCCGAGGCTCGACTGGTCGGACATGTTGGAGATGGCGAACACCTTCTTTTCCACCGCCGCTTCGATGACACCGAAGCGCTCGGCGTAGATGACGTCGGCGCCGGCATCGATCTGCGCCACCGCGGCTTCCTTGGCCTTCGGCGGATCGAAGAAGGAACCGATGAAGGCGACCTTCTTCTTGATGTTCGGATTGACCTCCTTGGCGCCGGCGAAGAAGGCGTTGACCAGCCGGTTCACCTCCGGGATGCCCATCGCCGCGACGGCGCCGATGGTACCCGACTTCGACATCTTGCCGGCGATCATGCCTGACAGATAGGCCGGCTCGTGGATCCAGTTGTCGAAGACGCCGAAATTGGGATCGGCGGGGCCGGCGCCCGAGCCGAACAGCCAGGCGGTCTTCGGGAACTGCTTGGCCGTACGGCGCGATTCGCGTTCGGCGGCGAAGGCATCGCCCAGCACCAGCTGATAGCCGCCTTGCGCATATTCGCGCATGACGCGGCTAAAGTCGGCGGTCTGCACCTTCTCGGACCATTTGTACTCGATGCCGAGTTCCTTCTCGGCCTTCTGCAAGGCGACATGGATCTGGTTGTCCCACGGCTCCTCTATCGGCGTGGCGAAGATCGCCGCCACCTTCAGCTTCTTGTCCTTGGCGAAGGCAGCACCCGGCAGCATGGCAGCGGCCAGGCCAAGCGCGCCCAGTTCAAGGACATTGCGCCGCGAAAGACCTTCGCGGGCGAAATGAGATTTGTTCTTCCTATTATCCATTGCAGTCCCCTCTGTTCGACAGCCGTGTCGAGCCGGCCGTTCTAAAAATCAGACGGGGAACTATGGAACGGGTCCGGACTTTTGTCCACATGGTCAAATTTGACGGAGCGCCGAGTCCGGCTCTGATTCTCGCGGGCCAGGCAGAAGGCGCATTCAGGCCCGTTCGAGCGCGATGGCGATGCCCTGGCCGACGCCGATGCACATGGTGGCCAGTGCATAGCGGCCGCCGCGCTCGCGCAGCTCCAGCGCCGCGGTGCCGGAAATGCGGGCGCCCGACATGCCCAGGGGATGGCCGAGCGCGATGGCGCCGCCATTCGGGTTGACATGCGAGGCATCCTCGGCGATGCCGAGCTGGCGCAATACGGCGATGCCTTGCGAGGCGAAGGCTTCGTTGAGCTCGATGACATCGAACTGTTTTGGAGTCAGGCCGAGCCGCGCGCAGAGCTTCTGCGTCGCCGGCGCCGGTCCGATACCCATGATGCGCGGCGCGACACCGGCGGCGGCCCCGCCAAGGATGCGAGCGATCGGCGTCAGGCCGTATTTCTTCACGGCGGCCTCGGAGGCGACGATCAGCGCCGCTGCCCCGTCATTGACGCCGGAAGCATTGCCGGCCGTCACCGTGCCGCCTTGCCGGAACGGCGTCGGCAATTTGGCCAGCGCCTCCACCGTGGTGCCGGCGCGGGGATGCTCATCCTTCGAGACGACCACCGCGTCGCCCTTGCGCTGCGGGATCGTCACCTCCGTGATCTCCTTCGCCAATCGGCCGTTGGCCTGTGCGGCGACTGCCTTGTCCTGGCTGCGCACGGCAAAGGCGTCCTGGTCGGCGCGGGAGACGGCGAAGTCTTCCGCCACGTTCTCGCCGGTCTCCGGCATGGAATCGACACCATACTGCTTCTTCATCACCGGGTTGACGAAGCGCCAGCCGATCGTGGTGTCGTAAATCTCGGCATTGCGCGAAAACGCCGTGTCGGCCTTTGGCATGACAAAGGGTGCGCGGCTCATCGATTCGACACCGCCGGCAATCATCAGCTCCGCCTCGCCGGCCTTGATCGCGCGTGCGGCGATGGTCAGCGCATCCATGCCGGAGCCGCACAGCCGGTTGACGGTCGAGCCCGGGATTTCCTTCGGCAGGCCGGCCAAGAGCAGCGCCATGCGCGCCACGTTGCGGTTGTCCTCGCCGGCCTGGTTGGCACAGCCATAGACGACGTCGTCGACTGCCTGCCAATCGATGCCGGCATTGCGCTCGACCAGCGCCTTCAGCGGAATGGCGCCGAGATCGTCTGATCGCACCGAGGACAGCGAACCGCCGAAGCGGCCGATCGGCGTGCGGATGTAATCGCAGATATAGGCCTCGGCCATGTCATGCAGCCCTTGTTTTTCCGGTTCCTTCATGCGCCGCCTTGGTGCGGGCCTGCAGGTCGCGCAATGTCTTGAGTTCGAGTTCACTTGGCGGCGGCGTTTCGTCAAGCGCCTCGGCGAACTTAACCACCCAGCCACAGCTCTCCTGCACCTGGTGGCGCGAGACACCCGGATGCAGAGAAACGACCGTGAATTCCTTGGTCACCGGATCAGGCTTCCAGATGGCGAGATCGGTGATCAGCAGCGTCGGACCAGCCGTGTCGATGCCGAGGCGCTTGCGATGATCGCCGCCCTCGCCATGGCCGAAGGAGGTGAAGAAGTCGATCTTTTCGACCATGCCGCGCTTGCTCTGCGCCATGGTGATGTAGATCTCCTTCGACGAGGTCGCGATCTCCGGTGCCCCGCCGCCGCCAGGCAGCCGGGTCTTCGGGTGGAAATAGTCGCCGATGACGGTGGTGTTGATGTTACCGAACTTGTCGAGTTGCGCCGCACCGAGGAAGCCGATCGAGATGCGGCCGCCCTGCAGCCAGTAGCGGAACATCTCCGGCACCGCGACGGTGGTGACCGCGGTCTCGCACAATTCGCCATCGCCGATCGACAGCGGCAGCACATCCGGCGCGGTGCCGATCGTGCCGCTTTCGTAGATCAGCGTGATGTCGGGCGCATGCGTCAGCCGCGCCACATTGCAGGCGGCGGACGGCGCACCGATGCCGACGAAGCAGACATCGTCATTTGTGAGCGCACGGCTGGCGGCAATGGTCATCATCTCGTTGGGGGTGAAGCCCAAGGCCAATGGAGTGTCGCTCATGCCGCTTTCCTCAGATGCTCGACACGTCCAGCAAAATCGTCGGCGCTCTTTTCGATGACGTTCGCCTGCATCCAGGCCTGGAACTTTTCCCGGTCGGCGGCGATCTCGTCCCATTCGAGATAGGCGGCATTGTCGCGCCCATAATAGCCATGCGCGTAGGACGGATGCGAGCCGCCCGGCACGACCGATATCGCCGCGATGGTCCAGCGCGGCAGCACGGTCAGATTGGGGTGCAGGTCGTCGAAATTGTCGACCACCTCCTCCACCGTTACAACCGCACGCCTGGCTGCCAGCACGGCTTCCTTCTGGATGCCGATGATGCCTTCGACCAGCACATTGCCTTTCCGGTCGGCCTTCTGCGCATGGATGAAGGTGACGTCGGGCCGGATCGAGGGAACGGCGGCCAGCACCTCACCTGTGAACGGGCACGTGACGGATTTGATGTTCGGGTTGACCTCCGCAAGGCCCGCGCCGCGATAGCCGCGGAAAATCGCGCAGGGCAGACCGGCAGCACCCGCCTCATAGGCATTGGCCATGCCGGCATGACTGTGCTCCTCGACCTCGATGGGTCTCGGAAAACCATTCTCGATGGCATCGCGTACGCGCCGCAGCAGGCCGACGCCGGGATTGCCGACATAGGAGAAGATGATCTTCTTGGCCATGCCCATGCCGATCATCTGGTCGTAGATCAGGTCCGGCGTCATGCGGATCAGGGTCAGGTCGGAAAAACCCTGGCGGATCGCCTCATGCGCCGCAGCCGTCGGGATCAGATGAGTGAAGCCCTCGAAGGCGACGGAGTCGCCATTGTTGAGGTTCTCCGCAACGGCCCGTTTGAGCGGCAGGAACTTGACCATCGCATCGGCTCCACGTACAAAAAGTTCGTATTGTGAACATATGTTTAATATGCGATACTTTCTAAGCTGGTCGAAGACGCGGAGTCAATCCCGGCAGCGGTACCCTTCCGCGGAGGCCCGATGGACGAAGAGACCGTTTCCCGTGACCATGTCGGCTCGCTCGAGCGTGGCCTTGCCGTCATGGAGATCCTGGCGCGTCAGCCCCAGGGCATGACGCTGACCGAAATGGCGGAGGAGGCCGGCCTGACCCGTGCCGGCGCCCGCCGCTTCCTGCTGACGCTGGTTGCGACCGGCTACGCCACGCAGGACGGCCGCGTGTTCTCGCTGTCGCCGCGCCTGCTGACCGTGGCCCGCACCTGGCTCGGCGGTGGCTCGCTGTGGAGCTTCGCCGCGCCGATCATGCGGGCGGTGGCGGCGCAGTTGAACGAGGCCTGCTCGGCGGCGATCCTGTCGGGCCCGGATGTCGTCTATGTCGCCCGCATTCCCGGCCGCCGCATCCTCAGCGTGTCGCTCGATGTCGGCACCAGGCTGCCGGCCTATTGCACCTCGATGGGACGCATCCTGCTGGGCGGCCTGACACCAGGGGAATTGGACGCGTTCCTCCGCCAGGCGACCGTCGAGAGACGCACGCCGAAGACGATCACCGACAAAAAATTGCTGGCCGAGGCCATCGGCAAGGCGAAGGCCGACGGCTTTGCCATCGTCGACGAGGAACTGGAACTCGGCCTGCGCTCGATAGCCGTGCCGATCCGCGACCGCTCAGGGAGCACGGTCGCGGCCATCAACGTCTCGACGCAATCGGCGCGGCTTTCTGTCGCCGAGATGGAACGGGAGATCCTGCCGGCGCTGCTTGAGGCCAGGCAGCGGATTGAAGTTTTTTTCGTCGTTTAAGAGGACTTGCCAACCTTCAACGTCGGCGGGACAGCACCCCCCTCTGGCCTGCCGGCCATCTCCCCCGCAAGGAGGGAGATCAGCTGTTATCTCGGGTTTCGCCAATCTATACTGTTGTAAGGTGAGCGCAGCGCCGAACCTGCCAATCTCCCCCCTTGTGGGGGAGATGTCCGGCAGGACAGAGCGACTATCTGGGGTGTCAAGTTGCAATTGCGAACTCGTTGCGCGCATCGCGTGCTTTTGCATTGAGGATGACGAGGAGTTTTCTGGCGAGTGCGATGCGGATGAGCATTTTTGGCTTTCCCGCCTGTTGCAACCGTTGCGCGAAAGCTTTGAGATGAGGATCGAATTTGGCCACGATGGCTGCGACGATGAAGAGGATGCCACGCGGCCCAGCGCGTCCGCCTCGGACATGCCTGTTGCCGGTGCGCTTGCCGCTATCGTTGGCGAAGGGAGCGAGGCCTGCCAGCTTGGCGATAGCCTTGTTGGAGATGAGGCCGATCTCGGGCAGTTCGGCCATCAGGCGGGCGACGGTGCGTCCGGCCACGCCCTTGAGCGAACGAAAGGCCCGCTCCAGCCTGGCCCACAGCGGATCGTCATCGATCATCGAGGCAATCTCGCCTTCCAGGCGCCGTTGCTCGCGCTTGAGGAAGGCCAGCATCGCCTCGATGCTGGCGCATACCTCGGCGTCGCGTGCGGCACTTCTGCGCTGCTTGTTGATGGTCGCATCGCCGACAATCTGGCAAAGTCGGCCAACCAACGCGGCAAGCCGCTGCTGGGCAGCGCTTGGCGGTGGCGTCGGCACCGTGTTCTTGACCGCGCCATAGTGGGCGATGACAGCGGCGTCGATCCTGTCGGTTTTCTCAAGATAGCCCATCGCCTCGGCAAAACGGCGCACGCTCTTGGCATTGACCACGCCGCACGGCATGCCGTGCGCCCACAAGAGCATGAACCCCAGCCGTTCATAGCCGCCCGATGCCTCCATCACCGCAAGGGCTGCGCC
Source organism: Mesorhizobium sp. B283B1A (assembly GCF_020165735.1). Lineage (NCBI taxonomy): Bacteria > Pseudomonadati > Pseudomonadota > Alphaproteobacteria > Hyphomicrobiales > Phyllobacteriaceae > Mesorhizobium > Mesorhizobium sp. B283B1A. Next base: position 26,082 of record NZ_JAIUIQ010000035.1, read on the forward strand.
ATGGCTGCGGCAGAACAGCCAAAGAGCTGCGATCCCCGCCGCATCGTTGGCGAAGCGCGCTGCCGCTCCGCCAGGCCAGACATGCGCGTCCAGCCAATCTTTCGAAACATCAACTCCACAAATAATCCTGTTCACGGTAACCTGCCTTGTGCGTACGGTTGGAACCAAGCGACTGTTCGGTCGTGCGTGATGAAGGCGAAGATCCCAAGCTCTCCCGCGGCTGTAACCTCAGGTGGTACGGGCGACTTCGCCAAGCCAAGGTCCGGGCGGCCGCCCGGACCTTGGCTCAATCGCTCTAATCCCACGAAATCTCTCTCGTGTAGATACAAGGGGGGTGCTGGTCCGCCGACATCTTCCAACCCTCAATGCTTGATCCGGTCCCGCATCGCGTACCACAGCATGCCCAGCACATAGAGTGGCCCGCGCAGCGCGGTACCGCAGGGGAACGGCATCGGGGTCAGTGTCGAGAACAAATCGAGCCGTGATGCATCGCCGGTGATCGCTTCGGCCAAAAGCTTGCCCGACAACGTCGACAGGATGACGCCCTTGCCGGAATAGCCGTGCGCGAAATAGACCTCGCCATAATGCCCGACATGCGGCAGTCGCGATGTGGTCACCGACACCAGCCCGCCCCAGGCATGATCGATGCGGCAGCCCTTGAGCTGCGGGAAGGTGGCTTCCATGTGCGGCCGCACGAAGCCGGCAATATCGGCCGGCGGCGATGGCGTATAGCGCTCGCCGCCGCCGAACAGCAGCCGGCCGTCCGCCGACATGCGGTAATAGTTGACGACGAAGCGCGTGTCGGACACCGCGACATTGGCCGGGATGACATTGCGCTCGCCTGCCAATGGCTCGGTGGCGACGATGTAGTTTCCGACCGGCATGATGCGGCTGTTGACGCGCGGTTCCAGTCCATTGAGCAGCGCATCGCCCGCCAGCACGACATGCTTGGCCCGCACCGACCCCTTCGATGTCGAGACCCGGATCGAAGGTTCGCGCTCCAGCTTCACCGCCACCGAATTCTCATGGATGACGACGCCGGCGGCCACGGCTGCGCGGGCAAGGCCGAGCGTGTAGTTCAGCGGATGCATGTGGCCGCCAAGCGGCTCGTACATCGCGCCATGGTAAGGCGTGTCGACCTTGGCCCGGGCCTCCGCAGCCGACAGGATCTCGACATCGCTAAACTTCATCACGCTTTCGAGGCACTTGGCTTCTTCTTCCAGATCCCTGAGATCGGAGCCGTTGACGGCGCCGACCAGATGGCCGGTCAGCCTGAGATCGCAGTCGATGGCATGGCGCTCGATGATGTCGAGCACCAGGCCCCGCGCCTCGAAGGCGAGATCGAACAGTACTTTCGCCCGCTCAGCCCCGTAGAGCTTGACCAGCCCCTTGGCACCCTTGCGCAGGCCCGGGATCATCTGGCCGCCATTGCGGCCCGATGCGCCCCAGCCGATCTTGCCGCCTTCGAGCAGCACCACCTTCAGGCCGCGCTCGGCGGCGTGAAGGGCCGCCGACAGGCCCGTGCAGCCGCCGCCAACGACCACCAGATCGGCTTCGACATCGCCGACCAGAGCCGGATGGTCCGGCGCCGGATTCGCGGTGGCGACATAATAGGATTGGCCGATATCGAGGCCGGAATTGAAACCCGTTGAAGATGCCATGATCACACCTTCAGCAGCAGGTGGTCGCGTTCCCAGCTCGTCACCACGCCCTGGAACAGGTCGAGCTCGACACTCTTGACGCGCAGATAGGTCTGGAAGAAATCCTCGCCGAGCAGCTTCCGCACCGGCTCACAGGCCTCGAAACGATCCAGCGCCTCCTCCATGGTCTTCGGCAGGGTACTTTTGATCTTGTAGGCATTGCCCGACGCTTCGGCCGAGCGCGCCAGTTTCTGTTCGATGCCGAGATAGCCGGCAAGCAGCGAACCGGCGATCGCAAGATAGGGATTGGAATCGGCACCCGGCAAGCGGTTCTCCACCCGCCGCGCCGCGCGCCCACCGGCCGGCACGCGCAGGCCGCAGGAGCGGTTGTCGTGCGACCACTCGATGTTGGCCGGCGCACTGTGGTTCGGCCGGATGCGGCGAAACGAATTCACGTTGGGCGCGAACAGCGGCATGATCTCCGGCACGTATCTCTGCAGGCCGCCGATGAAATGGCCGAACATCTCGGTGTCGGCATCGTCATTGCCGGCAAACAGCGTGTTGCCGGCATCGTCGATGACCGACATGTGCAGATGCATCGAGCTGCCCGCCTGCGCCGCGATCGGCTTGGCCATGAAGGTGGCGTGCATGCCGCATTGCTGCGCCGCCTGGCGCGTCAGCCGCTTGAACAAAAGCACCTTGTCGGCCAACGGCAGTGCGTCGCCATGCAGGAAGTTGATCTCCAGCTGTGCCGTGCCCGATTCATGGATCAGCGTGTCGAGCGGCAGTCCGGCGGCCGCCGCATAATCGTAGATGCGGCGGATCACCGGCTCGAACTCCTCGAGCGCGGCCATGTCATAGGGATGCTGCACGCCCTCGGCGCGGCCATTGCTGCCGATCGGGGCGGTCAGCGGCTTGTCCGGATCGGGGTTGGGCGCGGTGAGATAGAATTCAAGCTCCGGCGCCACCACCGCGCGCCAGCCGCGCTGGCGGTAGAGGTCGAGAACGGCGCGCAGCACATGGCGCGGCGAGGCCATCCATGGCCTGCCGTCCATGTGGAAGGCATCGGCGAAAACATAGGCTTTCCCCGCGGCCGCACCCGGCGCCAGGCTGAGCGTCGAGACGTCGGGCACCATGCGCATGTCCGGGTCCGAATAGGCAAAACCTTCGTCGATCGAGCCGGAATAGCGGCCGTCGATGCTGACCAGGAAGGCGCTGCTCGGCAGATAGAGAGCTCGGTCTTCCAACGCCTTGAGGAACTTCGCAGTCGGCAGGGCCTTGCCGCGCAAAACGCCGTTCATGTCAGGCACCAGGCATTCGACCTCATTGATGCCGTGCTGGGCCAGCCAGGCCTTGGGATCGTTGGTCGCGGTATTCGCGTTCTTGTCAGGCATTTCGTTCATGTCCGTATCAGGGAGAGTATGGCTTGCGCGGCCACGTCCGTTCCGGGTTTCAGGGCCATCTGGGCTGCATTTCCCTTCAGGCGGGCGCGCATGGCGTCATCGGCCAGCAGGCCGAGAATGGCTTTCTCCAATACTCCTTCGGTCCAGCCGTCACGGCCGATATGGTCGCCGGTGCCGGTCTCCTCGGCGCGGCGTGCATTGTCGTGTCCGTCCCAGCAATAGGGCATGATCAGCGACGGCACGCCGAAGCGCAGCGCCTCGCAAAAGCTGTTGTTGCCGCCGTGGTGGATGAACAGGTCGGACTTCGCCACCACCGAGGGCTGCGGAAACCAGGCGTCGAGATAGACATTGTCCGGCACCGCGCGATAGGCGTCGCGCAGGCCGCCGACATTGACGATGAAGCGCGCCGGCAGCCTGTCGAAGACGGCGAGCATGCGCTCGATCAGGCCTACATCCATGGCGCCGAGGCTGCCGAAGCTGACATAGACCAGCGGCCCCTTGTTGCGCGGGAACACCGGCACCTCGAATGGCCCTTCCGAACGCACGCAACCTTCGAGATAGACGAAGCGCTCCGGATCGAGCGGCGCGGCGCGCTCGCGGCGCACGATTGCCGGCGTCAACAGCAGATTGAGGTCGGGCGACGTCTCCAGGAACAGGCCTTTCGGCAGCGGGGCCAGGCCGGCATCCACGCGAAAACGGTTGAACCGGTCATGCGCCGGCGCCGAGGCGGTGAGGTAGCGAGCCTCGAACGCCGCGCGTTGCGGGTCATCGGCACCCATTCCCGAGAGGTAGGGCGGCACTTCAGCGTCCGGCAGTTCCGTCTCGGCGCAGGAGACGACACGCACCCATGGACAACCGGCGGCGGCGATGGCCGGGAACATGATGACATTGTCGAGCACGATCGCATCCGGTTTCAGCCGCCCCAGCAATTGGCGCAAAGGCGCCTCGGCATTGACAGCGGTGTCGACGATCGCCTGCCATGTCGGCGCGACATAGGTTTCGAGCTGGTCGATCGGGCTCAGCCGGAAATGTGGCAGGTGCCGGCGCACGAAGGCCTGCCAGTAGCTCTGGCGCTCGCTGTCGCTCAGCGGCTCGTCGGTCGGCAGTTGGTATTCCTGGAAACCATAGTCGGCAAAGACGCCGGAGAAGCCGGCATGGCAGATGAAGACGGGCCGGGCACCCTTGGCGCGCAACGCCTGCGCGATACCGACGCAATTCAATGCCGCGCCGAAGCTTGCTTCGGGAAACAGCGCGATGGTCGGGCTGGCTTTACGCGTCAATTAGTCCTCGTCATTCCGGCCGGCTGATCATGCCGAACAGCGCGGGCGCCCCGCGGCTGGCCGCTTGCGGTCGCTGGTTGCGGGAAAGCCGCAGGTGAATGCGAAGCAGATCGGCAGCCACCTCATACTGCCGGCTTTCGAGATGGTCGAGTATGTTCAAATGTTCCAGCAACGATTGCCGCAGCCTGAACACGTTGACGCCGGCATAGATGCCGGGCAGCCGACGCAGCCTGAGATGATCGGACAGTGCATCGGCGACGAAGCGGTTGGCGCTGCCCTCGGCGATCATGCCATGGAAATCGATGTCCAGCCGCTGGAACTCGCGCGTATCGAACGTGGCATCCGGCAGCGTCGACAGCGCGTCCATGCCCTGGCGTAACGCCGCCGCCCGCGCGCCATCCAGCCGGAAGCCGGGCGTCAGGATCGCCGCGGGCTCCAGCAGCAAGCGGAACTCGTAGCTTTCGCCTTGCGCCTCCGGATCATCAGGCGTGCGGCGGAAAAGCCAGGACTGGCCCGGCGCACGGTCGAGCAGATTCTCTTCCGTCAGTCTGTTAAGCGATTTTAGTACCGTCTTGCGCTCGGCACTGTACCGCCGCATCAGCCCGGCGACGGTCACTGTCTGGTCCAGCCTGCGCGCCGACCGGTCGCGCAGGATCGCTTCGGCGAGCTCGTCTTCCTCGGTAATGGGCAGTTCGGCCGATATGGCCGGCTGCGCGGCGAGGTCTACGGCCAGATGATAGCCTGTATCCGCCTCCCAGCGCACGACACCCCGCTCCGCGAGCAGGCTGAGCGCCGCCCTTACCGGCGTGCGCGAGACATTGCATAGCGAAGCGATCTGCTGCTCCGGCAGGCGGGCGCCCGGCCCAAAGCCGCGCTGGCGCGCCACATCCAGGATGCGCTGCGCCAGGTCGAGATGGTTGGTGCGAGGTCGTCGGGCTGCGGCTTGCATGACAGTTCTCGGTGGGCGGACGTGACTTGCATGATTTGACCGATCGGCTTCCCGGACGCAATCGGCTGGATTGCTCGGTCGCCTAGATTTCTCGATCACTTGTCAAATTATGGATTGACGTACTTTTTTCTGCAATAGTACTGTGAGGACAATCGGCAGGAAAAAGACCGAGGGAACAGGATCGGAGCCGCGGCATGGGTCGCGCCGGGTCCAGCACAGAATTCGACGATCAACCCGAATGTGAGTCTGCCATGACCGCTACCAGCCCGCGGCGCCGTGCGCTCAAGGTCTCTTCAATCGCTCTCGGCCTCGCCATGGCGCTGTCGGCGCCGGCTGTCGCCGCCGACCTCGTCATTTCCAACTGGGACGGCTACATGGCGCCCGATGCCATGGCCGCCTTCAAGACCGCGACCGGCGTTTCCGGCGAAGTGGTGGTGCACGCCACCAATGAAGAAATCATGGGCAAGCTCATCGCCGCCGGCGGCAAGGGCTATGACGTGGTCTTCGTCTCCTCGCCCTTCGCCGAAGTGCTGAACAAGCTTGGCCTGACCGAGCCGATGGACCACGCCAAGATCCCGAACCTCGCGAACCTCTACCCGGAAGCGACAAAGCTGCCGCACGATGTCGGCAACACTTTCTCCGTGCCTTACACCTGGGGCACGACGGGCCTTTGCTACCGCTCGGACCTGATGAAGGTGGCGCCGACGAGCTGGAGCGACCTGTTGGCGCCCTCCGACGAGTTGAAGGGCAAGACCACCATGCTGGCGACTGATCGCTGGCTGCTCGCCGCCGGCCAGCTCGACAAGGGGTTTTCCGTCAACGAGACCGACCCGGCCAAGATGGCCGAGGTCAAGGACCTCTTGATCTCGGCCAAGAAGACCCTGCTCGCCTATGACGACACCACCTTCTATTCCAAGCTGGTGTCCGGCGAGGCCTTGATGGTGCAGGCCTGGGACGGCTGGTGCAACTACGGCATCGCCGACAAGCCCGAGATCAAATACGTCATTCCCAAGGAAGGTTCGGATCTCTGGGTCGACACGATGGTGGTGATGAAGGCTTCCGCCAACAAGGACGCCGCCTTCCAGTTCATCAACTTCATGCTCGATGCCAAGAACCACGCCTGGGCGGCGCAGAACATCGACTACAAGGTGCCGAACAAGCCGGCGATGGAGAGCCTGCCGGCCGACTTCCTGGCAAAGTTCCCCAACATGGCGATGCCGGTGGCCGACCTCGTCAAGTTCGAGCAGCTGCGCGACGTCGGCGAAGCCCAGCGCGACTATTCCAAGATCGTCAGCGAGATCAAGGCCGCGCAGTAGGCGTTAGTCTTGAATTAAGCGTGCGTTCCGTGGCGCCCCCCTCTGGCCTGCCGGCCATCTCCCCCTCAAGGGGGGAGATCAGCAGTTCTGATGTTCCGCTCGCCCTTAAGCATTGGAGATTGACGAAGGCGATGCCACAGCCAATCTCCCCCCTTGAGGGGGAGATGCCCGGCAGGGCAGAGGGGGGCGCTTCGTGAAACACTTCCCCTCCCGCAGCGCCCTGCTGATGGCCCCGGCGCTGGTCTGGTTGACCGCGCTGATGGTGGTTCCCTGCGCGCTGGTGCTGGCGCTCGCCTTCTTCCGGCGCGGCATCTATGGCGGCATAGACTACACTTTCACGCTGGAGAATTTCGGGCTGGTCTTCGACCCGCTCTATGCCGGCATCTTCCTGAAATCGGCGCGCATCGCCGGCACAGCGACGCTCATCGCGGTGGTGATCGGCTATGCCGCCGCCTACGCGATCGCGGCCGCGCCGCGCCGGTGGCAGCCAGTGTTCCTGTTCTTCGCCGTGCTGCCATTCTGGTCCAACTACCTGATCCGCACCTATGCCTGGATCGTCCTGCTCAACCGCGAGGGGCTGATCACGCAACTCTTGCGCTGGTTCGGCTACACCGGCGAGCCGCCATCGATGCTCTACACGGAAGGCGCCGTCATCGCCGGCCTTGTCTACAACTATTTGCCCTTCGTCATTCTCGCCTGCTACGCACCTTTGTCGCGCCTCAACCCCGAACTCGCCGAAGCCTCGCGCGATCTTGGCGCTTCCGCCGTCACCACATTCCGCCGTGTCATCTTGCCGCTGACAGTGCCCGGCATTGCCGCCGGCGCGGTCTTCGTCTTCGTGCTGTCGATCGGCAATTTCGTCACCCCGGCCCTGCTCGGCGGCGGCCGCTTCCAGATGATCGGCAACCTCGTCTACGACCAGTTCCTGACCGCCAATGACTGGCCCTTCGGTGCCGCACTCGCCATGGCGCTGATCGCCATCATGCTTCTCGTGCTGATGGCGCAGGCGCTCGCCGCCGACCGCGCCTCGGGGCGTGCGGCTGAGGCGAAAGGCAATTCCGATGGCTGAGCGCGGCGCAATCCTTGCCTTCTCCCCGTTTAGGGGGAGAAGGTGCCCCGAAGGGGCGGATGAGGGGCGGCGCCTGTCTTTGCCATGCTCAGCGCTGCCCCTCATCTGCCTGCCGGCATCTTCTCCCCGTGAACGGGGAGAAGGACGCAGCTCGTTCACTCGGCTCCAAGCAACCGGAGGTTCGAGATGAATCGATCCTTTACCCGCACTCTCAGCATGCGGACGGTCCTCGTTCTCGTCTTCGCCTTCCTCTACATCCCGATCGCCGTTCTGGTGGCGCTGTCCTTCAACGAAGGCGGGCTGCCGACGGCATGGTCCGGCTTTTCGCTGAAATGGTATGTCTCGCTAGCCCACAACTCCGCGATCCTGTCCGCCGCGCTCAACACGTTGATCGTGGCGCTGGTCTCGACAGCCATCGCCACCTTGCTCGGCACGCTGCTGGCGATCGGCGTCGAGATGCGCCGGCAGTACGGCAAGGGGCTCGAAGCGCTGATCTTCGCGCCGATGATCATTCCCGACATCGTGCTGGCGATCGCGCTGCTGTCATTCTTCTCGATGCTCAATTTGACCATGGGCCTGCACACCATCATCCTTGCCCATGTCGTCTTCAACCTCGCCTTCGTCTGCTCCGTCGTGCGCGCAAGGCTGAAGAGCTTCGACTGGTCGATCGTCGAAGCCTCCGCCGACCTCGGCGCCTCCGCGCTCACCACGTTCCGGCGGGTGACCTTGCCGGTCATTCTGCCGGCGGTGATCGCCGGCGCGCTGCTCGCCTTCACGCTGTCGGTCGACGAGTTCATCATCGCCTTCTTCACCGCCGGAGCCGGCCGTGCCTCGACCACGCTGCCGATGCAGATCTACGCCATGATCCGCTTCGGCATCACGCCGGAGATCAACGCGCTGGCGACCATCGTCATGGCGGTCTCGATCACCGCGCTCACCCTGTCGCAGCGGCTCAACCGTGGGATTATCGGCCAATGAGCGAACCGCGCACGCTGCTGGCCATCGACCATGTGTCGAAGAATTTCGGCCGCGTCACCGCCGTCGATGGCATCTCGCTCGATATCCGCGAGAATGAGTTCTTCGCGCTGCTCGGGCCCTCCGGCTGCGGCAAGACCACGCTGCTACGCATGCTGGCCGGCTTCGAGACGCCCAATGACGGCCGTATCCTGCTCGACGGCCGCGACATTGCCCGGATGCCGCCGAACAAGCGGCCCGTCAACCTGATGTTCCAGTCCTACGCGCTGTTCCCGCATATGAGTGTTCGGGCCAATGTCTCCTATGGCCTGGAGATGGAGCGTTTGCCGGCTGGAGAAATACGCTCCCGCGTCGACGCCATCCTGGCGACCACCGAACTCGTCCCCTTCGCCGACCGCAAGCCGGAGCAATTGTCCGGCGGCCAGAAGCAGCGCGTCGCGCTCGCCCGTGCCCTGGTCAAGCGGCCAAGGCTGCTGCTGCTCGACGAGCCGCTCGGCGCGCTCGACAAGAAGCTGCGCGGCGCCATGCAATTGGAATTGAAGCGCCTGCAGCACGAGGTCGGCATCACTTTCGTCATCGTCACCCACGACCAGGAGGAATCGCTTGTCATGGCCGACCGCATGGCGGTGCTGAAGGACGGCAAGCTGCTGCAATGCGACACGCCGCATACGATCTACGAGCATCCGGCGGATCGCTTCGTCGCCGATTTCATCGGCGTGATGAATTTCGTGCCGGGCAAGGCCGCCGCCGACGGCGTGATGGCCGCGAATGGTTCGCGCATCGCCGGCAAACTTCCGGCAGCGCTTTCGACCGGTGCATCGGCGGTGGCCTCGGTGCGGCCCGAACGCATCCGACTGTTCCCGTCAGCAGACACCGCCAACCGCACCACCGGAACGGTCGAGGCGCTGGCCTATCAAGGGCTCGACTTGCAGCTGCATGTCCGCACGCCGCTGTCGTCCAAACCGTTCCTGGTGCGTGTCACCGCAGACGCCGCCGATCGCCGGCCGGTTTCGTCAGGCGACCAGGTCGAACTCGGCTGGGACGCCGCCGACGTCAGAATTTTTGCAGAATAACAGGAGAAGCCTGATGGCGCAGAAGACGATCGCGTTTTTTCCAGAAGCCGCCTACGGCCCGGCGCTCAATTCCGTCGGCATCGCGCAAGCCGTCGAGGCGCGCGGCCACAGAGCCGTGTTCCTGTCCGATCCCGGCTTCGTCGACGTCTACAAGGGCTACGGCTTCGAGGCGCATCCGGTGAACCTGTCCGAGCCGATGCCGCCAGAGCAGATGGCGAAATTCTGGGAGGATTTCATCAACGGCCACATCCCGAATTTCCGCAAATCGCCCTACGACCAGGTCGACAATTACGTCAAGGATTGCTGGACCGCGATCGTCGACAGCGCCAAATGGGCGCAGAAGGACCTGCCGCGCGTCCTGGCTGAGATCAAGCCTGATGTCATCTGCGTCGACAACGTCATCCTGTTCCCGGCGATTAAGCAGTACGGCAGGCCGTGGGTGCGGGTCATCTCCTGTTCGGAAAACGAGATCGAGGACGAGGACATCCCGCCCCATCTCTCAGGCTGCGGCGAGAACGACCATGCCGGACACCAGCGCTACCGCGATCATTTCAACGCGGTGATCAAGCCGATCCATGACGACTTCAACGCCTTCCTCACCGCCAACAACGAGGCGCCCTATCCGATCGGCCAGTTCTTCGAGGCCTCGCCCCATCTGAACCTGCTGCTTTATCCCGAGGCGGCCAAGTTCAGGCGCCGCCATCCGCTCGACCCGGTGAAATTCCAGTATCTCGAAGGCTGCGTGCGCCAGGAGAAGCCCTATACGGTGCCGACCTTCGCGAAGAACAATGACGGGCCGCTGCTCTACGTCTCCTTCGGCAGCCTCGGCGCCGGCGATGTCGAGCTGTTGAAGCGCATCATCGCGACGCTGGGCAACACACGCTACCGCGCGCTGGTCAATGTCGGCGGTTACAAGGACCAGTATACGGACCTCCCCGGCAACATCATCGTCGACAGTTGGTTCCCGCAGCCTTCGGTCATCCCGCAGGTCGATGCCGTCATCCACCATGGCGGCAACAACTCGTTCACCGAGTGCCTCTATTTCGGCAGACCGGCGATCATCATGCCTTATGTCTGGGACGGCCACGACAACGCCACCCGCGTCGAGGAAACCCGCCACGGCTTCGGCATGCCGCGCTACGACTGGACCGATGCCGAGCTGGTCGCCAAGATCGAGGCTTGCCTGACCGATCCGGCCATGAAAGCGAAGCTGGCGAAGACATCCACGCAGATGCACGCGCAGAACGGGCCGGAGAAGGCGGCGGGTTTGCTGGAGGCGCTGCTGTGATCGAGATGATTGATATGCCGAGCCAAGGCGCCCCCCTCTGGCCTGCCGGCCATCTCCCCCTCAAGGGGGGAGATCGGCTGTCACCATTGGTTTCGCCAATCACGAAGGTCGTAAGGAATGCGCCGCCGCAGAAACTGCCAATCTCCCCCCTTGAGGGGGAGATGTCCGGCAGGACAGAGGGGGGCCTCGTAGAGCGGCAACGGATCGCGTTTGATCATGGAGCACAGCCATGACCTCTTCCGCCCCGCACCTCCACCAAGCCTCCACCCGCACCGACCTCGTCGACTGGGGCATTCAGTCGGATGCGCTGGAAGGTGCTTCCCATTCCACCGGCAAACTCCTGCACAAGGGCCCCAACAACCAGCCGGAATCCGGCATCTGGGTGTGCACGCCTGGCCGCTGGCGGCTCTCGATCCCGCGCGATGAATTGTGCCATTTCGTCATCGGCCACGCGACCTACCGCTCGGATGTCGGCGAAATGATAGAAGTCTCGGCCGGGACCGTGGTCATGTTCCCCGCCGGCTGGACGGGCGAATGCACGGTGCATGAGACCATGCGCAACGTCTACATGCTGGCGTGAAAGCATGATCCCGAAAAGTGGGAACCGGTTTTCGGACAAGATCATGCTCAAGCAAGAATCCGCTGCACAGGAGCAAGACATGCCGACACCGCATTGGCCGAAGGCCTCGACCGTGGAACTGGAGGATTGGGGCGCGGGCGCCAACACGCTCGCTGGCGCGCCGCGCGCATCGGGCAGGATCCTGTCGCAAAAGCCGGACGGTTCGAGCGAATGCGGCTTGTGGTCCTGCACGCCGGGCACCCGCAAGGTGACGTTTGCGTCGGACGAGTTCTGCCACTTCCTGTCGGGGCACGGCAGCTATGTCCATGATAATGGCGAACAGATTCCGGTCGAGGCCGGCACGCTGGTGTTCTTTCCCGCCGGCTGGACCGGCATTTCCATCATCACCCAAACGTTGACCAAGGCTTTCATGTGCCGCTGAGCACTCTTTCGAGGACATCCCTGTGACCACGCCAATCATGCAATCGCCGCTCGCCGTCACCGACCTCGTCGACTGGGGCGTCATCCCGACCATGATCGAGGGGCAATCCCACACCTCGGGCAAGCTGCTCTACAAAGGGCCGGAAGGCCGCTCCGAATGCGGTCTATGGGTCTGCACACCCGGCAAATGGCACTGCCATGTGACCCGCGACGAATTCTGCCACTTCCTCGAAGGAAGCTGCACCTATGTGCATGAATCCGGCGAGGTCATCGAGATCGAGCCGGACACGGCGGCCTTCTTCCCGCAGGACTGGAAGGGCGTCTGCACCGTCCATAAGACGATCAAGAAGGTCTACATGATCCGCTGATCGGATCCGAGAGGATGTCCATGAACTTCTCCCCTGACCGGCCGGCCTTCTTCGTCAATCCGGACTACCGGCCGATGGCTGGCGCGTCAAAACCGGTGATCGACCCGGCGACGCTGGAAACCGCAGGCGCGATCACGGCGGCCAGCGACGGCGAGATCGACGCGGTGCTCACCGCCGCGACCAAGGCGCAGGCCGCCTGGAAGAAGCTCGACGCCAAGAGCAGGGCCAAGCACCTGCACGCCGTCGCCAATGCCATCGAGGCGGCCGACTTCACGCGTTGCGCCGAGCTGATGGTGCGCGAGATGGGCAAGCCCTATCCGGAAGCCATCGGCGAGATCGCCAATTGCGCGCCGATCTTCCGCTACTATGCCGAGATGGCGCGCGACGATGCCGGCAAGATCGCCGGCACAACGCAGGCTGGTTCGTTCCAGTATGCGCGCTACGAACCTTACGGCGTGTCCGTCCACATCATGCCCTACAATTTCCCGATCCTGCTGATGTGCTGGACAGTGGCGGCTTCGCTCGCCGCCGGCAACGCCTGCATCATCAAGCCGGCCGAGGCGACGACGCTGTCGACGCTGGACTACATGACCGTGTTCCGCGCGCTGCCCGAAGGTCTGGTCTCCTGCCTGCCCGGCGGAGCGGCCACGGCGCAGGCGCTGATTGCCTCCGACCGCACCCATGCCGTTGCCTTCACCGGCTCGGTCGCCGCCGGCAAGGCCGTCGCGGTCGCCTGCGCCGAGCGCATGAAGCCTTGTGTCATCGAGGCGGGCGGCAGTGACCCGCTGATCATCAGCGAACACGCCCCGCTGGAGGTCGCGGCGGCCGGCAGCGTCACTGCGGCCTTCCACCTCACCGGCCAGGTCTGCACCTCGGCAGAGCGCTTCTTCGTCGTCGACGCCGTTCACGATCGCTTCGTCGCGCTTTTCGCCGAACGGACGCGCGCGCTGCGCATGGGCAACGGCATGGACAAGACCGAGATCGGCCCGCTGGTCAGCGAAGCGGCGCGCGCCAAGGTCATGCGGCTGGTCGACGATGCCATCAGCAACGGCGCCATTGCAGTCACCGGCGGTCGCATCCCGCCGGCGCACAACACCGGCTGGTTCTACGAGCCGACGATCCTCACCGGCGTCACCCCGGACATGGCGATCGTGCGCGAGGAATGTTTTGGCCCGGTCGCCGCGATCTGCCGCGTGAAAAATTTCGACGAGGCGATACGGCTTGCCAATGACAGCCCGTTCGGGCTTGGCGCTTCCGTCTTCACCACCGACCTCGCCGAGGCGCATGAGGCCGCGGAACGGCTCGAGGCCGGCATGGTCTGGGTCAACAACCCTCTGATCGACAATGACGCCCTGCCCTTCGGCGGCTGGAAGGCTTCCGGCCTCGGCCGCGAGCTCGGACGCCAGGGGCTCGATGCCTTCCGCCGCTCCAAGATGGTCATCATCGACCACAAGCCGGTGATCCAGGAATGGTGGTATCCCTACCCCGACAGTTGGTTCCGCGAGGCTGGCGGCCGCAAGCACGTGTGAAGCTACGGCGTGGCAAGGGCGCGCCAGGCCCATTTACGCTTCGGTCGCTTCGACCAATACCCGTGAGACCAGGGCAGTCGTGCGGACGAAATCGCTCATCGACCGCCGTGTGATCAGCCCGTCGCGCCGGCCTCCCAGGAGCCGGTCTCAGCCATCGCTTTAAGCCGCGGGGCCGGCTTGAACACATCCTTGCCGGTCCGCTGGTGCCAATGCTCGAGCCGCTCGACGATCCTGGCCGGCCCTTCGAGGCCCGCCCAGAACATCGGGCCGCCCTTGCCGATTGGAAAACCGTAGCCATTGACCCAGACGACATCGATGTCGGATGCACGGGCAGCTATGTCTTCCTCAAGAATCTTCGCGCCCTCGTTGACCAACGGATAGAGCGTGCGCTCGATGATTTCGTCCGCACCGATCGCGCGCGGTTCGATGCGGCGCTCGGCCGCCTTGTCGCGGATCAGCGCCTCCACCTCGGGATCGGGAATGCCTGACCGCGCGCCGGCCTCATAGAGATAGAAGCCTCGGCCGGTCTTCTGGCCGAAGCGTCCTTGCTCGCACAGCGTGTCGGCGATGACGGCCGTCTGGCCGCGCGCCTTGCGGTTGCGCCAGCCAATGTCGAGGCCGGCGAGATCGCCCATCTGGAACGGCCCCATCGGCCAGCCGAAATCGGTGAAGGCCTTGTCGATCTGGCTGGGTGTCGCACCCTCCAGGAGAAGCGCTTCCGACTCCGAACCCCGTGCCGCCAGCATGCGGTTGCCGACGAAGCCGTGGCAGACGCCGACCACGACGGCCACCTTGCCGATCCGCCGCGCCAGGTCGACGACGGTCGCCAGCACATCCGGCGCGGTCTTGTCGGCGCGCACGATCTCCAGCAGTTTCATGACATTGGCCGGCGAGAAGAAATGCAGGCCGACCACGTCCTGCGGCCGCGAGACCGAGGCGGCGATTTCGTTGATGTCGAGATAGGAGGTGTTGGTGGCAAGGATCGCACCCGGCCTGGCCACCGCATCGAGCTTGCCGAACACCTCCTTCTTCACCGCCATGTCCTCGAACACCGCCTCGACGATCAGGTCGCAGTCTGCGAGATCGGCATAGTCTGTGGAGCCCTTGAACTGGGCGAGCCGCTGACGCTTGGTGTCCTCGGTGAGGGAACCGCGCGAAACGGAGACGGCATAGTTCTTCTCGATCGTACCCAGCCCGCGTTGCAGCGCTTCCTCGCTGGTCTCCAGCAAGGTGACCGAAAAACCGCCATTGGCGAAGGCCATGGCGATGCCGCCGCCCATCGTGCCGGCGCCGATGACGCCGACACGCGCGATCCTGCGCTTGACGATGTCCTTGCCGGGAACCTTTGCCGCCTCACGTTCGGCGAAGAATAGGTGCCGCTGCGCCCGCGACTGATCGCTGGCGACCAGTCCAGCGAACAGCGCCCGTTCCGCCGCCAGCGCTTCGTCGAAAGGCAGCGTGACGGCATTGCGCACCGCTTGCGCGCAGGCGATCGGCGCCTCGAGGCCCCGCGCCTTCTTGGCAAGATCCGCCGCTTCGGCATCGAAGGCCGCCAGATCGGTTTCCTTGAGGCGGTCATCGCGATCACGCACCGGCGTGAAGGGACCACCCTTGCGGGCCAACTCCCTGGCAAAGTTCACCGCGTGTGTGGGCAGATCGCCTTCGAAAACGGCATCGACGAGACCGGCTCCATGCGCCTCCTCCGCGCCGATCGGCGTGCCCGAGACGATCATCTTCAATGCCTTCACCGGGCCGACCAGGCGCGGCAGCCGCACTGTGCCACCGCCACCCGGCAAGAGGCCTAGCTTCACTTCGGGAAGGCCAAGCCTGGCGTGCGCATCGGCCACACGGAAATGGCAGCCGAGCGCCAGTTCCAGGCCGCCGCCGAGCGCGGTGCCGTGGATGGCGGCAACGGTCGGCTTGGCGATGGTTTCCAGCATGGCGACGATAGCGCGCAACTCCGGCGGCTGCATCGGCTTGCCGAACTCCGTGATGTCGGCGCCGGCGACGAACGTCCGGCCGGCGCAGGCGATGACGATTGCCGCGACCGAAGCATCGTCGCGCAGGGCAACCAGCGCCTGCATCAGCGGTTCGCGGACGTGAAAACTCAGCGCGTTGACCGGTGGATTGTCGATGGTGACGATGGCGACATCATTGTCCCTGGTGACGCTGACAAAACTGGACAAGCTGAACCTCCCGAGACCGGCTGCGATCGGGAGGGTTTACTAGGCCGCGCCGCGAATGGGAACCGCGCGTCGCACTGGCACAATGCTTGTCCGGAAGGGCTGTAGCGCGGCGAAGGCGCAAAATACTACCGAACCGCCCTCTCCCCACCCGCCGCCGTGATCACGCCAACGATAATCAGCCCCGTCAGCAGCAGCCGCACGCCGGCACTGACCCCAAAGGTGTTGAGCATGGTCAGCAGAAGTACCAAAAACAGCGCCGCGCCCCAGACGCCCGGCACATTGGCCTTGCCGCCGGCGACCGACGTGCCGCCGATGACGACGACGGCAATCGAGGCCAGCAGATATTCATTGCCGATATCGACATTGGCGCCGCGGAAATAGCCGGCGAGCAGCGCGCCGTCGATGCCGCCGAGCGCGCCCGACAGCGTGTAGGTGAGGAAGCGGATGCGGCCGACATTGACGCCGGCGAGCCAGGCGGCGCGGATGTTCTGGCCGATCGCCAGCACCGAGCGGCCATAGATCATGCGCTGCAACGCGATGGCCGCCCCGATGGTGAACAGCACGGTGAGGATCGCCAGCACCGGAACGCCCAGGATCTGCCAGTTGGCGAAATTGGCGAAGCCCGGCGGCGGCTTGATCTGCAGCCCGCGCCCATAGCTGATGTCGATCGACTGGATGATGAAGCTCGCCGACAGCGTGGCGATGATCGGCGGGATGCGCAGCGCCCAAATCAGCAGATAGTTGGCCGCGCCGATCGCCGCCCCGCAGGCGAGCGCCGCAAGCAGGCCGACCACGATCATGGAATCGCTGCCGCCCATCACCTTCATGGCGACCGCGCTGGCAAGACCGATATTGGCCGGCAGCGACAGGTCGACATTGCCCGGGCCGAGGGTGATGACGAACATCTGGCCGACACCGACGATGACCGTGAACACGGCGAGCGACAGCGCCGCCGTGACCATGCCGCCACCGCCATAGCCGCCGGTGAAGGCGATCGTCGCCAGCCACACCACGAGCGCGCCGACGAACGACCAGATCCAGGGTTTGCCGGCCAGCGATTTCACCAATGCCATCGCTTACCTCTCCCTGCGGCTGATCAGCACCCGCGCCGCCAGCACGATGATCAGGATGGCGCCGTTGGCGGCCACCTGCCAGTCGGGCGGAATGTGCATGAAGGTGAGCAGCGGCGAAGCGGCCAGCGCCAGCGTCAGCGCGCCGATCACCGCGCCGATCGGCGACACCCGGCCGCCGACGAACTCGCCGCCGCCGAGGATGACGCCGGCGATCGCCAGCAGCGTGTAGCCATTGCCGATATTGGCATCGGCCGAGGTGGTGATGCCGATCAGCGCCATGCCGGACAGCACGCCGAACAGGCCGGCCAGCGCGAACAGCACGATCTTGGTCTTGAGCAGCGACCAGCCGGCGCGCTTGAGCGCAGCCGGATTGCCGCCGGAGCCGCGCAGGATCACGCCATAGGAGGTCCGCATCAGGCCGAAATGGACGATGAGCCCGATCAGCAGTGCCGCGATGATCGGAAACGGCACGAAGGGCGGCTTGAAGGACATGATCGCCAGCAGCCAGTCCGGCGCCTTGCCGCCCGGCTTGGGCAGCACGAGAATGGCCAGCCCCTGCCAGACGAAGCTCATGCCGAGCGTCACCACGATCGACGGCAAATTGCGCAGATGGATCAGCGCCCCGAGCAGCGCATAGATGCCGATCGAGCCGAGCAGTATGGCGACGCCGATCAGCGGAGCATCCTTCAGCCAGGTCGCGGTGACGCAGCCGACGAAACCGACGAAGGTGCCGATCGACAGGTCGAGCTCGTTGCCCGCGATGACGAACATCTGCGCGATCGTCGCCAGCGCGATCGGGATCGCCAGGTTCAGCATCAGGCTGAAGCCGAAATAGCTGATGGCGCGCGGGTTGAGCCAGGCGATGGCGATGAGCACCAGCGCCAGCGACAGCGCCGGCAGCAACCCGCGCAGCAGGCGCGCGCGTGCCGCGCTGCCGCGCGCCGCGGACGCCTTGAGACCGTTTTCGAGTGTCGCCGCCGTCATCTCAGGCCGCATCGCCGAAGGAGGACTGGATGATCTTCTCTTCGGTCAGCTCGTCGCGGCGCAGATTGGCGACAATGCGGCCGTTCTTAAAGACGTAGATGTGGTCGCAATTGTCGAGCTCTTCGGTTTCGGTCGTATACCAGAGGAAAGTGCGGCCGCGGCCGGCCTCTTCGCGCACGAGGTCGTAGACTTCGAGCTTGGTGCCGATGTCGACGCCGCGCATCGGGTCGTCCATCAGCACGATTTGCGCATCCGAGCCGAGGGCGCGGGCAAACAGCGCCTTCTGCTGGTTGCCGCCCGACAGCGAAAAGATGTTGTTGTTCATGTCCGGCGTGCGAATGCCGATCTTCTTTTGCCAGGACCGCGCCAGTTCGGCCTCGCGTTGCGGCGAAATCAAAAGCCCGTTGCGCAGGCGTGCAAGCGAACCGATGCCGATATTCTCAGCAATCGACCATTGCGGAAAAATGCCGTCCGACTGGCGGTCGCCGGCCACCAGCGCCACCGGCGCCGTCACTTCGATGCCCTTCCTGGCGCGTGAGGCCGCACTGAAGATCGACAGCAGCAGGTCGGTCTGCCCGTGTCCGGCCAGCCCGGCAAGGCCGATGATTTCGCCGGCACGGGCGACAAGGTCGGTGCCGTCCTTCTGCGCGGCGGGCCGCGCCTGCACCCGCAGCGGACTGGCTTCGGGCTTTGCGGCAGCGGCTTGCGCCGCGATCTTCTGGCGCGCCTCCGCCCCGCCCATCACCGTCACAAGCCGATCGCGATCGAAGGCATCTGCCGCGTCCGACGCCACCACCTTGCCGTCGCGCATCACCACGATGCGGTCGCCATTGCGCAGCACCTCGCCCAGAACATGCGAGATCAGGATGCAGCTTTTGCCGCTGGCCACGAAACGGCGCACGAAGGCGAGCAGCTGGCCGGCCGTATGCGCGTCGAGCGAGGATGTCGGTTCGTCGAGGATGACGAGGTCGAGCCGGTCTTGCGTGACCGTGAAGGCACGGGCGACCTCGACCATCTGGCGCCGGCCGATCGACAGGTCGGCAACGATATCCGATGCCGAAATGCTGTGGCCGGGAAAAATCTCGTCGAGCTTGGCCGAGATCAGCTCGGCCGCCTTGCGCCGCCAGCCGAAGCCGGTGAGCGAAGCGTGGTTGATGCGCGTGTTTTCGGCGACGCTGAGATTGGGGCACAGCGACAGTTCCTGGAACACGCAGCGTATGCCGAGCTGTTGCGCGCGCGACACCGAGTAATTGTCCTCGACGGCGCCATGCACGCCGATCTTGCCGCTGTCGGGCGTCAACGTGCCCGCCACCATGTGCATGAGCGTCGATTTGCCGGCGCCATTGTGGCCGACCAGGCCGACGCACTCGCCGGGCCCGACATGGAAATCCACCCCGCCCAGCGCGCGAACGGCGCCGAATTGTTTTTCGGCGCCGTTCAGTCTGATGATGTCGGCGTTCCCTTCAGGCATGCTCAACAATATCCGCTCGCCAGTATGGACACCAACCCCGCATTCACTTGATGTTGGCTTTGATGGCCGCGATGGCTTCTTCCTGCGTGTATTCGTGGGTGGCGACGCCGCCCTCCTTGATCTTCGGCAGGGCTGCCTCGAAATCGTCCTGGGTGAAGGCCAGATATGGCACCAGGAGATCGTGCGGAATATCCTTGCGGCCGTCGAGCACCTGCTGCGCCACCCAGAAAGCGAGCGTCGACACACCTGGCGCGATCGAGGCCGACCAGGTCTGGTAGCCGTCCTTCTCCTTCTGTTCCTTCCACCACTTCAGCTCGTCCTGCCGGTTGCCCATGATGATGGTCGGGCGCGGCTTGTTGGCGGCGGCGAAGGCCTGTGCGGCGCCATAGCCGTCACCGCCCTGGTCGACGATGCCGACGACGTCTGGCAACGACGGCAGGATGGTCGCCACCGCCTTCTGCGCAGTGGTCTGGTCCCAGTCGCCGGTCACCGAACCGACGATCTTGAACTCGGGATGAGCGGCGACGCCTTCGAGGATGCCGGCATGGATGGCATCGTCGATCGAGGTGCCGGCCAGGCCGCGGATTTCCAGAAGGTTCCCGCCCTTGGGCTGGAACTTGGCCATCTGCTCGACTTCCTGCTTGCCCATGTCCTTGAAGTCGACGACGACGCGGTAGGCGCAAGGCTCGGTGACGATGCCGTCGAAGGAGACGACGACGATGCCGGCGTCGCAGGCTTGCTTGATGGCGCCGTTGAGCGCGTCGGGCGAAGCCGCGTTGATGACGATGGCATCATAGCCCTGCAGGATCAGGTTCTGCACCTGGGCTGCCTGCGTCGGCACTTCCTTGTCGGCGGTGGTGAAGATGTCGGCCGCGCCGACGACCTTGTCGTCGACCGCCTTCTTGGTGACGATGCCATAGCTGTCGAGCATCGCCTGCCGCCATGAATTGCCGGCGTAATTATTGGAGAATGCGATCTTCTTGCCGCTGGTGTCGGCTAGCGCCGTGCCGGCGGTGAGCACCGCTGCGAGCGTGCCGAGGACAAATAGCTTCTTCATGTCATACTCCTCCCGAGAGTTGCTGGTCCTGAGGGCTGTTGGTGACTATCGCGCTTGCGTACCTGTTTTTTATCTATTGTCAGACAAAAGTGCAGAAGGCCGGCGGGCTGTCAACTGCAATCAGCGGGGCGTGCCGATCAACTTGCGGTGCAATGATTGAAATGGCTCCGGGTCCTGTCTAGGGAGTGGGTCAGGAGACCGAAACAGAATGCCAGTGACGCCAAAAATTGCCCAGGGCGCCCCGGGAATTCCGGCGCGCTGGACGTCAAGCGCCAAGAGTGGCGTCGGCACTTCGCTTTCGCCGGCCGGCCAGATCTGGTTCACCATCAGCCACGGCATCCTCAACGAAATCTACTATCCGCGGCTCGACAGCGCCTGCACCCGCGACCTCGGCCTGCTCGTCACCGGTCCCGACGGCTACTTCTCGGAAGAAAAGCGCGATGCCGCGCACGCCATCGAGCCGTTCGAGGACAGCGTGCCGGCCTACAGGCTGGTCAACACCGCCACCGATGGCGCCTACCGCATCGAAAAGCGCATCCTTGCCGACCCGGCGCGCCCCGCACTGCTGCAGGAAATCACCTTCACGCCGCTCAAGGGCACGCCCGGCGACTACCGCGTCTACGCCTTGCTGGCGCCGCATCTGGTCAATGCTGGCATGGGCAACACCGCCTGGATCGGCGAGCACAAGGGAAATCCGGTGCTGCTCGCGTCGGGACGCGGCTCTTGCCTGGCGCTGGCCTCGTCACTGCCCTGGCGAGACTGTTCAGCCGGCTATGTCGGATTCTCAGACGGCTGGCAGCAACTGAACCATGCCGGCAAGCTCGATCCGGCCTACCAGCGCGCCGAGAACGGCAATGTCGCGCTGACCGGCGAGATCGGCTTTACATTGGCCAAGACAAAGGCCGTGCTGGCGCTGGGTTTTGGCGCGACGCCGGATGAGGCCGCGGAAAACGCCTTCGCCAGCCTCAAGCGAGGTTTTGAGCCGGCAGCAAAGTCCTACGTCCAGAACTGGCGCAAATGGCAGGCCGGGCTGCTGCCTCTGGACCGGCGAGCGGCGTCCGGGGTCAACAGCTATCGAACCAGCACCGCTGTCCTGGCGACGCACCGCTCGATTGCGGCGCCGGGCGCGGCGGTCGCCAGCCTGTCCATCCCCTGGGGCTTCAACAAGGGTGACGACGACCTCGGCGGCTACCACCTGGTCTGGCCGCGCGACCTTGTCGAGACGGCGGGCGGCTTTCTCGCAGCCGGCGATGCCGCCTCGGCGCTGCAGATCCTCGACTATCTCGCCTCCATCCAGCAGCCGGACGGTCATTGGCCGCAGAACGCCTGGCTCGACGGATCCGCCTATTGGCCCGGCATCCAGATGGACGAATGCGCCTTTCCGCTGCTGCTGGCCGATGCCTTGCACCGCGCCGGGCACCTGCCACGTACCAGACTCGCCACCTTCCAGCCGATGATCGAGCGCGCCGCAACCTATGTCGTGCGCAACGGACCCGTCACCGGCGAGGACCGCTGGGAAGAAGACGCCGGCTACAGCCCGTTCACGCTGGCCGTCGAGATCGCCGCATTGCTTGCCGCCGCCGACCTGCTCGACGCCTGCGGCAAGGCGGACGCGGCAATTTATCTGCGCGAGACCGCGGACGTCTGGAACGACCAGGTCGAGCGCTGGACCTATGTCACCGCCACGGCCACCTGCGACGTGGCCGGCGTCGACGGCTACTATGTCCGCATCTCGCCGCCCGACAGCGCCGAGGCCGGCTCGCCGAAGGATGGCTTTGTCCCGATCAAGAACCGGCCACCTGGCGACACCGATCGGCCGGCGCAAGAGATCGTCAGCCCGGATGCGCTGGCGCTGGTCCGCTTTGGCCTCCGGGCCGCCGACGATCCGCGCATCGTCGACACCGTCAATGTCATCGACGCGCAATTGCGCTGCGCATTGCCGCAAGGGCCGCTCTGGTACCGCTACAATGGCGACGGCTATGGCGAGCACGAAGATGGCTCGCCCTTCGATGGCACCGGCCAGGGCCGGCCATGGCCTTTGCTCGCCGGCGAGCGCGCTCACTACGAACTGGCGGCGGGCCGCAAGGACAAGGCCGCCGGCCTGCTCGACACGCTGGAACGATCCGCCGGAACGGGCGGCCTGTTGCCGGAACAGGTCTGGGACGGCCCCGACATGCCCGAGCGCGAACTGCTGCGCGGCAGGCCATCGGGCAGCGCCATGCCGCTGGTCTGGGCCCATTCGGAGCACATCAAGCTGTTGCGCTCGCTGCGCGACGGCGCGGTCTTCGACATGCCGCCGCAAGGCGTGAAGCGCTACATCGAGGACAGGACCGTATCGCCGTTCAGGACATGGCGCTTCAACAACAAGATCCGTACGCTGCCTGGGAGCAAGACGTTGCGTGTCGAGCTGCTGGCTCCGGCCACGGTCCATTGGAGCGTCGACAACTGGACGACCGCCCAGGACAGCAAGACCGAAGAGAATGCTTTCGGCATCCACCTTGTCGATCTGCCCGTCGCCCTGCCCAGCGGAAGCACGCTGACCTTCACTTTTTTCTGGCCCGGGACCGGCGATTGGGAGAATGTCGACTTCTCCGTCACATCAGGCGAGCAGGATAGCCGCTAAAATCCTTCCTCGACAAACCCTAAATCTCCAGCAAACAGGGACGAAACCATGCAGATCGGAATGATGGGACTGGGCCGGATGGGCGCCAACATGGTCCGCCGCCTGATGCGCGACGGCCATGAATGCGTCGTCTACGACATCAACCCCGCCAGCGTCGCGGCCCTGGTCGGCGACGGCGCCCTTGGGGCGGCCTCGATGGCGGAATTCGTCGGCAAGCTCGCCAAGCCGCGCTGCGTCTGGCTGATGCTGCCGGCCGCCATCACCGGCAAGATCATCGATCAGGTCGCGGCCCTGATGGAGCCCGGCGACATCGTCATCGACGGCGGCAATTCCTACTATCATGACGCCGTCGACCAGGCCGCGAAACTGGCCGCCAAGAGTATCCATCTCGTCGATGTCGGCACCAGCGGCGGTGTCTGGGGCCTGGAGCGTGGCTACTGTCTGATGATCGGCGGTCCCGACGTCGCGGTGCAGCACCTCGATTCGGTCTTCGCCACGCTGGCGCCGGGCGCCGATGCCGGCGCGCCTTCACCGGACAAGGCTGCCGGCACGGCGCCGTTCGGTTACCTGCATTGCGGGCCGAGCGGCGCGGGCCACTTCGTCAAGATGGTGCACAACGGCATCGAATATGGCGTCATGGCCGCTTATGCCGAAGGCATGAACATCCTGAAATCGGCCAATGCCGGCAAGCGGCAGCGCACCGCCGACGCCGAGACCAGCCCGCTGGAAAACCCGCAATACTACCAGTTCGACATCGACCTTCCCCAGGTCGCCGAGGTCTGGCGCCATGGCAGCGTCATCGGCTCCTGGCTGCTCGATCTCACCGCCGGCGCGCTGAAGAGCGATCCGGGCCTGGCGCAGTTCGGCGGCCGGGTCTCGGATTCCGGCGAGGGCCGCTGGACGCTGAAGGCGGCGATCGACACCGGCGTGCCGGCGCCGGTGCTGTCCTCGGCGCTGTTCGACCGCTTCTCCTCGCAAGGCGAATCCGAGTTCTCCGACAAGCTGTTGTCCGCCATGCGCTATGCCTTCGGCGGCCATGTCGAGAAGCCGAAGGCCGGCAAGTGACGGCGGCAGGGGAGACGCAGGCATGAGCCAGGAACGGTCCGACACGCTGGTGCTCTTCGGGGCGACAGGCGACCTCGCCCACAAGAAGATATTTCCGGCGCTTTACCAGATGGTCGCCAAGGGCACGCTCACCGAACCGGTGATCGGCGTGGCCTTCGACGCTTGGGATTTGAAGCAGTTGCAGGCGCGCGCCCGCGACGGCATCGTCAACGCGCTCGGCAAGATCGACGAAAAGATCTTCGCCAAATTCGCCAATTTGCTGCGCTATGTCAGCGGCGACTACCGCGACGGCGCGACATTCGAAAAGCTGAAGAGCGCGCTCGGCAGCGCCCAGCGGCCGCTGCACTACATGGCGGTGCCGCCGACCATGTTCGAGACCGTCGTGCAAGGGCTGGAGCAGTCGGGCACGGCGCACGGCGCGCGGCTGATGGTGGAAAAGCCCTTCGGCCACGATCTGCAGTCGGCGCGCTGGCTGAACCGGGTGCTGCACCTGGTGTTCGACGAACAGTCGATCTTCCGCATCGACCACTATCTCGGCAAGGAAGCAATCCAGAACCTGCTCTATTTCCGCTTCGCCAATTCGCTGCTCGAGCCGATCTGGAACCGCAACTACGTCGAAAGCGTGCAGATCACCATGGCCGAGGATTTCGGCGTCGAAGGGCGCGGCCGCTTCTATGACGACGTCGGCTGCATCAGGGACGTCATCGAGAACCATCTGCTCAACATTCTCTTGCTGCTGGCCATGGAGCCGCCCGTCGGCCGCTCGGCCGACGACCTGATCGACGAAAAGGTGCAGGTGCTGCGGGCGATCAGGACGCTGACGAAGGACGATGTCGTGCGCGGCCAGTTCACCGGCTATCTGGCGGAGCCCGGCGTGGCGCCGAACTCGCCGGTCGAGACCTTCGCGGCAGTGCGTTTCTTCGTCGACACATGGCGCTGGCAGGACGTGCCGTTCTTCATCCGCGCCGGCAAGAACATGCCGGTGCATGTCACCGAGGTGGTGGTGCGGCTGAAGCGGCCGCCGCTCGACGTTTTCGACCCGAT
Organism: Mesorhizobium sp. B283B1A; assembly: GCF_020165735.1. Classification (NCBI taxonomy): domain Bacteria; kingdom Pseudomonadati; phylum Pseudomonadota; class Alphaproteobacteria; order Hyphomicrobiales; family Phyllobacteriaceae; genus Mesorhizobium; species Mesorhizobium sp. B283B1A. Next base: position 51,475 of record NZ_JAIUIQ010000035.1, read on the forward strand.
CAAGCCGGCCGACCAGAATTACGTGCGCTTCCGCATCGACCCGCAGGTGGTGATCGCCATCGGCGCCCAGCGCAAGGCGCCCGGCGACGACATGGTCGGCGAGCAGGTGGAACTCACCGCGCTCGACGACAGCAAGGGCGACATGCCGCCTTACGAACGGCTGATCGGCGACGCCATGAACGGCAATGGCCAGCTCTTCACGCGCCAGGACGCGGCCGAGCTTGCCTGGCGCATCGTCGGCCCGGTGCTCGGCGACACCACCCCGCCGCACCTTTACGATCCCAGGACATGGGGACCGGCGGACGCCATGGCCGACTTCGGTCCGCCAAATGGCTGGATCGACCCGGTAGCATGAGCGGAGGGGAAGCGATGGCCAAGGCGGCAAAGCAGAAGGCTGCGGACACCGGCAAGATCGTGCTTTCGATCGATATCGGAGGCTCGCACGTCAAGATCCTGACCAGCGCCGGCGGAGCGGAACGCCTGGCCGATTCGGGCCCGGACCTGACACCACGACAGATGATCGACGTGGTGAAAAAGCTCGCCGAGGGCCTGTCCTACGACGTCATCTCGATGGGCTATCCAGGCCCGGTGCGTCACAACAAGCCGGTGCTCGACCCCATGAACCTCGGCAAGGGTTGGGCCGGCTTCGATTTCGCCGCGCAGTTCGGCAAGCCGGTCAAGGTGGTCAATGATGCGCTCATGCAGGCCATCGGCAGCTATGAAGGCGGGCGCATGCTGTTCCTGGGCCTCGGCACCGGCCTTGGCGCGGCGATGGTCCTCGACAATGTCGGCCAGCCGATGGAACTCGCCCATCTTCCTTACAAGAAAGGCAGGAGCTTTGAGGACTATGTCGGCGAACGCGGCCTGAAAATGCACGGCAAGAAGAAGTGGCGCAAATATGTGTTCGACGTCGTCGGCCGGCTCCGCGCCGCCTTGCAGCCCGACTATATCGTCATCGGCGGCGGCAATGTCGACAAGCTCGACGAGCTGCCCACCGACAGCAGGCGCGGCGACAACACACGCGCTTTCGAAGGCGGGTTTCGTCTGTGGCGAGACGAGGCCTTGATCGTCTGATATTATTACGTTTTAGTATAGTTGTTCAAAATCACGTGTGACGCCACGTCAGTCATTGCATTAAGCAGATTTGCCGACTAGGAGTTTCGCCGAACTACACTGCGGCGCGACCAAGGGGTCCACGAAAGTCGCTTCAGCACTTAGGGTTTGCGCACTGTCCTTTCGAAAACGAGCCCGATTTTCGAGGCTGCGCGCCATAGACGGAGGAAAGATTGACCGACGATAGCAACGACGCTCGCAAAGACATCGACCTTCTCGAGCTGACCGCTCATATTGTGTCCGCCTACGTCGAGAAGAACCGCTTGCCCGCCTCCGGCCTGGCCGATCTCATTGCCAGTGTCGCCGCCTCGATCAGCAGCCTCGGCAAGCCGGCGGTTCCGGTGGCGGCGCCCCTGGTCCCCGCGGTCAACCCCAAGAAGTCGGTGATGCCGGATTTCATCATCTGCCTCGAGGACGGCAAGAAGTTCAAATCGCTGAAGCGCCATCTCGGCGTGCATTTCGGCCTGAGCCCGGACGCCTATCGCGCCAAATGGGGCCTGCCGTCGGACTACCCGATGGTCGCCCCCAACTACGCCGCCTCGCGTTCGCTGCTGGCGAAGTCGATCGGCCTTGGCCGCAAGGCGGCCGTAGTGGTACCCGTCAAGGGCAAGGCCCGGAAGGCCAAGGTTTCGGCCTAACCCTTCAAAGCTGAGCCAATCGTTAGGACGACTGGAACAGAAGCCTGCCGGCGAATTCGCCTTGGCAGGCTTCATGTTTTTGTGGCTTGGATAGGCCAGACAGGGTGATCTGGGGGAAGCCATGAACTACACTAGGATGGTGATCGAGAAAGAGGCGCCGGAGGAATACGGCTACGACCGTATCCGCTACAATCTCTCCGAAAGTTCGATTGCCGACCAGAAGCTCTCCGACATCGGCCTGTCGCTGCCCGACCTGACGCTGTTCTATGGCGAGCATCGCGGCGATAGGGACTTGCGTGCGCTGATTGCGGCGCAGGACGCCGGCGTTTCGCCCGATGATGTGCTGGTCACCGCCGGCGCTGCCGGCGCGCTGTTCATCATCTCGACCGCGCTTCTGTCGGCGGACGATCACCTCGTCGTCGTCAGGCCCAACTATGCCACCAACATCGAGACCCCGAGGGCGATCGGCTGCGCCATCGGCTTTGTCGACCTGGCGTTCGAGAACAGCTTTGCCATCGATGTCGAGGCCGTCAAGGCGGCGATCCGGCCGAACACGAAGCTGATCAGCGTCACCTGCCCGCACAATCCGACCGGCACGATGATGCGCCGCGCCGAACTCGACGCTCTGGTGGCTTTAGCCGAAGCCAGCAACTGCCATTTGCTGGTCGACGAGACTTATCGCGATCTCTCCTACGGCAGGCGGCTGCCGTCGGCGGCCTCGCTGAGCCGGAAGGCCATCAGCGTCTCGTCGCTGTCGAAGGCCTTCGGCATTCCCGGCATCCGCATCGGCTGGCTGATCACCAGGGATGTGGCCCTTCAGGAGATGTTCCTTGCCGCCAAGGAGCAGATCGGCATCTGCGGCAGCGTCATCGACGAAGGTATCGCACGCGGCATGCTGGAGCGCCGGGACGCCTTCCTGGCGACGCTGCTGCCCGAAATGGCAGGGCGACGCGACATCGTCCAGGCCTGGATCGACCGCGAGCCGCTGGTCGACTGGATCAGGCCCGAAGGCGGTGTCGTCGGCTTCCCGCGCCTCAATGTCGACCCCGGTTTCGACCTCGACCGCTTCTATGTGAACCTGCTGGAAAACCACGGCACCTATGTCGGGCCCGGTCACTGGTTCGAGATGCCGAAGCGCTTCTTCCGCGTCGGTTTCGGCTGGCCGACCGAGGCCGAACTGAGGGGTGGGCTCGATGCCATTTCGGCCGCGCTGCGACAGTAACTTCCTTGTGCGATGGATCGGCCAAGGCGAAAGTCCCTTGATCCAGGCCTGATTTTAACGCATATGCCCGCCGAACTTTGATAAGTTTCATTGATCGGAACAGCGCCCATCCGGGAAGTGCCCCGCCGGTCAATGTCATAGCAACGGGGCCTCACTCGATGACATCCCTACAAACTTCCCCGGAGCAGCGTTACGCCGCGTTCCGGCACAAAGCCTTCCTCAGCTATTGGACTGCGCGCTTCCTCACCACCTTCGCCACCATGATCGTGTCCGTCGCCGTCGGCTGGCAGATCTATGATTTGACGCGCGATCCCTTCGATCTCGGCATTGTCGGTATCGTCCAGTTCCTGCCGTCGCTGCTTTTGGTGCTGGTCACCGGCGTCGTCGCGGATCGCTTCGGCCGCCGCCTGATCATGGCCTTGGCAACGGTGGTCGAGGCAAGCTGTGCGCTCGTTCTCCTGTACTTCACGCTACGCGGTCTCGTCAGTCCGCTGCCGATCTTCGTCGTTCTGGCGCTGTTCGGCATGGCGCGCGCCTTTTACGGACCGGCCTCCTCGTCGCTGTTCGCCAATCTGGTGCCGCCGGAAGATTTCGGCAACGCGATTGCGTGGAACTCGTCCGCCTGGCAGACGGCGACGATCGTCGGCCCGGTCGCCGGCGGCCTGCTCTATGGCGTCTCGCCGGAAGCCGCCTACGCCGTCGCCTCCGCGCTGATGCTAGTGGCGGGCCTGCTGATCTTCACCATTCCCAAGCCCGCTCAGCAGACCGCAACCGACAAGCCGACGATGGAAACGCTGTTTGCCGGCTTCCGCTACATCTGGAGCGAGAAGATCGTGCTCGGCGCCATCTCGCTCGACCTCTTCGCAGTGCTCCTGTCCGGTGCCTCGGCGCTGCTGCCGGTCTATGCGCGCGATATTCTTGAACTCGGCCCCTGGGGCCTCGGCCTGTTGCGCTCGGCGCCGGGCATCGGCGCCATCTGCGTGGCGGTCTGGCTGGCCGGGCACCCGCTTCGCGACAATGCCGGCAAGATCATGCTCGGCTTCGTCGCCGCATTCGGCGCCTGCACCGTGCTGTTCGGCCTGTCGACCATCACCTGGCTGTCCATCGTCGCCCTTGGCTTGCTGGGCGCCACCGACATGTTCAGCGTCTATATCAGGGAAACGCTGATCCAGTTGTGGACGCCGGACGAGGTGCGCGGCCGCGTCAACGCCGTCAACCAGGTCTTCGTCGGCGCCTCCAACGAGGTCGGCGAATTCCGTGCGGGCACCATGGCGGCATTGATCGGCACCGTTCCGGCGGTAGTGATCGGCGGCGTCGGCGCCATCGCCGTTGCCGGCCTGTGGGCGTATCTGTTCCCGCAACTGCGCAGGGTTCGCCACCTCAACGGGCGAAACTGACGCGCGCTAACCGTCGGCAAGATTCGTCACCCTGTCACAGGAACTGCCATGATCACTTGTTACCTGAAATATGTCATCGATCCTTACAAGCTTGCCGAGTTTGAAGAATATGGCCGTCGCTGGATCGGTCTGGTCAATCGTCTCGGTGGAAACCATCACGGCTATTTCCTTCCAAGCGAAGGGGCGAGCAATATCGCCTATGCCATGTTCAGCTTTCCGAGCCTTGCCGACTACGAGGACTACCGCAAACGGATGGCTGCCGACCCGGAATGCCAGGAAGTGTTTGAAACGGAAAAACGCAATCGCAGCATTCTCAGCTATGAGCGCAGCTTCATGCGGCCGGTGCTCGAAGCCTAGAAAAGTGGATGCCGGTTTTCGGAAAACGCGAACCCTCCCCGTCCGGAATTGGGAGAAAACCGAGCTACCGTACCTCTGGCCTGCCGAACACCATGCGCAGGAATTCGTCCAGCCAGCGCTTCAGATGTAAATCCCAGATCAGCCGGCCCCCCAAATGATCGCGGCCGGGCTGCGCGCCGGGCAGTTCGAAGCGATGCGCGCCGCGCACCACCCAGCGCTGCATCATCACCCTGGTCAGTTCGCCGTGGAACTGGATGCCCCAGGCATTGTCGCCATAGCGGAAGGCCTGGTTGGGATAGGTCTCCGCCGTCGCCAGCAAGATCGCGTCGCTCGGCAGCGAAAAGCCTTCGCGGTGGAACTGGTAGACCATCTCGGGCCAGTGCATCAGCTTCCTGCCGGCTTCGGTCGCCTTGAGCGGATACCAGCCGATCTCGACCAGCCCTTCGCCGTGACCCTCGACCTTGCCGCCGAGATGATTGACCAGCATCTGCGCGCCAAGGCAGATGCCGAGCAGCGGCCGGTTTTCCTTGAGCGGAATGTCCAGCCAGCTGGTCTCGCGGCGGACGAACTCGTCCTCGTCATTGGCGCTCATCGGTCCGCCGAACACCACGGCGCCAGCATGGCCATCCAGCGTCTCCGGCAAGGCGTCGCCCAGAGGCGGCCGGCGGATGTCGAGGTCGAAACCCTCTTCGATGAGCATGTGGCCGACGCGTCCGGGGCTCGAATTCTCCTGGTGCAGCACGATCAGGATTTTTGGCTTCGGGCTCGTTTGGCGCAGCATCGGCAGGCGGGATCCCGTCTATTCGTCGCTGGAGGTTCCGCGCGCGCCGGGCGCTTGCGCCGCCGCCTTGCGGCGCGCCTCGACCCGGTCGTGGCGCTCGACGCCGATCAGTTCGGCGACGCGCCACACCGTGTTGTCCTCGAGTTCATGCAGCTCGCCATCGGCATAGACGATCTCCCACATCAGGCCGATGAAGGCCTTGCGCCCGTCCGCGTCGAGGTGGCGCTTGAGAACGCTGGTGAAGGCATAGAGGTCGATCGCCTCGTTGTCGGCGCGCTCGCCGGCGGCGGCGAGCGCTTCGAGTTCAGCACCGCTGATCGAATAGCTCTGCGCCAGCACCGCCTTGAACCGCTCCCATTCGACATCCTGCCGCACGCCGTCGGCATTCATCACATGGTAGAGCAGCGCCGAGGCGGCGACGCGCGGATCGTCCGTGCTGGCATGCGTGCCGGAACTGGCCGGCAAGTCCCTGAGAAACGACAGAACACGTTCGAACATCAATTCATTCCCAACCGCCCGATGGCCAAATCAAAACAGCCGGAAGCGGCGCGGCGACTTCTCCGCCTCGTCGTCCGGATCGACGCCGGGATCGTCCGGCAAGCGCGTCAATTCTTCCGCCGGCTCCACGCCCTCGGCATCGGCCGGCACCGCCGCGAACGCCGCGGCCGTAACCGGCGTGACGTGGTCTTCGCGGCTTTCGGCCGCCTTGTCCGTCGCCTCGCTGCCCGTGGTGGCAGGTTCGATTGCGTCGACCGGCGTTTCGCTGACCGGCTTGGACAGGGCTTCAATGACCGGCACGGTGTCCGGAGCCTCATCACGGCTGTCTATGAGCTGGCCAAGCCGCTCCATCGGCGCACGCCACTCGAAGGCATCGAGCCGGCCGGTGACCGGCGATACCGGCGCCCAGCGTTCTGAAACGACGCCGTCGGCGACCCAGGCCGGATCGCGCGGCGCCCGCACCGCCTTGGAGAGCAGTTGCCTGACCTTGCCCTGGTCGCCGGTCTCGGCCTCCTCGATGTCGGCGAGCAGCAGATAGGCGCCCTCGCGGCGGTCCATCCGGATCGCCGCCTCGGCTTCGCGGCGGGCGGTCGAAAAATCCTGCGCGTCGAGCGCGGCGCGCGCCACCGTCATCGACGATTCGGCGTGGTTCTTCTTCATCTCCTGCAGCTTCTTCGCCCGGTTGAGGCGATCGAGCACGGCGTCGCCCGGCCTCGCATGGGTATAGAGCTCGGCGACCTCCGGATGCGGCTCGGCCTTCCATGCTGTCTCCAGGATCTTCGAGCCTTTGCGCACGTCGTTCTGCTTGAACAGCGCGGCGGCGGCGGCAACGGCGGCGGGGGCAAAGTCCGGCCGCAGCTTGTTGGCCTCGAGCGCCGCGGTCCTTGCCGCGTTGGGGTCGCTGTCGGCGAGCGATTGCGCCTTGGCGGTCAGCAGCACGGCACGACGGCGGTTGGCGGCATCGCGTTCGATCTGCCGTGTCGACTTCTGCGCATCGACCAACTTCAGGGCGCCGTCCCAGTCGCCGCGCGCGGTCAACTCCTCCAGCGTCGATTCGGCAGCCCAGGCGAGCTGCGGCGCCATGACAGCGGCGCGGCCGGCGTAGTGCCGGGCGGCATTGCGGTCGCCCAGGCGCTCGGCTTCCAGATAGAGGCCGCGCAGGCCAAGCAGCCGCATTTCGGGATCGTCCAGCATGCTCTCGAATTTCTGCCGCGCGCCTTCGTGGTCGCCTTCGAGCAGCGACGCTTGCGCCTCCAGGAGATGGATCAGCGGTTCCTGGTCGGAGCGGATCAGCTTGGCCGCTTCCTTGGTCTTCTTGCGCGCCAGCGCACCGTCGCCGGCGCCGGCGGCGATCATGCCGGTCGACAGCGCCTGATAGCCGCGGTCGCGGCGGCGCACGCGGAAATAGCGCGAGATGGTGTAGGGGCTGTTCCACAGCGACTTGACGAGCCACCACGCGATCATCACCGCGGCCACGACCGCCACGACGGCCACCGCCGCGACCATAAGGCTGACCTGGTACTGGTAGCCGTTGAAGGTGATGACCATGTCGCCCGGCCGGTCGGCCAGCCAGGCAAAGCCCAGCCCGAGCGCGAAGACGACGACGAGGAAGGCGAACAGGCGGATCATTGTGTTGCCCTCATGCCTTCATCGCGCTGGAGATCAGCGCGTCGACCTGGGTTTCGACCTCGACGCGGGCCTTCAGTTTGCCGGCAAAGTCAGCGCCGGCGGTCTTCACCGCTGCCGGCAGCGTGTCGTATTCGCTGAGCGCCTTGGCGTAGTCGCCCTGGTTGACCGCCATCTCCATGCGCGCGACCGTTTCCGGCGCGCCGGCCCCTTCCACGGCGCCAATCGGCCGGACCTTGACCAGCGATTCGGCGCTCGACATCAAATTGTCGAGGAAGCCGGCATTCTGATCGACCGGCGTTGCGGCGGCGACCATGGCATTGGCGGCAGCATCCATCTGCGATGCGATCTCGGCTCGGGTCGGGACGCCCTTTTCGGCATAGGGTCGCAAAGTCGCGAGTTCAGGCGCGTTGGGCGAAATCGCGGCCAGCGTATCGAGTTCGGCCGAGAACGGCGCGCCACGGTCGAGCGCCGCCTTCAGCGCCGAAGCGGCGATGGCGAGCGCGATCTTCGGCTGCGAAGCCTGGGCGTCGACCTTGCCGGAGAGCTGCGACACCGACTGTTCGAGCGCGGCAAGCCGTCCGTCCTGGGTCTTCGCCGCCTCGCTTGTCGATTTCACCAGCGCATCGAGATCGGCCAGCTTTTCGTTGAGCGGGCCGAGATCGACCGGCGCCGCGCTGCCGGCCTTGCCGAGAGCCGCGACCGCGGTTTCCATCTGCTTGACCTTGTCGCCGAGCGCGGCGAGCCCGGCATTGTCGCCGGCGCCGCCGGATTCAACCGCCGATTTCAGCGCCGCGACATCGGCCTTAACCTGCTCCAGGCCCGAAGAAAGCCCGACCAGCTTGGCCGCTGCATCGTTGTTGCCGCCGGCTTCTTTCAGGCCGGTGATTTCGCTCTTCAGCGAGGCGATGTCGCTGTTGACGCCATCGAGCGAGACGCCGGCGCCGGAACCCGGCGCGCCGAGCAGACCGGCGAATTGCAGGCCGCCGGCGCCGACCAGCGCGATGACACCGCCGATGATGCCGGCGGCGAGGCCGTTGAGGCCGCCACGCTTCGGCTGCGCTGCCATTGGTCCGCTCCTTGCGTCGGGTTTTCCCGCGCCAGTCTTGGTTTCACCAGTCTTGGTTTCACCAGTCTTGGTGGTTGCATCCTCAAAGTTGTAGTCGGAAGAAGGCTTGCCACGGTCGGATGGCGTGTCCGAGCCGGGATAAGGCATTTCCGGCTCGGCGGCCTTGGCCCTTGCCGCCGTATCCGCCCCGGACTGTCCCGCGGCGGCATCGGCATGCTCCCAGGGTTCGAGATCGACCTGGTCGGCATGCACCGGCTCTTCGGGCGCCTCCGGCTGCGAGGCGTTCGCGGCTTCCTCCGCCTTCGCCTCGTCGGTCTGGGCCGCATTCCCGGCTTCTGCATCCCCCGCTGCTGCGTCCTTGCCGGCATCCTCGTCGACGATGCGCGAGACGGCACCCGGCTCGAGATCGATGGTCACCGGGTCGCGGCGTCCTTTCGAGTGTCGCATCTTCGGCGTCTTGACCATGCCTGGGCTCCGCAAAATTCGCTTCGTCTCAACGCCTGGCGGCGCGTGATGGTTCAGAAAGGGTCTAGCACATCACCAAGCGGTGAAAAGGGGCGGTGTGATGACGCGGGTCAGCGGGGCGCCCGCAAAAGTGCCAGCAGCGCGTCTTCGTCGGGCGTCGCGGCAATCTCGATTGCTTTGCCGGCGCTATAGTCAAGAGCAGCGGCGATGCGCTGGGAAAGCGCCAAAAACCGTGTTTTTTCAAAGAGTAGTTTCAAGGCGGGCCTTGCGGCCAAAACCTGCATCGCGGCAGCCGCCTTGGCCGAATAGAGCAGCACCGCATCGACGGGTTGGCCTGACGTCAGCTCAAGGACGTCCTTGTCGGAACAACGCACCGCCGAAGTGTCGTACGTCTCGACGGCGTGGACCTGGACGCCAGCGGCTTCCAGCCGCTGTTCGAACACCGGGAACCGCACGCGTCCGCAGAGATAGACGATCGTCTTGCCGGAGAAGCTATCGCCCATGTTTTCGGCCAGCGCCTCGGCATCGCCCGGACCCTCGCGCACCGACAGGAACCCTGCGTCGCGCGCGGCTTCGGCTGTCCGCTTTCCAACGCCATGGCAAGGCAAGGCCGCGAGCGCCGCGATGATTTCTTCCGAAGCATGGCGCACGGCGTTGGCGCTGGTGACGGCAACGGCGAGAGCATCAGCCGGAACCTGACCGGCATCGGCAGGCAAAGCCGCCGTTTCGGTCAAAGGCAGGAGAATCGGCTGGAAACCCGCCTCCAGGACCCGCCGCGCCGTACGCGAAGCCCCCGGTTCCGGCCTGGTCACCAGGACGCCAGGCATTTTCAGAGCCAGCCGTCGAAGAACTTTTCACCGGCCTTGGCCCGCACCGTCCCGGCGGCTTCCGTGCCGATGCGGGCGGCATCCTGCGCTGGCCCCTGCAGCTCGATCATGTGCGACTGCGTGCCGTCGGGCGAGATGATCAGGCCGGCGAAAGAGAGCTTCCCACCCTCGATCGCCGCGTAGCCCGCGATCGGCGTGCGGCAGGAACCGTCGAGCGCCGCCAGGAAGGCGCGCTCGCAGGCGAGCGCCTGTCCGGTCGGCACGTCATGGATCGCCACCAGCATCTTTTCGACAGCGCGATCGCCGATGCGGGTCTCGATGCCGATCGCGCCCTGGCCCGGCGCCGGCGGAAAGACGTCGAGCGGGATCAGGTCGGTGACGACATGGTCGAGCCCGAGCCGCTTCAGCCCGGCATAGGCAAGGATGGTGCCGGCGGCGACACCTTCGTCCAGCTTGCGCAGCCGCGTCTGCACATTGCCGCGGAACATCACCACGTCGAGATCCGGCCGCATGCGGCGGATCAGCGCCTGCCGCCTGAGCGACGACGAGCCGACTTTTGCGCCGCGCGGCAGGTCGGCGATCGTCTTCGCCGCCTTGCCGACATAGGCGTCGCGCGCGTCCTCGCGCGGCAGGTAGGCCGAGAGTTCCAGGCCGCCGGGCAGTTGCGTCGGCATGTCCTTCGACGAATGCACGGCGATGTCGATGGCGCCCGCCAGCAGCGCCTCCTCGATCTCCTTGGTGAACAGGCCCTTGCCGCCGGCCTCCGACAACGGCCGGTCCTGGATGCGGTCGCCGCTGGTCGAGATGACGACCACCTCGAACGCTTCCGCCGGCAAGCCATGCGCGGCCATCAGCCGCGCCTGCGTTTCATGGGCCTGGGCCAGCGCCAGCGGGCTGCCGCGTGTTCCGATTTTCAAGGTTGTTTGCATGGCGCGCGGTCCGTGGTAACCCCCGGCCAGAGCATTTTGCAGTCAAGTGGAGCCACTTGGCGTCGCGGAAATGCAGTTGGAATAACCGAGGCCTTTCGGGCTTTCTCCTAACGGGGAAAGGCCTGATAAACAATCTCTTGGGATAGCGACGAATTGATCCGCGTTCTGGGCATTGAGACGAGTTGCGATGAGACCGCCGCCAGCGTCGTGGCGCTTGAAGGCAATGACGCGCCGAAAATCCTGTCCAACGTCGTGCTCAGCCAGATCGAGGAGCATGCCGCCTTCGGCGGTGTCGTGCCCGAGATCGCCGCGCGCGCCCATGTCGAGGCGCTGGACGGCATCGTCGAGGCCGCCCTTGCCGATTCGGGTGTGGCGCTGGCCGATATCGACGCCATCGCCGCCACCGCCGGTCCCGGTCTCGTCGGCGGCCTGATCGTCGGCTTGATGACGGCCAAGGCGATCGCCGCGGCGGCGGGCAAGCCGCTGATCGCCGTAAACCACCTCGAAGGCCATGCCTTGACGGCGCGGCTGACCGACGGGCTCGATTTCCCTTATCTGCTGCTGCTGGTTTCCGGCGGCCATACGCAGATCCTGGCCGTGCGCGGCGTTGGCGATTATCAGCGTTGGGCGACCACCATCGACGATGCGCTCGGCGAAGCCTTTGACAAGACCGCCAAGATGCTCGGCCTGCCCTATCCCGGTGGTCCGAACGTCGAGAAGGTGGCACAGGCCGGCAACGCGGCCCGCTTTGCCTTTCCCCGTCCGATGAAGGGGTCGGCGCAGCCCGATTTCTCCTTCTCCGGCCTCAAGACCGCCGTGCGCCAAGCGGCGACCGCCATCGAGCCGCTGAGCGACCGGGACGTGGCCGACATCTGCGCCTCGTTCCAGGCCGCGGTCGCCGATGCGCTCGCCGACCGCGTTTCGCGCGCGCTGGCACGGTTCAGCGAGACATTTCCGGGCACGAACACGCCCGCGCTGGTGGTCGCCGGCGGCGTCGCCGCCAACCGCACCATCAAGGCGACGCTGGAACGGCTGTGCTCTCAGGCCGGTTTCACCTTCGTCGCGCCGCCGCTGAAGCTTTGCACCGACAATGCGGCGATGATCGCCTGGGCCGGTATCGAGCGGCTGCGCGAAGGCATGGCGCAGGAGAACGGCTTCGATTTCGTGCCCCGTTCGCGCTGGCCGCTGGACAGCATCTCGGCGCCGATGGTCGGCTCCGGCCGGCGGGGAGCCAAAGCATGATCAAGGAGGGCATGACCAAGAGGGCCATGACCGAAGAGAGCATAGGCGTCGGCGACCCTGTGCCAAGTGGCTGGCGCGTTGCCGTGCTCGGCGGCGGGGCCTGGGGTACGGCATTGGCGCTGGCCATGCTGCGCGCCGGCCATTTCGTCCGCCTCTATGCACGCGACCCGGAGACCGTCGCCGCGATCGATCGCGGCGAAAATCCACGCTATCTGCCGGGTATCGCACTCCAGGCCGGCATCGTGGCGACGAGCAACATCCAAGCGGCACTCGACGGTGCCGATTGCGTGCTGGCGGTGACGCCGGCGCAATCGCTTCGTGCCATGCTGACCGCCGCCAGGCCACATATGCCGGCCGGCATTCCGCTTGTCCTCTGCGCCAAGGGCATCGAACGCGATACCGGCGCCTTGCTGTCGGCGATTGTCGAGGAAATCCTCCCTGGAAACCCCGTCGCGGCTCTGTCGGGCCCGAGCTTCGCCACCGACGTTGCCCGCGGCCTGCCGACGGCGGTGGTGGTGGCGGCCCGCGACGAAGCGCTGGCGGCCGACCTTGCCGCCCGGTTCTCGGCCGAGAACCTGCGCTGCTATTCGAACGATGACCTGATCGGCGTCGAGATCGGCGGCGCCTTGAAGAACGTCTTCGCCATCGCCGCCGGTGCCGTCACCGGCGCCGGGCTCGGCGCCAGCGCCCAGGCCGCCATGGTGACGCGCGGCTTTGTCGAACTGCGCCGCATCGGTGCCGCCTTCGGCGCCCGGCCGGAGACCTTGATGGGGCTTTCCGGCCTTGGCGACCTGCTGCTCACCTGCGCGTCCGCCCAGTCGCGCAACTTCGCCTATGGGCTGGCGCTCGGGCAAGGCAAGGAACTTTCCGGACTGCCGCTGGCCGAGGGCGTGCCGACGGCGGCGATCGCCGCGCGCATCGCCGCCGAGAGGGACATCGATGCGCCGATTATCGCCGCCGTCGCCGCCATACTGGACGGCACCATCACCGTGCGGCAAGCCGTAACGGCGCTGATGACCCGGCCGCTAAAGACCGAAACCAACGATTGATCCCCAACCTTGATTCCCCAACCTTGATCCCGAGACCAGGAGAAAACCATGCTGTTTGCGTTGATTTGCAAGGACAAGCCCGGCAGCCTGCAGGTGCGCCTTGACACGCGGCCCGCCCACGTCGTCTTCATCGAAGGCCTGAACGGTGAAGGGAAGCTCGCCTTCGCCGGTCCTTTTCTTGACGCCGACGGCAAGCCGAACGGCACTCTCGCCGTAATCGAGGCTCCGGATATCGCGGCCGCTCAGGCTTTGTCGGCAGCCGATCCCTACGCCAAGGCCGGCCTGTTCGAAAGCGTCGAAATCCGCCAGTGGAACTGGACCTTCAACAAGCCGGCGGCTAGTTAATCCTGCTCGCTGGTGCGCAAGGAGGAGCAAAAAGAATGAACTACTGGCTGTTCAAATCCGAACCCTCGGTCTTCTCCTTCGAGGCGTTGAAGGCCAAGGGCAAGGCCGGCACGCAATGGGACGGCGTGCGCAACTACGCCGCCCGCAACAACATGAAGGCGATGCAGATCGGCGATCTCGGCTTCTTCTACCACTCCAATGAGGGGTTGAACGTGGTCGGCATCGCCGAGGTCTGCGCGCTCGCCCATCCCGACAGCACCACCGACGACCCGCGCTGGGAGTGCGTCGACATCCGCGCCTTCAAGGAGGTGCCTAACCCGCCGACGCTGGGAGAGATCAAGGCCAACCCAAAACTCGCCGACATGGCGCTGGTGCGGCTCGGACGGCTTTCCGTGCAGCCGGTGACCCCGGCCGAATGGAAGGAAGTCTGCCGAATGGGCGGCCTGACGCCCGCTCCGTGACGGTACTCACGCCAAACAGCGCGCAAAAATTCATCCTCGACAACACGGCACTGATGGCGCCGCCGCATGTGCCGGAGGTTCTTCTGCACCTCGCCGACGAGGCGCACGACCTCTGGCAACGGACCGAGGACGAACTGGTTGAGATCGGCCTGCCGCCGCCCTTCTGGGCATTTGCCTGGGCCGGCGGCCAGGGCCTCGCCCGCCATGTCATCGACAATCCCGGTACGGTGCGAGGCAAGCGCGTGCTCGACTTTGCCTCGGGCTCCGGCCTCGTCGCCATCGCCGCCACCAAAGCGGGCGCCGCCGAGGTGATGGCCGTCGACATCGATCCGTTCTGCGCCACCGCGATCCGTCTCAACAGCGAGGCCAATGATGTCCAGGTCCAGTTCCTCGGCACGGACTGCGTCGGCACCGATGCGGGCTGGGACGTGATCCTCGCCGGCGATGTCTTCTACGACAAGCCTTTCGCCGACCGGCTGATGCCTTGGTTCTCGGCTCTCAAACGGCGTGGGGCCGATATCCTGATCGGCGATCCCGGCCGCTCCTATTTGCCGCGATCGGGGCTGGAGCCGTTGGCGTTCTACGAGGTCCCGGTGACACGGGCACTCGAGGACGCCGAGGTAAAGCGCACGACTGTCTGGCGACTTGCTTGACGCCGTCGCCGAACAGGCGTTTCCATAAATTTGTATCTGGAGCAATTCCAGGAAAAGTGTGAGCGGTTTTCCGTCTGGAATTGCGTCAAAATAAAGAGTTGGAGCGGTTCGCCGTTTCCATGAAACGGTGAAACGCTCTGGAGGGGGAAGCTGATGGATTTTTCGGCAGTGGACTGGCTGGCGGTGATCGTCGCCGCCATCGTCGCCTGGTTGTTCGGCGCGGCATGGTACATGACGTTGAGCAAGCCGTGGCTCAAAGCCGCCAAGCTCGATCCGGCGACGATTAAGAAATCGCCCCTGCCCTTCGTCGTCAGCTTCATCGCCGAACTGGTCATGGCCACCATCATGGCCCTGGTTGTCGGCGCGATGACCGGTGGTGAGCCGACATGGCTTGCCGGCCTCGTCTTCGGCTTCGTGCTTTGGCTGGGGTTCGTGGCGACGACACTTTCGGTCAACCATCGCTATGAGAATTTCGGCTGGGACCTGACCCTCATCGACGGCGGCCATTGGCTGGGTGTCTTGCTGATCATCGGTGCGGTGATCGGCTGGTTCGGCGCCGTGGCAAGCTGAGACGGCGGGTTGACGATGGCGGATGAGTCCGGATTTCCGCGCGACCTGGTGTTCACCCGCGTCTGTCACGTCAAGCAAGGCTATGACGACCGGCGCCGGCACATCGTGCGCGAGTTCGAGCGGCGCGGCGTGCCGGTCTACTTCTACACCGAATGGGACCGCCCGGACGTCACCCCGGAAATCCGCGCCGAATTGGTCGCTCCCGGCTTTGTCCACCCGCCTGCCGTCTCGCTAGCACTGAAGCATGTCGGCATCTGGCGCGATTTCCTCGAGACCGACCTGCACTATTGCCTGGTGTTCGAGGACGACGTTTTCCTCGCTCGCGACTTTGTCGCCAAGTTCCGCCAGGGGCTGGCCGAACTCGGCAGCCCCGACCGCAAGGCCGTCATCTATCTCGGCAATGGCAGCAACTACTACACACCGAGTTGGAAATTGCGGAAGGGTCAAAGGCTCTACCCCGCACTGCATGCCAGATGCGCGGATTCCTACCTCATCACCCGCCCGGCCGCCGAAGCGCGTTGCGGCTGGATCGCCCGGAACAAGATATCCACGGTGATCGACCATCTGGCCGAACGGATGGATGAAGAGTTGGGTGTTGAAATGCTGTGGTTCGAACGCCCGATCGTCGAGCAGGGCAGCGAAAACGGAGCTTTCCACACCTCCGTTGCCGGCAAACCGCATCCGCTTCTCTACAAGAAACTGAAGTGGAATTGGAAGAAATACACCCGCATGATCTTCGGCCACAACGCCCGGTCGTGAGCGGGAGTTGACGGCCTATACCCTGTCCGACGTGCGCGTCCTGGCCACTTCCTCCAGGATCCAGTCGCGGAAGGCGACGATGCGCGGGTCGTCGGCCATGGCCTGGGGATAGACTAGGAAATAGGCGAATTCGGGCGCGACCTTGATGCCGAGCTCGAAAGGCCGCACCAGCCGACCCTCGGACAGATCGTTGGCCACCATGGCGAAATCGGCGAGGGCGACGGCGTTGCCGTCGATCGCCGCCTGGATGGCATCCGAGGAATTGACGAAGACGATTGTCCGGCTGTTGTCGAAATCGTCGACACCGGCCGCCGCCATCCACATGCGCCAGTTCGGCCATGTCACGCCCTGGCGCGCCCACTCGATATGGGCAAGCGTGTGGTGGAAGAGATCGCGCGGCTCGCGCAAGGGCGGCCCGGATGCCAAAAGGCCTGGGCTGCACACCGGAATGATGACGTTGTCGAACAGGCGGTGCGCGCACAGCCCCGGATACTTGCCGGCGCCGAAACGGATGCCGACATCGACATCGTCCAGGTCGAAATCGCGCAATCCGTAGGCGATGTCGAACCTGAGCTCGATGCCGGGCCGCTGCTTGCGAAAATCCTCGACCCGCCGCATCAGCCATTTTGTCGCGAACTGGGCGTCCAGCGTCACCTTCAGAAACTCCGTCCCGCGCGCCATCTTGCGCGCCCGCATGGCGGCCCGGCCAAGCAGGTCGAGCGCATCGGTCGCAGCCTCGAACAGCACCGTGCCCGCCTCCGTCAGCCGGATCGTGCGGCTGGTGCGCGTGAACAGCACGATGCCGAGCTGATCCTCGATTTCCTTGATCTGGTGGCTGACCGCGGCCGGCGTCAGGCCAAGCTCGTCGGCGGCACGGGTGAAATTGAGGTGCCTGGCCGCCGCCTCCAGCGTCCTCAGCGCCCGCGTTCCCGGCAGCAGGGTCGCCATCAGCGTGGGATCTCGGCGAAGCGGTCCATGGCGCTCTCAATCCTCAAACAAAACTTGATGATTGAGAAAAAACTACTCGTTTCCTCCCAAGATTTCAATCGGGCATGATGTGAACATCGAAACACCATCAAACCGGATTTGATGTCCAGACGAACGGATGCCATCATGTCTCACACCGCTTTTCATCCTGCATATGCCGCCCGCCCGGCCCGGCTGGCGGCGATCCGTGCCTGGCTGCGTCAAGCCAGGGTCGCGATCAATCTTCCGCACCAGAACGTCGAGGACCTGTCCGATCGCCAACTGCGCGATATCGGCGCCGGCCGCAAGGACATCGCCCGGGCAATGGACCGCGAGATGGGCCGGCTGGGCCTTCTCGACATCGGCTGGCAACAGCCCAAGCGAAAGGAGTAGGGAGTAGGGAGTAGGGAGTAGGGAAATTAGACGGCATCGACGCGTAACCCTACTGCCTACTGCCTACTGCCTACTGCCTACTGCCTACTGCCTACTGCCTACTGCCTACTGCCTACTGCCTACTGCCTACTG
>NZ_JAIUIQ010000036.1:0-68135 GCF_020165735.1 Mesorhizobium sp. B283B1A
AAGACATTGTTGTCAAAACGCGTCCTCCCCGGTACCGAACAAGGTTGGATCCCGGTTCCTCTCTTAGCTGTAGGACGGCATTGGTTCTAATTGCCGCTCACATTTCCACACCTGGCTCCGACCGCGCCTAATGCCCCACAATCGGAACTGCGGCCCGTATCAGACGCCGCCATAACATTTCGGCGATCGACTCTCTTTGGCGTTCCGTCCCGTATCCGCACGATCGGGAGTCGGCAGGGGCTGCCGCTCACCGGATCGACGAGGCGGGCATACTGCCTTGTGCTCATGTGAGCCGTTGGATGGATCCTGCTCGGAAATGCGTAATCATCCACTGTCCCGCCGCGTCGTTCCAACCATGCGAGTAGGCTGGAGCGTGTGTCGCTCATCAACTCGAACTGAACAGGTCGGCCGGTCTTCTGTTGGATGACCATCGCGCGAGTTCGGATTTCCGGTCCTACAACAAGGTGGCCGATTTTGATCTTGACGAGATCGCAGCCGCGCAACTTGCTGTCGATCGCCAAATCGAAGAGCGCTCTGTCTCGCAGACGCCGTTCTCGATCGAGAAAGAAGCGTATAGCCCATATCTGTCGAGGTTTCAGAGGGCGTTTCGTTCCAACCTTCTTGCCTGCATTCCATGCGCGGCGATCGGAGGCGGCAAGGTCGTAGCATGAGTGTCCCATTTCGTTTCTCCTTCGGCCATGATTGGCCACCGGAGAAACGCCGGTAGACGGTTATGGGGCCGTATGCGGAATGGCGGCTTTTGGCGCCGATCTATTGCAAGCAGACATTGAAGTGCGAGTGCATGGGCCACTCGTAGCGGCCTGCCGCGGACTGACAACTTATGGTAGGAACCAAAGAAAAGACAGCCGCTCAACGGCCTTTTCGTAGCGGCATCGTGTGGAGCTAGAGACAGAGAGTAGCCGGAGAATGTCCAGTCGGGTATCCGGGGCTCAAGCTCGAAAGGTAGTAGTAGCCCTGGCTGCATCTGCCAGAAAATGCCGTCTTTTATCCGCCAAGCGGCGTCTCAGCCGCTTGATTGCAACACGATCCTCGTCGGCGAGGAGGAACGATGGTGTCTGGTACCCTTCGAGCCAAGAGCCTGACACTCGCCCTTCACCTACTTCGGAGATTAGTAGTCCGATCGCTGGATTGAACCTCCGAAGGGCGAGCCCGCTCTCCGAGTGAAGTTCGGGTAAGGACACGCTCTGCTTCGACAGGACCAACGGGATCAATGCGAGCGCATCGGCGGCAGGGTCGTGCCCAAGGCAATGTGGATCGAATGTGAGGAACAGATCTTCCGCGACATACACCCGCGGAAGCCGTGCCGAGATCAGGTGTGTCAGCGTGACATAGCCATCCTCGGCGAGGTCGGCCACGGCCTCTGCCAATTGATCCTCCGACATGGATGAGAATGCCTTGATCAACGCCTGCTCGTCCACAAGCTCCGGCAGGCCCGTCTTGGAACTGGCACAGATCCATTTTCCGACGGCGCTGCCTTCGAGAGTGAGATCACCAATCGCGATTGCGGGAGCGGTTGCCGGGACGATCTGCGTCTGCTCGGACGCAGGCGAGAGCGCCTGGCCGGCCAAAAAGTCGTCGAGGCGGCCGACGACACGACGGCATGTTGCGGCGAAGGTCCGGATGTCCGTCGCCACCAGGCCTACCGTCTCGCCCAGCTTCGCCTCCTGCGCCTGCTCGGCGAACTTCGCATCCACCACCCCCAGATTGTGCCCGATGAGGTGGCGCTTCTGGATGTTGAGCGATAGCGTGGACAACTCGGCGGCATCGAGTTCCGCGAACGGATCGAACGAGAATTCCTCGAAGCGCTTTCGACCTCGCTCAATGTTCTGGAAGTCGTTGCCTACCGCTTTAACCGCCGCGGAGCCTGCGGGTCGGCTCTGGATCATGTAGGCATAGGCGACCTTCATCGTGGCCTCGAATGCCGTGAGTACGTCCTCATGAGCGTTCCCGAGAAGTCGGTACGCTAGTTCCTGTCGATCCTGTCCCGAAGCCTCTGCAAGCTCGACCTGCTGATCGACGAGTTCCACCTCTCGGGAAAAATGCAGCGCCAGGTTCGGTGCACCGCAGTCCGGGCAGAAGAGCGCGATGGCGAAGACGCCGTAGTCGCGCCCGCAGCAATCGCAGACGAGCAGGCGCATAAGATCGCGTCGCCCGAACCTGGGGCGTGGGCGATTTCGCCTGGGCCCCGGCTTGTAGGTGAGCGACTTGCTGCCCTTCGCGACGCCGGCCAGCATGTCGGAAAACGCGTCTTGCATGTCTTGGAGCGCGGCGTGCTCGACCACCTTGAGGGCGGCTTTGCGGTCATCGGGGTGCATGAACTCCGCATCGTCGGCGCGTATCCCGCTATAGGGACACACAGTCCCGGGCGTGCCAGGGACATATTTCATTCGCGCCTGCCTGGACGGGTCAGGAACGAATTCAGGCACAGGATCTCCCATCACGAAATGTCTGGGATGGGCGTCGGCGTTGGGGGAATAGCGATAGAAGCGCCCGTCCGGCGTCTTGGGCATGGGTAAGCTCAGTTGCATCGTGGTGCGCGTTCCACCGACTCGCATCTTCTCTAGTCGCTTCAGCTTCATTCCGGCTCCTCACGACTCGCTGTCCAACGCCGGTAAGACTAGCACTGGGCAGTGCGGATTTCGACTTGCCGGCCGCTGACCCAAGGCGCCACGCACGAGGCCGCTCATATCGAAGAAGTTCGAGGCATCCGTCGCCTTGACGTGAATCTGGACCGATCCACCTATGCGATCTCCGGCCCGAACGGGTCCGGGAAGAGCGGGGTTATCGATGCAATAGAGTTCGGACTAACTGGCGAGATAGGGCGACTGGCGGGAAGGGGAACGAGGGGCTTGAGCATTTCCGAGCATGGACCCCACGTCGACATGGTGCGCTTCCCGGACGCAGCCTTCGTCGAGCTCAAGGTCTTTATCCCCTCGTTGAACAAGCGCGCCACTGTCATCAGGAAGGTGTCCGCTCCACACAAACCCAAGATCGTTCCCGACGAGCCCGAGATCAGGGCCGTGTTCGACGAGCTCGCCGAACACCCTGAGATCACGTTGGCCAGGCGCGACATCCTTCGCTTCATCCTCGTCGAGCCGAGCAAGCGCTCAGAGGAGATCCAGACGATCTTGAAGCTCGAGGAAATCGGGCAGACGCGGGCCGCGCTCAACAGCGCTCAGAACAAGCTTGCGAATGCTCTCAAGTCGGCAAGTGGTCAGGTCGCGTCCAGTCGGTCGACCCTGCAGCGTCACCTCGGCAGCGAGAACAATGCTATCGCGGAACTGCTCCAGTCGGTGAACCAACGCCGTACCGTGCTGGGGCTCCCTTCTATTGTCGACCTCACGCCCGAGACCAAGGTGGACGATGGCATCGCCGACCCCGACAAGGTCATGGCCTTCAACAAGTCCTCCGCATTGCGCGACCTAGACGCCCTGCAGGAGGCAAGCATCGGCGTCTCGGATCTGGTAGTTGGCGATAGCACCGCCATTCTCTCGGGTATCGAGCGCCTCGAGCGAGATCCAGCTCTATTGTCGTCGCTCCAGCGGCGAGTCCTCATTGAGAAGGGCCTGTCGTTGGTTGATGGCCCTGAGTGCCCGCTCTGCGACCATCAGTGGCCCGATGAAGAACACCTCCTAGGGCATCTGCGGGCCAAGCTCACGAAGTCGGACGATGCTGGCGCGCTGCAGCACACCCTTTTGCGCCACGGCGCTGCCGTTGGGAGCCAAGTAGAGGCACTCTTGGCACTTCTGCGACAGGCCCATCGCCTTGCCAAGGGCGAGGACGACATTGCAGCCCTGGAAGCGATCAACAACTGGGGCAAGGAGCTCGGCAGCCTGAAATCCGACCTAGGTAACTTTGACGGCTTGATCGGGCTGAAGGCTAGTTTGACCGAAGAGTGGCATAGTGTTCCATCCAATGTCGTCGATCGTCTCGCGTCACTGCGCCGGACGATCGAGGCCAAGCCTGACCAGAGCGCTGCAGTCGAGGCTCAGACCTTCCTGACGACTGCCCAATTGCGTCTGGAGGACTACCGGGCGAGCATGCGCGCTGAGGCCGCCGCCAAGCGTGCCAGTGTGATGGCCAAGATCGCCTACGAAGAATACTGCACCGCGATGGAGGACGAGCTAAACGCGCTGTACGCCGACATCCAGGCCGACTTCAGCAGCTTCTACCGAATGCTGAACGAAGGCGATGAGGCTAATTTTACCGCCGAGCTTAAGCCAAGCGAGAGCCGCGTCGATCTGAACGTAAATTTCTACGATCGCGGGCTCTATCCGCCGGGCGCCTACCACAGTGAGGGCCACCAAGACGGCATGGGCGTGTGCATGTACCTCGCGTTGATGAAGCGGCTGTTCGGTAAGGACTTCACCGTCGCCTTGTTGGACGACGTGGTCATGTCCGTCGACTCGGATCACCGTCGCCAGTTCTGCAAATTGCTTAAGACCCACTTCCCCGACACCCAGTTCGTCATCACGACGCACGACCGGCTGTGGGCGCAGCAGATGCGATCGGATGGCTTGGTCAGCGCCAAGACTTCGCTCGTCCTGTATGGCTGGAGCGTCGACACGGGACCGCTCGCCGAGAGCAGCACGGATGTCTGGGAGGAAATCGAGGCCGCACTCGCGAAAGGCAGGGCGGACGTTGCTGCGGCAGCGTTGAGACGTTACCTGGAATATGTGGCATGGGTGCTGGCCGACGACCTGGGTGCACGTACCGTGTTCCACGCGGACGGAAAGTTTGAGTTGGGCGAACTGATGCCAGCCGTGCTGACGCGCAGCAAGGAGCTGTATGGCAAGGCTGCCGATGCTGCCCAGTCATGGGCGAACGAGGCCGCCAAAGCTTCTGTCGGAGAACGAAAGGCAGCTCTTGCTCAGGCGAGTCAGGCAAGCAACGTCGAGCAATGGGCGGTGAACCCTGCCGTGCATTTCAATGCGTGGGCGAACTTCGGGAAGAAGGACTTCCTCCCCGTCGTTTCGGCGTTCAAAGACCTGCTCGGAACCCTGCGATGTTCGGACTGCGGGATGTGGCTCTACGTGACGCCGAGAACCGCACCGGATGCCTTGCGTTGCGACTGTACGGCGATCAACTTCAACCTCAAAGGCAAACCGAAGTAGGTCTGATCGACCGCGTTGCAGTCTGGGCCAATGGCCACACTGATCAGCCGATGGCCAAACGCAGCGCCGACATGAACGCGGTGGGCATCTGCTAAGCCGTGTTGCTTGTCGAAAGCTGCCCATCCCCGAACACCTCCGTTTTGGCCGTCCGGCATAGCCAATTCGAACGGCAGCTTTTGGGAACTTGTCGCGGCTGCCTGAGCTGCCGGAATGAGGCGCAAAGCGGACAATCGCTTAATCCCAGCCCTGCTAAATCGAGCCGGCCATTCGCAGGCTGCAGGCGGGAGGCCATACTTCGGAAAGCCATCTGGTGCGGCCGCGACGGGCATTTGTGACCGTCCTTGACCACACATTTCAACTCCAGAGCGGCGCCATCAAAGCTTCAGCTTCGCCCTTAGCGCATCAATTCGCTTGGAGGCCTCTGCTTTGCTGAGATCTTCGGCGTAACTTTTGTCGTCGTCCGCCTGTTCGCACAATGTTTTGAGGTAGGAAGCCTGCGACGGAGTCATTGGCTCGTCACCAGTCGTCCATTCGTCAGGATCCTTCTTGATGTCGTCGCTTTTTGCACGGTCTGAGGCTTGCATTTCGTTCTCCTCATTCGGAACGACAGAACGCGTTTGATCTGCTTTTGTTCCTTGTTCTAAGCCGCCGTATGCATTTGGCAGGCTAGGTATGAGGTAGGCCGCCAGGAAACATTTCTCCGGGTTTGTGATTAGGAGCGCATGGCCCGCTTCTTCTTCGATCTAACCGACAACGGAACCTCATTCCCGGACACGGAAGGCACCGACCTTCCAAGCCTAGAAGCTGCCGAAGACGAGGCGGCAAGGGCGCTGCTCGAAATAGCTCGAGACAACATGCCCGATGGCGCGTACCGCCAAGTCGTATTGCATGTTCATGACGGTACGAGCGCCCTAGTTTTTGTTGTAAAGGTCACGTTCGAGCTAATGCGCAACGGGTCTCTACCTGCCCGATCAGTCTGATTCCGTACAAGCATTTATTATTGAAAGATGGCCTTCAGCGGGCTTACAAATTCGGCTTGACCATTACTTTCAGGGGAGGCTGCGATGGATTGCGTGAAGCCAAATGGCAATGCTCACCCTAGCGTTGGATTGGTCGAAGCCTGCGGAGAATGGCAGGTCCATGTAGTCGAAGACGGGCAGGAAAAATCCCTTTCATTCGACCTTAAGGCCTTCGCAGTCGCCTTTGCTGAAGGCCAGCGAATACGCCTGCATCTCGACAAGATCGTGCGACTGTAACGGCGATGAGAGGCTACCAGATTTGCGCCCTTTTGGCCGCTACCAGTCCCGCCAATGGAGTGTGCTGTCCGCTGCCGCGAGGTCGACCATTGCCCAGCATAGACGTTCCATCACTCCATACGATGCCCAGGATTCCTGAGCGCGAAGAGGGAACTCTTCCAGCATCTCGAAGTTCGGGCTCGCACAGGAGAACCGAGATGCCCATCAATACAGCTGCCAACGACAATCGTCTTGCGAGCAAGAGGCCGGTCAAGGCGACCGAAGCCACGCTTAAAAATCAAATAGAAGAGGCCAGAGCGCGGCTTAGATACAAAATGGCACGGCGGGCGATGAAACTTAAGGGGAAACACTGAGATGCCGTGGTCGAGCGATGACGGCCGTAACGAGCGAGCTACAGCGGCTGCGACACTTATCGTAGAAAAAGAAAGGGCCGAACGCGTTGCCAAAACTGCGCGGTTGAAAGAAGCCCGTCTGGCACAGGAACCAACCGTGCCCTCGCCGATGAGGCGCAACTCAAAAGCTACGAAGAAGGTGCGCCGGATTTTTGTGGCAGGCTAGGAGGTGCATGACTCGCAATCACAACCGCCCAGCAGGAGCGCAGGTGGCGGCCTGTCGGCAGGCCCCTGCCTATGGCGTCTTCACGCGCTCGCACGACCTAGAAGGAAAACCGGGTAGCTCAAAGCCCGCTCAGCTTCTTCTGAAGGGTGATGCTCAAGCTCAGCAGCCTTTCACCAGTCTCGTCCCTGACATAGATCGCTAATTGCTGGCCATCGAGGTCCTTAAGGAATTCTCGCGCCAAATCTCTGAGCCCCTCCATGCCCTCTCGGCATGCTGCCTCTATCCCATCACATTCGATCCCCTCATCATCTTTCATGATCTCGTCGCGGACACTGCTGTCAAAGAAATATCTCGCCATGGAACACCTCTACTGCCACAACGCTTCAGCGGCCCTTTGGTGCAGATAGGTGCCATCAAAATCCCCGGCGCGAACGAGCCCAGCCCAGTCGGTTGCATGAAAACGCGAGCCCACGGTGGATATCAGACCGTCGCGTCTAAGATCCTGAAGGATTCGGTTGACGTGCACGGTGGAAAGGCCAAGCGCATCGCCAAGCGCAGCCTGCGTTATCGGAAGGCGGGCCACATGATCTTCGATGCGGCCGACGGCGCGGAGGCGGACAATGAGTTCGCACAAAATGTGAGCCATGCGAGCATAGCCGTCGCGTCTTCCGACGTTGGTGACCCACTCTCGATAGATCGCCGCGTCAACTACTGTCGAGCGCCAAAGGACGGTCGTTATCGAAGGATGCTGGTCGCAAATAGCGCGAAGAGCGTCATGCCTCATGAAGCCCACCTGAGAGGCCATCAGAGGCGTAAAACTGCAATCCATAACGGACAGGTGCAGTCCATGAAGGTCGGGAATGTCGCCGGGAACAAAAAAGGAGGTGATTTGGCGTTTGCCGTCGCCTGTCATTTTTGTCGACCCTATCAAGCCGTCCAGAACAACAAACGAAAGCGTCGGACGGTCGCCCTCGCGCAGAATGTCTGCGTTGGCCTGATATTCCTTCTCCTGAATTGCCACGTTTCCCAAGATCGCAGTGTCTGATGGTCCGAGGTCAGAGATCGTCTGGAGCTTGCGGATCAAAATGTTTGAGGAGGGAATTTTTGTCATCAAGAACCTGATTGGGTTGGTGCCCAACTTACAGTGGGCACTAATGTTCCCCCGCTGCCCAGCCCGAAGAGAGGACAGCCAGAGGTCGGCATTACGACCCTAACGGGAGCTGGACGGTGTTCGACGTGTTTACCGGGCAGCCAGCGGATGCGTGGGGGGCACCGGCAGAATGCCTTAATCAGGGCTACGCCGAGGATTTGGCAGCCCTCCTGAATTCAGAAGACCTCAAGCGTCGTTTGTCGCAAGGGAGAGTCGCCTGATGGCAGACACCGACAGGTCCTTGTTGTCGGCGCGGGTCAGTTCCGGCTGCCAGTAGATATTCCGGTTCAGAACCTATGCATCCGGGAATGGGGACCGAGCGCAAACGTGCCGTGCCCACTCTTTATTTTAGGCAGACTCGAGGTGCGTGACTATCATAGGTGATTGTGCCTGCGGGTGACGCCGAGTAATGGACAGCTCACAGTAGCTTCCGAGAGAGGACCGAATGTTGTATCCGGGTCGATTTTTGGGGCCGAGCGATATCGTGAAGCTTGCCCACGTGTGTGAGACAGTCTGCAATGAGCGCGGCGTAGCGCTTGCTTCGCAGGACGGAGAGCGCATAGCTGCACACGTCCTCCGGCTTTTTATGAATGGCATGACCGCGGAGAGCGAACTGCTCGACGCTGAGAGGAACTGGGCTAGGCGGCCTGACCTGTCGCGACAGGAAATTCCTGCCAACTACGCGGACATAAGGGACGCCGCGTGACTCGTACTCCTCAAATGAGGGGTAGCGTCTCTTGTGTCGCCACCATGAGCGAAAGGGACGGGTCCCTTGAAGACCTTGGAGTCGAGGCCATCAGCGTCGCTGGCCTTGCCACCACAGGCGTTTGCCAGCGAAGGCTCCATCTACTGGACCGGAGTTGTCAGTTGGTTGAGAGTAGGTGCCCGCCGCCTCTCGCGTTTGGTGAGATCGTCGCGAATTTGTCCGCCACCGTTTTCCTACTGATTGCGGCAATCGTGTTCCTACTGTTCGGGAAACCGATTTGGCCGGAACGGATGGGCCTCTTGGTGATTGTCCTGCCTGCGGATGCATTGCAAACCGGTGCCGTCAAGACCATGCATCTGATTTGCCACACAGTGTTGATGTCAAAGTCGCTCAGCCGCGACCGGTTGGCCGCTGACGGAGATTTCCATGGTCGGTGGCAGTGAAAGCAGGAGGACGAAGCTGGATCGGCTCGCCTCGTCCGTCCCAAAGCATGAATTCGAATTTCTGATGAAGCTTGGCAAAATGACCCGCGAGGAAACGTTGGCGTTGATCGAAAAATACGACGGCGACCGGACTGAAATTTACGCCGATCTGGCGCGCAACGCCGCTCGGCGAGCTTAGCCGAGCCGTTGCTGCGCAGAATTCTAGCGCGTCAGGTCCAATGTCCGACCTGGTCAGTACGGGCAAACCCGAACGCGTTCCTGCACCCGGTGGTGATGACGCCAATGCCTCACCCACCTCACGTGGCAACGGCCATAGTGCCGATGCCGGTAGTAGTAGCGATGCGGGTAGCGGGCAACGTAGCCGGGATAGTAATCGCGATAGCGGGGGCCGTAATAGCGGCCGCCATAGTCGTAAAACGGGCCGCCGCCGTAGAAGGGGCCACCGCCGAATGGGCCGATGCCGCCGAACGGACCAAAAAAGCCCATGCCGGGGCCGAAGAACTGTGCATCCGCAGGCATGACTGTGACTGCGGCCGAGGCGACGGCAATCACCGAAGCAAGTAACAGGTTTCTCATGGCAACCTCCCAGAGAGCCGATCACCCAGTAAACCTCCGCAGGGGCCGTATGTTCCCAATCGCTAATATTCTCTGCGCGCCATCTGCAAGTAACCTTCGTCAGGAGAGCATGCTTTGAACCACTCCGCTGGCTTCATAACGTGCGTCGCTCCAGGAACCCGACTCAGCCGTTACGCCTCTGTCTTCGAGCATTTTAGATGATTGCATCCTGACCCTTGTTTGTCAGGAATGACAGAGAGGCAGGCTTGCCACTGGCCGTGATGCCACCTGAGCGAAGTCCGAAGCTGTTCAAAGCGGGGCCGCTCCGGGTTCACCGTCGCAGAACCCGAAGGGATGATGCCCGGCTTGCCTCGATGGCGGCTTGGGATTCGGCTCTTCAGCCGTCTGAAGAATGTCCGACCTGCAACATCCTTAGCAATTGGGACCGAAGTCCGATGTCGCCGTAGCCATTGGTCCCAGCGCGCAACAAAACACCCGCCGAGCGCATTTGCCATACGGACTGGCGACCATGAGTCCCTTCGTCGTCAGTTTGGTCACGAACACCCGCCGCATCGGCGGCGGGTGTTCATTTGCCACGGAGCGAGCGATGCAGATCGGCGAAATTATCGCAAACCTATTGGCCGCCGTTCTGTTGATATGCGTGATCGCAGTCATATTCCTCGTGGCCGGTAAGCCGCTATGGCCAATTCGCGAGGCCAAGATGGTCATAGTGCTGCCACCGGACGCAATCGCGACGGCTTCCATCAGCGCGCCGACGCATCCCCCTCTGCCCGATAGAGTCGATACCAGAATCGTGCAACCCAGACCCCGACAGCACTGATTGCTGTAGGCTTGGCTTGCGGGGTTCTTCTCTTTCGACGTCGGAGTTGATTCACGGTCTCCCCCAAAAATTCAAAGGCATTTCGTCGGCGAAGAGCAGAATGCCTGTCGCGTCGCCTGACAGGGAACAAACCTGAATTTGGAGAGTTAACAGAGCCATTTCAGCGGGCGACAACCCAAATGCGGCCGCAGTTTTGGCTGGCAGGAGCACCACTGCGTGTTTCCGGTCGACCTGCTCGCGGTCAGCCGGAAGTTGGTTGACGAGGGCGTGCCCCCGACATCGTACCACCGGGTAGGCTTTCGTGATCGGGACCTGCATTTCGCCTTTGGCGTGATTGCGAAACACGGCGACCGCAGCGATCTTGGCAGGCTGCGGCGTGTAACTGCAGATCACCCGTTTGCACAAAAGGCCGTTGAGGTCATCCGCGCAACCGAGACATCTGCAGCCGCCGCCAGCGGATAGAGGCTATGGCCGAGCCAGGCGGAGTCTGCATCTCCGGAACTGCATTCGAGCCAGTCTTGGCGAACAGCGCCTCAAGAACATCGCCGATCGGGTTCGCGCGTATCGGCTTCTGCTGGATCCCGCAGCCTCGGGCAAGGTCGTGCTGAGCGCCTGCTGCGCGCTGCGGCCCACGATGCGCTGCAGCGCTTCGTCTGCTGTACCAACAAGGTCGGCGCGAACATGGTCCCGGCGCTGTTCGATCCCGCCGAGGTCGCCGGCCGGCGGCTCAGCGACGTGCGCATCTATTATTCGCGCCGGACCGGACCAGTGAAGCGCAGCCACGTCACAAAGCATCGCGAACGGCTCCACGGCATCGTGGACCTCACAGGTGTGCCCGAACCGCAGTTGCATGCGAAGTTTCTGGCCTGGGACTCCGACCACGTCGTCGTCAGCAGTCTGAATTGGGGGTCCCAGTCAGGACTCGAGGACAACCCGCTCGATGAAATCGGCCTCTATCTTGAGGGACCCAAGTTGGCGACGTGGTTGCTCGAGACCTTCGAGCGTGAACTCGAATGAGATGGGCGCGGCGCTCTGCTATTTCAGGCGTGCCGTATCCTCGTAGTTGGGGAGTTGGCTGCAGCCCAGAAAACGGCGATTGGCGGTTCCGGTCCGCTCGACCAAGTAACCGGCCCGACACCCCGGACACTGGCGCAGAAGGTCGCCGGCGACAGTCTCGAAGCGGAGGTTGTCACCAGCGACCTCGGAGAGCTCTCGGATGTATCGGGATGGTTCCCGGGCGTTCCCCATCGTGGAAGCTTGCGGATTTGGCTATCACGGCCGAACTTCGGGGCATCCTGTTTTCCTCGCTGCGCCACGCAGGCGGCACCAACCTAGTGGTCTTTCCGGCCAATCGTTCGGCTGAGGGCATGACTCGGGCAACGCCCGATCAAAATACCTGGTCCTCAAGATTATGGCCCCTAGCCTTCTTCCTCTTCGGCGCCCCTCTCCCCAACAAGCCCCACCGGAATATCTCCCGCCAGCAGCTTCTCCTTCGACAGCAGGCCAGCATCCTCGAGCGCCTCGAAATCCGGCAGCTGGCGCAGCGTGTCGAGACCGAACTGCGACAGAAAAGTTTTGGTCGTCACATAGGTATAGGGCGCGCCCGGCTGCGGCCTGCGCGGCCCCGAGGCGATCAGATCCTGTGCGCGCAGCACGCCGATCAGGTCGCGCGACACCTCCTTGCCGAAAAAGCTCGACAGCTCGCCACGGGTGATCGGCTGGAAATAGGCGATGCACATGAGGACAAGCGCCTCCGATTGCGACAGCTCTTTTGCCCCCTCGCCCGCTGCCGTGCCGAAGGCGGCGCGGATGGCGTCGCCAAAAATTTTCTTGGTCCGGTGCTGCCAGCCGCCGGCGACCGCGACCAGCTCATAGGGGCGGCCGCCGAGCTCGGCGCGAATGTCGTCGATGATCAGCTCGAGATTGCAGTTCTTCCCCACCACCCGCGCGAGGACACTGCGTGTCACCGGTTCATTTGCCGCAAAGATCACCGCTTCGACGCGGCCCATCCATTCGCGCCAGCGCAGTTCTGCCGGCAGATGTTCCAGTTCGGTGTCGAGCAGCGCCGGCTGATCGTTTGGCTTGCGGCGAGCAGACGCTTCGTTCACCGCTAGAGCCCGAACAGCCGAAAGGTGGTGCGGCCGGAGAGCTCGCGCACCGCATCGAGTTGTTGCAGCCGCTCGAACAGGCGCCGCGCCGCAAAGCGCGACAGGTGTTTGGTCGTCAGCGAGCCCGAAACGGCGTCTTCATTGAGGAGCAAAAAAATCACATCGCCGGCGCCCTTTGCCCTGAGCTTCGGTGCGACGGCGATGAGCCGCTCCACATGACGCGACACATCGGCGGCCAGCCGGCAGGACTCCGCCGCCGCTTGAACCAGTGCAACGCAGACTGCCCGTTCGAATCCGTCTTCCCCGGGTCGGATGCGCTTGCCGCCGCCGGCGCGAAAAGCCGGTCCAAAGGCCTGAGCCATAAGCAGCGGTAGCGGCCGCGGCCAGCGCAGGCTTTTTGCCAGCACCAGGTCGGTCAGCCACCAGGCCAAAAGCTCGGAGTCGGGGCGCATGGCGACGACGTGAGCGGCGATCGCCGCGGCGACGAATGGCGCCGGCCGGCCGCCGCTGACCTTTTCGTCGATTGCCGCGCACAGGTCGGCGAGAGCCTCATCGTCCCAACTGAGCCCGAGCATCTCGGCCACTTTCGCCAGACGTTCGGTGCTGGCAGCGGGCGGGTGCAGCGCCAGTTGCCGCCAGGCGCCAAGGATGGCGCCGGCCGGACCGGGATCGGCGCCGGCCGGGCGCAGGTACCAGGCATCGCGCAGGGCGGCCTCGTCCTCTGAGCGGCCGGCGAGCCGCATGCTGGCGGCGGCGCAGCGAAGCGCCAGCCGCTGCCGACAGGCCCCGGCCCAGCTGGGTTGCGCGCGAGCGAGCGTGTCGAGGGCACCCAGAGCGGCGCCGGCCCGGAAGGCGGCGTCGCCGTCGCTCGGCGCGCCGGCGCTTGTGATCGCCCAAGCCGGAACGGCCGGCGGCGCGGCGGGGCTGGCAGTCGCGGGATCTAGGCGAATCATCATTTGGAGGGTAAAGCGGCCGTGCGCTTTTTGCCATAAATTTCACGCCAAAACGCACAGCCTGTCGCTGACGCATAACGAATGATAATGTTGCATTATCGTTCGCCCCAAGAAATACTGAAGAGAATTCGTTGTACACTCGTACAACCGAATTCATCTTACTGGCTACGCGGCAAATTCCATGCGCCTGTCGCGTTTCACGGCAAATCTTTCTTTTATTAACCTGAGCAACCCTGTACCGTTACCAATAGTGAGTCGGAAGTGCTGGAATGCTGAATCGGGCGTTACGGGCCGACGTAGATACGCAAACGCCGTTTGGCTGAGGAATGGGGGGAACATGACGGACAGCTCGCAAACGCGGTTCGAACAAGGTACCCTGCCATGCGCAGCAGGAATGGACTGCTCCTAGAAACACCAGCAGGAGGGTAGTCAGCCGCAAAGGCAGTCGTGACCCTCTGCCTTCGGAGGACATCGGCCAGACTCTTCCTCAAAATGGAATTTCGACTATTTAAGCCGCGCTCCGTAGATAGCAAAAGAACGCCTCGTCGATAGTGGGTGTTGCGATGTAGCGATCTATGCTCGCATCCTGCGGGAAAGGCACTACGCTGTCTGCCGTCCAGTTCTCCTCGCTACCGGCTGCTTGTCTAATCAGGAGGATATCGAGGCTCGCAAAGCCGGGCCTTGCCGCTCGATCTTCCCAGCCCTTGATCTGAACGGGGAGTTTCGCGTCGACATCACCATCTTCGTTCTTGGCGTCCCAAACGACAGCCTGGTCCGTCATGTTCGAGGGTTTGGTTTTGGACGCGACCGCAATGTCCTTCACGAAGATCGCCCGTCTATTCCAGTTCACTATTCTGATAACAAGCGTGTTTTTGTCTTTCAAATGTTCGATGACGTCGAGGGTTGGATCTTCGTCGCCGATCACGAATCTCGTTTGCTTTTTGGCCTCGCGCCACTGTCCTATCAAATAGGGCAAGCTTGCCGCTGCTGCGACGAATGCTGCCCAGCCGGACAAAGCTCCAACCCAATCTCGGCCCCGGTCCCAGGTCAGATTGTATTCAAGGCTTGCGATCAGCCAAGTTTGGCTTGTGATCGCCAAAGTCACAGCAACTCCAACTGCGACCCCAATCAACAACCAGCAGACGCGCATCAGCATCGTGTCCCCCTTCGGAAAGTGCGGCAGCATAACATGTCGCAAGGCGTGGTACCCGCATGAGCGAAGAGGCGATTAAGCAATTCATCGAAGACGCGCGCGCGGTGTCGATCGAGGCGGCCGCAAAGGATTTACAGAACAGCGCTACACAGAAAGGCCAGATTCACCCCAGCCTAGTAGTCGCTCATCGCCTTTGCCAGAATTGTGATCTCGATGGGTCTAAGATATCGTCTTATGATGGGAATGGCGCCCCGGCCGGATGTCTCATGCCGTCGCATGCTGCCTAAATCAATAGCATCCTGCATGATGGGCTCTTTGGCGGGTAAGTTATGAAATTCACTATAAGCTGTTGATTTTTTTGATGATATGGCGGAGAGAGCGGCAGCCATATTGCTGTCTCATGTCGTCTCAATCAATGAAAATCATAAGGTAATATCAATGCTTTAACCTAAAATGGCTGTCTCGCGCCGTTGCACTCCGCATCATCCAATGCCATTATTTTTGGCGGGTAAGATGATGGGATAGAGAAATGCCGAAGATCGCGAAGGAACTTTCAGCACTAGCCGTCAAGAACTTGAAACACCCCGGATCGACCACACCGGGCAACGCTGTGTTTGCTGTCGGCGGTGTTGCCGGGCTCATGCTCCAAATCACGCCGGGCAGCGGCCGGTCATGGCTATTGCGCACAACAAACGTCAATGGCCGGCGTTGCGAAATGGGTCTTGGCGGGCATGACGTATCATTGGGCGAAGCCCGCGAGCGGGCGAGGGCGACCAAAGACAAAATCCGCAACGGCATCAATCCGCTTCAAGAGAAGCGCGAGCGTCGCAAAGCCGCGATCGAGGCCGCAAAGCGCCATCTCACATTCCGCGATGCCGTTGACAAATTCCTTGTCGACACGCTGGCGGAATTCAGGAACGAAAAGCATCGGAAGCAATGGCAATCCACGCTGGACAAGTATGCAATGCCCGTCATCGGCAATCTTGCCGTTTCCGAAGTCACCAAACATCACATGGTCGAAATCCTTAAGCCGATCTGGACGACCAAGACGGAGACGGCCACGC
The DNA here is from genome assembly GCF_020165735.1 of Mesorhizobium sp. B283B1A. Classification (NCBI taxonomy): domain Bacteria; kingdom Pseudomonadati; phylum Pseudomonadota; class Alphaproteobacteria; order Hyphomicrobiales; family Phyllobacteriaceae; genus Mesorhizobium; species Mesorhizobium sp. B283B1A. The sequence goes on from NZ_JAIUIQ010000036.1 coordinate 15,923, forward strand.
GTTTGCGGCAACGTTGCGAACGCGTGCTTGATTGGGCAAAGGCACACGGACACCGCGAGGGCGACAATCCGGCACAGTGGAAGGGCAATCTCAATGCCATGTTGTCCAAGCCAAGCAAGGTTGCGACAGTCGATAATCAGCCCGCCGTTCAGTTGAAAGACGCGCCCACGTGGTTCGCAGCATTGCGCAAACGCGAAGGCACGGGTGCACGGGCATTGGAATTCGCGACCCTGACCGCTGCGCGATCAGGTGAAGTGCGCGGTTTGGAATGGTCGGAAATCGATTGGAACGACAAGTTGTGGACGGTGCCGGCGTCGCGAATGAAAATGAAGCGCCCGCACGTTGTGGCGCTATCCGATGCGGCAATGACAATCCTAACTGCGATGAAAGAGGCCGCGACCGCCGACACAAAATATGTGTTTCCGGCGATCCGCGGCGGCATGCTCTCCGACATGACGTTGAGTGCGACCATGAGACGGATGCACGAAAACGAGATCGAGGCGGGCCGCACGGGCTGGCTCGACAAAAACTCGAAGCGTCCAGCCGTGCCCCATGGGCTGCGGTCAACGTTTTCGGATTGGGCAGGCGAGTTGTCAGATTATCCAAGAGACATGCGGGAATTTGCGCTCGCCCATGCCATCAACAGCGATGTTGAGGCCGCATATCGGCGTGAAACCATGATTGAGAAGCGCCGCGCCATGATGAGCGATTGGACCGCATTTTTGCAGGGCGGGAAAACGCCAAGCTCTATGACGTGAGCTTTGGCAACGCGGTTCGCAAAGCCGTAATCGGCGACGCAGCCGAATTGGTTGATTTGCTGCATTCGGATAGCAAACGTGCGCTGTTAGGCGATCTAGTTGAAGAACTCGCATCACGTCCACAGGTCAAGAACGTGCTCCTACGTACTTTCGGAACGCCGTGACAAGCGCACACCGACACCACCGCCATTTTCAGGGATGAACTCGATGCCGGCATTCTCAAGCGTTTTTTGGAGGAGGTATCGCGTTCCAGTTTGAGGAACAGAACGGTCGTTCTCGAAATTGCGAATGGTAACAGCACTCGCGCCGGAGCGGGCGGCGAGATCCTCTTGCGTCCATTTCAACAGCGCTCGTGCGGCGCGACATTGAGAAGAATCCATTCCGCAAACTGGTGATAACTCCCGAAAATCGCAAGCCTTTTCGGAAAACGTTGACATCTTCTTTCTAAAAACTAATAATCCTTTCGTTTTTAGAAAGCGGCCGCATCGAATGCGCGAACACTCGACGCGGCCTCACCACAACCCAGCTGTTAGGAGCTCGGATCATGGCTGATTCCGACAATAGCATGAGTGCGTTTTTCGTCACCCGGCGGCGCTTGCTGGCGGGCACGGCCACGGCCGCGGCGGCATGGCCCTTCCATGGAAAGTCTCGGGCCGCCGAACTGACGGACGGTAGCAGCGCGGCCGATCCTGCTCTTCGTCTGTGTGGGAACTGGCAAAAGATCCACGATGAGACACTGTCGTTGTGCCGCGAACAGCAGCGGTTGGAGACACACCTCGCCAGGACGGTCGGCTTTCCCTGCGCAAGGGTGCGGCTTGCCGATGGTAGGGACGTGACGCTCCATTCCATCGAGAGCCTGAACGTTGCCTACTCTCCTGAAAACGAAGTCGAATGGGGCAGGGCGCTTGCGGATTTCGCGGCACACCAGGCGCGCTGGGACGCTGCTGATGCTGAGATCGGCTATACGAGAGCAGACGAACTTATCCGGCAATCGGAAACAGCCGAAAGCGCGCTTCTGGATGATCTACCGCGGACAGCGGCCACGTCCATAGAAGGCATTTTGGCCAAGCTCAAGGTCATCCTGCGTGACGGTGAGCACTGGGAACATCCAGACGATTTCCCCTGGCCGCATATCCGATCTGTGCTGGATGACCTCGCCCGCCACCATAAATATCGATCCGGCGATGATCTCGATCGATCGGCAATCGTTAGCCGACGGACCTTATAGGCGGTGAGGATGCAGCCTGCTTCGAAGAAAGCCGGATCGGAGGCAGCCCGTCACGGCCGCTTCGCTCCAAAGTTGCCCTGCTTGAGCAAGCCATCTTGATGAGCGCGAGGCCGACCATCGTTTCTGGTTTGCCGTTTTCGCTCGCCTCGGCGGCGCTCCTGACGGACATGGCAGTAACCCTGCCGCCGTGACCGCTGCGTCTCGATGAGGGCCAGCTTTCCGCGCAGTGTGCATCACCCTCATCAAAACTTGTCATCCTCGTCTTGCGGACGCCACGAAACAGGATTGGTGATCCAGCGACTGATGTCGGATTCATGCCAGCCTGCACCGTGGATACTGATCTGGATCTGGCGTGGGAAGGTGCCGTCGGCGATCTTGCGATAGATGGTGGACCGGGACAGACCTGTCCGGGAGACGACGGTTTTCAAGCGGATGATACGGTCTGGTTCGCGCATGGACGCACTGCCTCCTGCTGGTTGTTTTTGACTGCTCCTGATCAAGAGAGGGCAGACATTTGCGAGCGCGCAAGAGGGTTTTCCGCGTCATCGTACCCCGGCATAGAGACGGCGGCAGATAGGACTGTCTAGAGTCCAATGCCCCGGCCCCGCCCGAGGTCGATGCCGTGGGTGAATGCGAGTTCCGCACCAAGGCGCCGACCAGAGTCGACGCTGATGCCAAGGTCGTGCTTGCGGTTCGCGAGGATGGATTCAAGCTGCGGATCGCGCTCGAGGCTTTTGGCCATGTCACCCATCGCCGATCGCGTGGCCTTGTAGCCGGACATGTCACCCGCCTGATACTGGTGCTGGCTGGTCCGGTCGAGTTTGTGCCAACGCTCCACGAAATGGTCTGCGCGGCGGCCCGGATCGTTGTCCAGTCCGGTGCGGATTTCAGTTTCAAGCTGGAGGGCGCGGATGGCGCGGTTGATCCGTCCGCCGGCGGCCTCGGCGACAAGTTCCGGGCTCTTGACATAAGCCGCCTCGGCATCGCGCCAGCCATGGGGCCGCACCTCGTCGAAGGCTTTTCGGGCGTCAGCCAATTCGCGCAACCGCATCGGGCTGGCCTTGTTTCCTGCGCCCTCGTCGCTGAATATCGCGTCCATGGCGCGGGCATGACGCACGAGCGCATCGGTTCGGGCTTTCCGCAACGCCGCTTGCCCGTCCTCGGCGATCACTCTGGCGGGCGCTGCGGGTTCGAGGCGCACTTCCTCTCTTTCCGGCCTGCGCATGGCGTCGAAGTCGGGCGCGCCATCTGCCGAAGGGCGCCGGCCGTCGAACATGTTGCGTAGCCTTTCAGGCACGACCTTGCGCACGATCTCTGCGACACGCTCGCGGAAGGTGATGCCGCGCCGCTCGGCATAGCTCCGCGCCGGGTCGATCCGCTCGTAATCCGACGCCATGTCCTTGGCGCGCTCCCGTGACAGCGTACGGACCAGCCGCTCCCGCGTACTGAAGTCGTCGCCGCCATAATGCAGATCCACCCCGTCTCGATGCCGCGACAGTGCGACGTAACTGCCATGCGCATCCATGCCCGGCGTGGCGAGCACATGGGTCCGGTCGACGGTCATGCCCTGCGCCTTGTGGATGGTCGCGGCATAGCCGTGGTCGATGTGCGCGAAGTCTTTCAGGTCGAAGCGAACCGACCTCCCATCGTCGACGCGAACCATCATGCTTTGTGTGCTGACTTCCTCCACGATGCCGAGCGTGCCGTTCTTGACGCCAAGCCCGCGCTCGTTGCGCAGGAACATGACCCGGTCGCCGCTGGCGAAGGCCCTTGCACCGCGTTCGACGTTCACATGAACCTCGTCGCCGAGATCGCCGGCAATGCGCATGCGCTCGCGCGCCGCCTGGTTGAGTACGCTCACTTCGTCGTTTGTGTGGGTGAGGATGATCCGGCTTGCCTCTGGATGCGCCTGCCTGTCGCGATCCCAGCGCTCGACGAGTTCACCTCGCGCTTCGTCGCGCGTTGCGGCGTGATGCACCATGCCTTCGGCCTCGTAGGCGCTGATCGCAGCGGCGATCCTGCCGGTTGCCAGATCGCGCGTGGCATCGCGTTGCCAGTTCTGGCGCTGCCGACGCACCTGGCCGATTTCGACGCCGCCATGACGCTCGTGAATGGAGCGGAATGCAGCGCCGGCCTCGATTGCCTGCAACTGCTGCGGATCGCCGATGAGGACGACTTTTGCGCCAACGTCGGCCGCATGGGAGAGCACGCGCTCCAACTGGCGCGTGCCGACCATGCCGGCCTCGTCGATCACCAGGACATCGCGCGTGGTGAGCATATCCCTGCCCTGTCCCCAGCTATGCTCCATACTGGCGATGGTGCGTGACGGGACGCCTGATCCGCCTTCAAGATTCTCGGCGGCAATGCCGGACAGTGCCGCGCCTCGAACCTCGTAGCCCGCCGCTGCCCATGCCTGGCGCGCAACGCCCAGCATGGCGCTCTTGCCCGTTCCGGCAAAGCCGACAACGACACCAAGACCACGACCGTCGGTGATGTGCGCAAGTGCATCGGTCTGCTCGCCTGACAGGACAAGCCCGCGTTGCGCAGCCCGCGCCAGTGCTGCCTCGCGATGTGCGTTGCTCACCGCATGACGCTCGTCCAAATCGATACGCTGCGCAGCGCGGTGAAGGCGCTGTTCAGTGTCGATCATCTGCCGGGTGGTGAAGCGATCTTCGCCGCGTCCGTCCTTGCCGAGTTCGACCAGATCAGGCGCGTTGCTGATGGCGGCCACCACCTCGTTGAACTGTTCCATTCCGTCGCTGTGGCGATGCGAGAACTTCGCAATGTCCTTTCGGGTGAAGGTCGACTGCTGATGCGTGATGGCATCGAGCGCCATGGGTGGATCGGCAATGATGCGCGCACCATTGTTGCGCGCGATCTCGCGATGCAGTTCGGCGCGATCGGCTTCGATATCGCCAGCAGCTAGGCCACTGCCCTCGATGCGTTGAGCCGGTGCACCAATCTGGGTTTGCGGCTCCAGGGCAATGCCCTGCGCTTCCAGACTGCGGTGATCGATGCGCGCGTCGATGTCGAGTTCGGCCAGGCGTTCATTGGCAAGCTCCGCCCATCGCTCGCGCCAGCGCTCCACCAGCTGGGTAGCATTCCAGTCTCGAACCTTGGCACCAAAACCATTCTCGTCCACCGACCGCATGGTGAGCATGACATGAGCATGCGGCTTGGGGCTGCCATCCTCTGCCCTGTCCCAGTGCACATTGAGATCGGCGACCATGCCCTTGCTGACAAACTCGACTTGTACAAAGTCGCGCGCCAGCTCGATGCCTTGCGCCTGGCTGAGTTCGCGCGGCAGCGCAAACTCGACCTCGCGGGCAAGCTGGGCATCCTTGCGTACCTCCAAGGCCTCAACATCGTTCCACAGCCTCTCGCGGTCGCGCCAGGCTTCGGGTGCGTTCTCCGGCAGCATCACCTCGGAATGAACGACGCCACGTTTGGCCGAGAAATCATGCGTGCGTTCGATGCGCTCGTCGCGCAGCCGCGAGGCTGAACGGTAGGCGGCTGACGCGACAGCGCTTGAGCCTGCCTTGCGGCCAATGACCTTGACATGAAGATGATAGATCGCCATCGCGACCAGATCATTTGCACGTCAAAGCGTACGTCGGCACGACGTATAAGCGCGCCCTCCCTCGAAAAAATCTCGGGATGGACCAGCCCGTCCCGGGCTGTCTCGGCAACCCTGAAGCCTTCCAGCGGGCGCTCAACTATCATCCAGAGATCGACAATCAATGGAGACAGCCATGCGCAAACCACGCGACTTCGACGCAGAACTGAAGGCGCTGGAAGACAAGGCGCGAGAACTCAAAACGCGAAAGGTGCAGCAGCTTGGCGAGCTGGTGATCGCCACCGGCGCCGATCAACTCAGCAGCGACGAACTGGCTGGCGCACTGGTCGCAATTGCCGAGACGAAAGACACCGCGAAGCGTGAGGCATGGGCCAAGCGTGGAGTGATGTTTTTCGAGAGCCGGTCCCGGCGAGCTGCTCCGGCATCTCAACGTAACCTTCGCCGCGCTCAAGCACAACCGGGCAGCCCACAATCGCCGGCAGGCGGCACGGGCTCGCAATGACATGCGCGCTTGGCAGGTCGAGCGTCGCAAGCGCACCCGACATCTGATCGAACTCGGCGGTCTCGTCGTCAAGGCAGGCATCGTTGATCTGACCAACGACGATCGCGCGACCATATACGGCGCGATGCTCTGGATCACCGCGAAGCTCCAGAGCCTAGAAGGCGAGCATGCACGAAGCCTTTGGGCCGCGAAGGGAAAGCAGGCGTTCGATGCTGAACGGCGTGAAGAGCGGATAGGAAGGCGAACTTAGCCACAGTTGGCGCGAGCAGCGGCCGGCACGAAGTCCGAACAGCGGACTTCCGCCGGTGCGCCAGCGCCGACGCCGCAGTCAAGCGCTTGCGCGGGAAGCTTTCGCGATCTTCGTCGCTACCGGCGAAAATCGTATCTCGCGAGCCTTGATCCAGATGATGAAGGGCGCAAGGCTTGAGTGGGCGAAGCTCGTCAAAGCAGGCGCTCCCTTATGAGCAAACTTCAAATGCCAGATCGTGTTCCCCTCGAAACCTCCCACGCTACAAAGATGCGATCGTGCACACTGCGCGTTGATAGAAACTCTGTAGACAGGGCGTGAGCCAGCGGCATTGCTCTGCACAGCTGGAACGGGCGGAAAAGTGAAGGGAGCTCCTCGCTTTAGATGAGATAGGCAAAAGCATCCCAGCCGATGGGACGACAGAAGCGAAACTTACTCTTGTCATGTTGCGCAAGAGAGGTGGATTTAACAAAGAAATGTACTATTTGCGTCGTGGGCAGGGCAGAAAAATCAAACGTCGCTCAATTCATCCGATAAAAAAAGGAAATCATATGACCACTGCTCTCGAGCAAGGCAACAAACTGGATACCGTGTCGATAACGGCTGACATTGTCGCCGCCTATGTATCGAACAATCCAGTACCGGTTGGCGAGTTGCCGAAACTAATCGGCGACATCCATGCCGCCCTGAATGGCATCGGCACGCCGGCGGTAGAACCTGTGGTAAAACAGGACCCGGCAGTTTCGATCAAGAAATCGGTGACACCTGACTTCATCATCTGTCTGGAAGACGGAAAGAAATTCAAATCGCTCAAGCGGCACCTTCAGCACTTCAACCTGACCCCCGACGAATACCGGCAGAAATGGAACCTGCCGTCCGACTATCCGATGGTGGCGCCGAACTATGCGGCGACCCGGTCGGCCCTGGCGAAATCAATTGGACTCGGGCGCAAAGCGCCAGCGCCCACTCCTGCTGCGGTAGAAAAACGCAAGCCGGTCGTGCGAGCGGCGGCAGCAAAAACAACTGCGGCTGCAATCAAGTCGCCGGTGAAGAAGGCGCGCAAGGCGCGGGCCAAAGCGTAACCTGCTGCATCTGACAGAGGCCTAGGCTGCGCCTGACCTGAACATGGCGAAGCCCCGCCTTGCGGTGGGGCTTCGTGTCGAGATGGATCATTCTGCGGTGCGGCGGGACCAGATGAGCGAGAAGTCTCCCTCTGTGTCGGTCTCGACCAGACTCGCATAAGTCGGAACGGGACAGCTGGAATCATCGAGCTTGACGGAATGGTAGTCGCGGTCCTCGCGCAAGCTCGTCTTCCATGCCGCGCCCCGAACTCGGTGGCACCAGCAAGCCGCATTGGGCCGGCCGCTACCGGCACAGTGAAGCCAGAACCTGGCAATCAGACGGCGTGCTACGCTCTTCCTCTTCTGTGGCTGACGGCCGTGGGTGCCTGCAGCACTTATTCGCAAGCGTGGGTCGCGCATTGAGCGAGTTGAAGGGGTGCCGCGGTACTTATGGAATCCGAGGGCGTCTATTGCATGCCGCACAAGTGAGTGCGCCGGGAGGGGAGGCGAGCGAAGGCCCGTCTCACCTGAGACGCCGGTAAGCCATGCTGTTGCAACAATGAGAGTGTTATTCTATAATGACCAAAAAAGATTTGCAAAATGAGCCATTATTGCAGTCATATAATCAAGAAATACTAACATCTACTGCTGAAAGTCGCGTAATCTATCTTATGGAACCATCAGATTTTCACCGCTGATCTTGGTAAGGCGGCGACAGATCCGACCGGTTCAGCAGCGGGGGCGGCGGGAATCCCGGATTTGAGCTTTCTGGCGTGGCGGCGGCCTGCATTAAGCCTTACCGAGCGCGTGGTGACTACACTTTCACATTGTCGATCAGCCGCGTCTCGCCGAGCTAGGTGCGGAGCCTCAACAGGTTATTCTCGGTTAGAGCGAGGCGACTGATAGGTGTTTTGAGCGTATAGGGCTTGTCGTGACATGCTTGAGGCCGACATCGCGGCAGGCCTTGGCGAACGCCTTTGATCTGTAGCAGGAGCCGTTGTCGGTCATGACGCGGGCTATTGTGACGCCGAGGCTGGCGTATAGGCCACCGCCGCCTTGAGGAAGGCGATGGCGCTTTCTTTTTTCTCGTCGGGCAGGATCTGCGAGAAGGCGATGCGGGAGGCGTCGTCGATGCAGACATGGACGAACTCCCAACTGCTACCGCGCGAGCTGGCATTGCCGGTGCGCTTGCCGGTGATGCGATGACCGATGCGCTCGAAACGACCGAGCTTCTTGATGTCGATATGGATCATCTCGCCAGGATGCTCGCGCTCGTAGCGTCGGATCGGCTCGGCCGGTTCGATATCCCTCAACCGCGGCAGTCGGCACGCTTGAGTACCCCGACTGCCGGTAGCGGGCGAGCCGCCGACCTCATGGGCGACGTGCTTGCCGGTCCAACGTAGCCGCCGCAGCGCCACGATGCGTTCGGCGATCGACGCAGCGGGGCCTGCGGCGTATGGGCGGGCCGCGAGGAACGGTCGACCGTGCCGGCCCGCCCTTCGACCTTATAGCGCTCCACCCAGCGCGCCACGATCTTGGCGACACGCCATAGACGCGCGCCGCATGGGCTTTGGAAAAAGCGCCCTCTATCACCGACAGCGCCATCTCCTCTCGACGCAGCGGCGTGAGACGGGCATTTCTTGTGGATGTTCATTCGGACCCTCCGGTGAGTGCTGAAGCCTGGTAACTCCAGTCTCCCCGGTCCGGTCCGAATGGACAACCTCCCGAAAGCCCACAGCTAGGCAGCGACGAGCAGTCGCGCCGGTCTGTTCGGGGGGCGACCGTGCCTAGGTCCTCGTCTGCCAGAAACTCAAGATACTCGACATGCGAAAAGCGTGAAACTGCCGCGCTTCGTCGAGCACCCGATCGATGTCGTCTTCGGAGTTCAGCCGTCGGGTTCCTTCGAACAAGATTTCGACAAGGCGCGGCGCGCCGCACCGTTCAGCGGCGGACAGCCGCGCGTTGCGCGACGCGATCGCCTTCGCGCACCGTCGGACAAGCGACAATCTCGATCGGAATGTCGAGATCGCGAACGGGCCCGGCCGGCAGATGATCTCAGATGGCCGCTCAGGGCGGCAGCGATCGAAGTATTGAAGATGAGGAAGGATTTGTAGTCGAGTGCTATCGCTTGTCTTTCTTCAGCTGAAGCCGAGGCTGCGAAGCTATTCCTGTCCAAACCGTCAACTGTAAGCAAGAAGCAAATCCTTGGCATCGATCTGGTCGCCCGCCTTGACCAGCACTTCGGCGACCGTGCCGTCGCGCTCGGCATGCAGCGCCGTCTCCATCTTCATGGCTTCGATCGACAACAGCACGTCGCCGGCCTTGACCGCCTGGCCGGCGGCAACCGCAAGTGCGGAGACCACGCCCGGCATCGGCGCGCCGACATGCGCCTCGTTGCCGGGCTCGGCCTTGCGCCGAGCCTTGGCCGCCGAGGCGCCATGCGCCCTGTCCGGCACCCGGATGCGGCGCGGCTGGCCGTTGAGCTCGAAGAACACGGTGACCATGCCCTTCTCATCGACATCGCCGATCGCCAGGCAGCGCACCACAAGTGTCTTGCCTTTTTCGATGTCCAGGAAGATCTCGTCTTCGGACTTCATGCCGTAGAAATAGGTCGGCGTCGGCAGCACACTGACCGGCCCGTAGGTTTCCTGCGCGGCGGCGAAGTCGGTGAACACCTTCGGATACATCAGCCAGGAGGCGAATTCGTACTCCGAGAGCTTGCGCTCCAGCTTCTGCTCGATCTCCTTGCGGATGGCCTTGAGGTCGGCTGGCTTGAGCAGCGAGCCCGGCCGCACGGTGATCGGCTTGCTTTCCTTCAGCGCCTTCTTCTGCAGCTTCGCAGGCCAGCCACCAGGCGACTGGCCGAGATCGCCGCGCAGCATCGAGACGACCGAGTCCGGGAAGGCAATGTCCTTGGCCGGGTTTTCGACGTCGGCAACGGTCAGATCCTGGCTCACCATCATCAGCGCCATGTCGCCGACCACCTTGGAAGACGGCGTCACCTTGACGATGTCACCGAACATCAGATTGACGTCGTGATAGGCTTGGGCCACCTCGTGCCAACGCGTTTCCAGCCCCAGCGAACGCGCCTGCTCCTTGAGGTTGGTGAACTGACCGCCCGGCATCTCGTGCAGGTAGACTTCCGAGGCCGGCCCCTTGAGGTCGCTTTCGAAGGCGGCGTACTGGTTGCGCACCGCTTCCCAGTAGAAGGAGATGTTGCGGATCCATTGCGGGTCGAGGCCGGGATCGCGCTCGGTTCCCTTCAGCGCCTCGACGATCGAGCCTAGGCAAGGCTGCGATGTGTTGCCCGAGAGGGAATCCATGGCCGCGTCGATGGCGTCGACGCCGCTGTCCACCGCCGCGAGCACCGTTGCCGCCGACAGGCCCGATGTGTCGTGGGTGTGGAAATGGATCGGCAGATCGGTCGCCTCGCGCAGCGCCTTGAATAGCACGCGCGCGGCGGCAGGCTTCAAAAGCCCGGCCATGTCCTTGACGGCGATGATATCGGCGCCGGCGGCCTGCAATTCCTTCGCCAGCCCGACATAGTATTTGAGGTCGTATTTGGCGCGCGCCGGATCGAGGATGTCGCCGGTATAGCAGATCGCCGCTTCGATCAGCTTGCCCTCGGCGCCGACCGCGTCCATGGCGACGCGCATGTTCTCGACCCAGTTCAGGCAGTCGAAGACGCGGAACAAGTCGACGCCGCCCGACGCCGCCTGCTTGACGAAATGCTGTACGACATTGTCGGGATAATTGGTGTAGCCGACGCCGTTGGCGCCGCGCAGCAACATCTGCAGCAACAGGTTGGGGGCAGCCTCCCGCACCAGCGACAACCGCTCCCATGGATCCTCGGTGAGGAAGCGCATGGCGACATCGAAGGTGGCGCCGCCCCAGCATTCCAGCGACAGCAGCCGCGGCAGCGCCCGCGCATAAGTGCCGGCAATGCCGGCAATGTCATGCGTGCGCATGCGGGTGGCGAGCAGCGACTGGTGGCCGTCGCGCATCGTCGTGTCGGTGACCAGCACCTCTTTCTGCTCGCGCATCCAGGCGGCAAATTTCTGTGGGCCGAGCACGTCAAGCTTCTGCTTGCTGCCACCGGGCACATTGCCGTTGAGATAGGGCACGATAGGTGCCGCCGCATCGGCCTTCGGCATGGGCCGGCCGCGCGTTTCTGGATGGCCGTTGACCGACACATCGGCCAGGTAATTGAGCAGCTTGGTGGCGCGGTCCTGGCGCTTGACCTGCTGGAACAATTCCGGCGTCGTGTCGATGAACTTGGTCGTGTAGGAATTGTCGGCGAAGCTCGGGTGATTGATGATCGCTTCAAGGAAGGTGAGGTTGGTGGCCACACCGCGGATGCGGAACTCGCGCAGCGCCCGGTTCATGCGGGCGATCGTCTCGACCGGCGTCGGTGCCCACGCCGTCACCTTTTCCAGCAGCGGATCGTAGAAGCGAGTGATGACCGCGCCCGAATAGGCGGTGCCGCCGTCGAGGCGGATGCCGAAACCCGCGGCTTCGCGATAGGCGGTGATGCGGCCGTAATCCGGAATGAAATTATGCTCCGGATCCTCGGTCGTGATGCGGCACTGCAGCGCGTGACCGTTCAGTCTGATGTCGCTTTGCGCCGGCACGCCCGATTCCGGCGTGCCGATGGCAAAGCCGTCCAATATGTGGATCTGCGCCTTGACGATGTCGATGCCTGTCACCTGCTCGGTGACGGTGTGCTCGACCTGGATGCGCGGATTGACCTCGATGAAGTAGAACTTTCCGGTGTCGGCGTCCTGCAGGAATTCCACCGTGCCGGCGCCGATATAGCTGGTCTCGCGCGCGATCCTGAGCGCATAGCCGCAAAGCTCCTGGCGCAATGCCTCGCTGAGATAGGGCGCCGGCGCCCGTTCGACGACCTTCTGGTTGCGGCGCTGGATCGAACAGTCGCGCTCGAACAGATGCACCGCGTTGCCATGCGTGTCGCCGAGCACCTGGACTTCGACATGGCGGGCGCGCTCGATCAGCTTTTCGAGATAGACCTCGTCCTTGCCGAAGGCGGCCTTGGCCTCGCGCTTGCCTTCCATCACCTCGCGGGCGAGGTCGGCTTCCGCGCGGATGGCGCGCATGCCGCGCCCACCGCCGCCCCATGATGCCTTGAGCATCACCGGATAGCCGACTGTCCTGGCGAGCTGCTTGACTGCTTCCATGTCGTCCGGCAGCGGGTCCGTTGCCGGCACAACCGGCACGCCGACCTGGATGGCCAGATTGCGCGCGGCGACCTTGTTGCCGAGCCGGCGCATCGTGTCGGGCTTCGGTCCGATGAAGGTGATGCCGGCCTCGGCGCAGGCATCTGCGAATTCAGGGCTTTCCGACAGAAGGCCATAGCCGGGATGGATGGCGTCGGCGCCGGACAGCCTGGCGACGCGGATCACCTCTTCGATCGACAGGTAGCTCTCGATCGGACTCATGTCCTTGGCAAGGTGCGGGCCGCGCCCGACTTGATAGCTCTCGTCGGCCTTGAAGCGGTGCAGCGAATATTTGTCCTCCTCCGCCCAGATCGCCACGGTCTTGAGGCCGAGCTCGTTGGCCGCGCGAAAGACGCGGATGGCAATTTCGGACCGGTTGGCGACAAGGATCTTCGTGTAAGGCAATGCAAGGTCTCCAACTCTAGACAGCGACAGCCGCGCTCCGCAAAAACCTTGTGAAGCCTCCGTTTACCCATCGCCCAACTCCATCCACGACTAATCTGCGGGAGCGATGTCGAGTCGGACGGGCGAAGAAATCAAATTGGTGCCCTGCGATGGCAATCCCCCCAGGGATGGGATGCTGTACAGCCGGACTACAGTATAGAGTTCATGATCCGTTAGCCCTTCGCGTACGCGCACTGCTCTTGTTTCGACCCGGACTTGCGAGCCGATTAGGCCGCAACACCACCCAAATAGGCGCTGATGACCGCTTCATTGCTCGCGAGCTCGCTACCTGGTCCCTCAAGCACAATACGCCCGGCCTTGAGAACATAGCCGTAGTCGGCGAACTTCAAGGCGACTTTGCTGTTTTGCTCCACAAGCAGGATGGTCACGCCTTCGCGATTGAGGCGCTGGACGATGTTCATGACTTCCTTGATCAGTTGCGGCGCCAGGCCCATTGACGGCTCATCGAGCAGGAGCACCTTGGGCGCGGCCATGAGGGCTCTGCCGATCGCGAGCATCTGCTGCTCTCCTCCAGAGAGGTTCCTTGCATCGCCATTCTTTCTGCGCGCCAGGATGGGAAAGAGTTCAAAAACGTGATCCAGCCGCCGGCGGCGCTCGACGTCGTCGGCCAGCGTAAACGAGCCGAGGTCAAGGTTCTCCTTGATCGTCATGTCGCCGAAAATACGCCTTCCCTCCGGGACGTGGACGAGCCCGCGATGCGGCAGGCGATGGGCTGGGACCTTGGTTACGTCCTCGCCCAGGAAGCGGACATTTCCAGAGGACGCCGCAATGAGGCCGGACAGCGTGCGCAGCACCGTGCTTTTGCCGGCGCCGTTCGCGCCAAGCAGGGCGACGATCTGGCCGCGTTTGACCGAAAGGCTGACGCCATGAAGCGCTTCGATGGCGCCATAGCGGGCAACGATACGGTCCGCGCTGAGAACAATCTCGGAGTCCATCAATCCTCCGTGCCGAGATAGGCTTCGATGACCCTTGGGTCCGCGCGGACGGCCTCCGGCGCACCATCGGCGATCTTCTGACCGTAGTCGAACACGACGATCTTTTCCGACACTTGCATGACCAGCCCCATATCGTGCTCGATCAGCAGGACGGTGACGCCGGTTTCATCGCGAACGCGGCGGATCAGATGTACAAGGTCCAGCTTCTCGCGCTCGTTCAGGCCGGCTGCGGGCTCGTCCAGCAGGATAAGCTCGGGTGTCGACGCCAACGCCCTCGCGAGTTCGAGCCGCCGTTGATCGCCGTAGGAAAGGCCGCCGGCATGGCGATGCGCATGCTCTGCAATGCCGACGAAATCGAGCCAGCGCATGCCGACCGCGCGGATCGCCTCTTCCTCGCGCCGCTGCGACGGCAAGTGCAGGATGGCCGACACGATGCCGTGGCGGCTGCGGCAATGCTGGCCGGACATGGCGTTTTCCAGAACGCTCATCTCCTTGAACAGCCGAATGTTCTGAAACGTGCGGGCGAGCCCGAGCGCGGTGATGCGATGCGGCGGCAAACCGGTAATTGGTCGGCCGCCCAGGCTGATCGAGCCGCCCTTCGGCTTGTAGAAGCCGGTCAGGCAATTGAAGAGCGACGTCTTGCCGGCGCCGTTCGGACCGATGAGACTGTTGATGGCACCTTTCTCAACCGAGAACGAAATATCGTGAAGGACTTTCAGTCCCCCAAAACTGAGGCGCAGATCGCGGACTTCCAGCAAGGCCATGGTCAAACTCGCTTGTCTGGCCACAGCCCGTTCGGTCTGAAGAGCATGATCGCCAGCAGCGCAACCGCGGTCACCAGTGGACGATAAGTCCCCGCCCCGCGCAGCACCTCCGGGAGCAGAGCCACCAGAATAGCGCCCAGGACGACGCCGGGAATGCGGCCCATGCCACCCAGGACGACGCCAAGCAAGATGAGAAGCGATTGATTGAAGGTGAAACTCTCCGGCGAGATGGCCGTCATCTTGGCGGCGTAGAGGCATCCGGCCACGGAAGCGATCACTGCGCCCATCATATAAGCCTGCAGCTTGGCCGTGACACGGTTGATGCCTATACCGGCGGCGGCGTCCTCATCATAGCGAACGTAGAACCACGCTCGCCCCATTCGCGACCGCTCGACGCTCAGGCAGACGAATGCGGTAAGCACCGCAAGCACCAGGAACGCATAGTAGAAGTGCTGCACTTGCATCAGCTTGAAGCCGAAGATCTCCGGCCGTTCGATGCCGATGAGGCCGCTGGCGCCGCCGGTGATATCGAGGTTGCGGGCGATGATGCGCACGATCTCGCCGAAGCCGAGCGTCACGATCGCCAAATAGTCGCTGCGCAGTCTCAATGTCGGCGCACCGATGATGATACCTGCTACGCAGGCTGCCGCCATGGCGACCGGGATGGTGAGCCAGAAATTGAACCCGAATTCCGCGGTCAGGATGCCTGATGTGTAGGCGCCAACCGCGAAGAAGGCGGCGTAGCCGAGATCGAGCAGGCCCGCATAGCCGACGACAATGTTGAGGCCCAGGCACAGCACGACATAGAGCAGCGCCGTGGTCGCCACCTCCGTCACGTAGGCGTTGGCGAACTGCGGCAACACCAGCGCGACGGCGAGTGCCGCCAGGCCGGGCAGCACGAAGGACCAGCGCATCAATTGCGGTTGCCCGGCGGCCGGCATGGTTCTCCCTTCGTCGATCATCACACCCGCTCCACGACAGAGCGGCCAAGAAGGCCGGTCGGCTTGAACACAAGGAACAGAATCAGGGTCCCAAAAACGAAGACATCACGCCACTCCGAGCCGACGAAGGGCAAGGACGAGCCGAAAGCCTCGAGCAGGCCGAGCAGCAATCCGCCAAGCATGGCGCCCGGCACGCTGCCGATCCCGCCAATAACAGCGGCGGTGAAGGCCTTGAGCCCCATGATGAAACCCATGAAGAAATGGACACTGCCATAATAGGCGCCGGCCATGACCCCGCCGCCGGCGGCGAGGGCCGAACCCATGAAGAAGGTCAGTGCGATCACCCGGTCGACATCGATGCCCATCAGGCGGCTTGCCCCCATGTCGATGGACACGGCGCGCATCGCCTTGCCATACATGGTGCGTGAGACAAAGGCCTGCATCCCGGCCATAAGAGCGATGGAGGCCGCCACCAGCACCATCTGCGTGTAGGTGATGTGAACGGTGGAAATGTCGACACCGGCAAAACCGAGATCCGTGTTGAAGGCGTAATGCCGCCCGCCGGTCAGGGCGAGTGCTGTGCCGTTCAGCACCATCGAGGCCCCAAGCGCCGTGATGAGGATGGAGAGGCGCGGCGCATTGCGCATCGGCCGATAGGCGAAGCGCTCGATGACGACGCCGAGCAAGCCGACGACCAGCATCGACACCAGCAGGGCGCAGACCACGCCCAGCCAGCCATTGCCGACCCATATGCCGACGAAGGAAAACACGATGAGGCCGACGAAGGCGCCGTTCATGTAGATGTCGCCGTGGGCGAAATTCAGGAGCTTGATGACGCCGAAGACCATGCTGTAGCCAAGCGCGATCAGGGCATAGAACGAACCAACGATAAGACCGTTCACCAGTTGCTGAATAAGCAGGTCGAGCGTCATTGATGCTCCGGGCACAGAATTGAGAGAGTCTTGGCTGGGCGCAGCGTCACCGCACCATGCAATCGGCAATGAAGCCAAGGCGGCCAGAAGGCCCGCCTCGGCTTCAACCCGTTTCGCCTTATTCGACAGCCACCCACTTGCCGCCCTTGGCGATCACCGGGCGGAAGTTTGACGTCTGCAGTGTGTTCTTGTCGGTGAACTTTATTTCACCGGCAAGGCCCTTGAAGTCGCTTGCCTTGAGCGCTTCGATGATGGCCTTTTGATCCGCCGACTTGGCCCGCGTGATCGCATCGACGATCAGGTCGCCTACATCATGAGAAAGAGCCGCATAGGCGCCGGCATCGCGGCCATAGGTTTCCTTGTACTTGGCCTTGAAGTCGGCCGCACCGGACAAGAGGTCGACCGTGGGCGGGGACAACAGATACACGCCCTCACCGGCCGACCCGGCGATTTGCAGATACTCTGGCGAATTGTTGCCGTCGCCCAGCACGATGCCGCCCTGGAAACCGGCCTGCCGAAGCTGCTTGGTGAGCAGTGCGCCGCCGGCATGGTAGGCGGTCCAGAAGACAGCGTCGGCGCCGCTTGATTTGATCTTGGTGACGACCGCCGAATAATCCTGCTCGCCGGCCGTGGTGGTCTCCTTGGTGGCAATTTCGCCGCCTGCGCCCTTGAAGGCTTCGGCGGTCAGCTTGGCCAGGTCGGATGAATAGGCATCGCCTTCGTCCACGACCGCGATCTTCTTGTAGCCGTTCTTCTTGAAGAGCTCGACAGCTGTCGTCGCCTGCATGTCGCCGGTCGAATTGGCGAGGAAGGCATTACCCTGATTGGCGGCGACCAGCTTGGTCGAGTTCGCTCCGATGATGACGAACGGAATGCCGGCGTCGCCGTAGATCTTCAATGTCGGCAAGACGGCACCCGAACAGTAGCCGCCAACGATGGCGGTCACGCCTTCCGAGACAAGCTTGCTGCCCGCGGTCACCGCCTGCTGCGGATCGCAGGCGTCGTCAGCGGTCGTGGTGATGATCTTGTCGCCGTTGACGCCACCTTTGGCGTTGACGGCGTCGATCGCCATCTTGACGGCATTTTCCATATCCTGCCCTTCACTGGCCAACTGGCCAGTCATCGGGGCGACGATGCCGATCTTGATGTCGGCGGCCGTGGCCACCGTTGTCATGACCAACCCGGCAAGGGCGGTGGCGCAAGCAAGCTTCTTGAAGGAAACAACCATTATTCTCTCCATTTTCCCCTGTTGGAGCATCCGGACAGCGTGCCCGGAATGCGTTCTGCTGCCATGTTGCCGAACCACCTGCGGGAGGTTCGGGTGGTTCACCCCCCTCGTTGGCGCGGAGCGGGTGCTGTTCACCAGGGTCGCCGACCCGCCCTGCGACTTGTCACCGGCATGGGCCTGACCTGCAGATCAGTGGCTGCCGCCGGCTGCCCGGGCATACGCGCCCTGATATCGGTTCTCCCGGATGCTCAGCATGATTTCGGCCTCGCGGGCCTCTTGCGCCCGGACGGCGGCCAGCAAAGCCGTCGCACCGTCGACTGGAAATGCCACGACGCCATCTTCGTCACCCACGACGATGTCGCCCGGACCGACGACCATGCCCCCAACGCTGACGGGAACATTGATGGCTCCTGGTCCATCCTTGTAAGGTCCGAGATGGATCGCCGACCGTGCAAAGCATGGAAACGGATTGCGGCCGATGGCCCCCGCATCGCGAATGGCGCCGTCGATGACAATGCCCGCCGCGCCACGCGACGCTGCGACACTTGTCATGATCTCGCCGACCAGCGCGCGCCCCTCGTAGCCGCCGCCATCAACGACAATGACGTCTCCGGGCTGCAGCAGATCGAGCGCACGATGGATGAACTGGTTGTCGCCGGGGCGAGTCCTGACCGTCAGCGCCCTCCCCACCATGACGCCACTGACCCGATGAAATGGCCGTAACCCGACAGCTCCGGGGACTCGAGCGAGATTGTCGCTGATCAAAGGCGTGGCAAGAGCGCGAAACGCGTCCATCAGTTCGCTTTCCTGAGGCCCATCTGCCATGTCCCACTCTCCCCTGCGGACTGCCCGTTGTGAATATAGTATCCAATCATAATTAGATGAGCGGTGTCAACCCGACTTACGGTGGCATGTCGAAAAAAAACTGGAACCGCGCAGGGACGCGTAAACACAGCCTTTTCCTCCAATTCAATCAACATCATCCGGGCTTGCAAAAGGACCGGAGTTCAAGATAAATTGGATAACATATCCATATGGCTGTGAAAAAAAGGATTTCGCCGTGAAGCACGCAGGAAAAGTCGTGATCGTCACCGGGGCGGCACAAGGCCTGGGTCTTGCCTGCGCCGAGCGCTTTCATGCCGATGGCGCCAAGGTGGTGCTTGTC
Source organism: Mesorhizobium sp. B283B1A (assembly GCF_020165735.1). NCBI lineage: Bacteria > Pseudomonadati > Pseudomonadota > Alphaproteobacteria > Hyphomicrobiales > Phyllobacteriaceae > Mesorhizobium > Mesorhizobium sp. B283B1A. The sequence goes on from NZ_JAIUIQ010000036.1 coordinate 34,960, forward strand.
GACGTGCAGGCCGATCGCGGACGCGAGCATGCCGAACGTCTTGGTGAGCGTGCCGCCTGGCTATCGGCGGATCTCTCCGAATGCACCCAGCAAATGGCAGCCGATGTTGTTGCCAAGGCCACGGAGCGATTCGGCGGTGTCGACGTCCTCATCAACAATGCCGGCATCATCCATCTGGACGATTTTGTCGACTTCCCCGAGGAAGCCTTCGACCTGGTTCAGCGCGTCAATCTCAAGGCGCCCTTCCTTCTCGGGCAGGCCGCGGCAAGGGCCATGATCGCGCAGGGACGCGGCGGCTCGATCATCAACATGTCGTCGATCAACGCCATCCTGGCCATTCCCAATTCCGTCGCCTATGCCGTGTCCAAGGGTGGCATCAAGCAGTTGACGGCGGTGATGGCCGTCGGATTGATTCCGCATAACATTCGCGTCAACGCCATCGGCCCCGGCACCATCCTGACCGACATGGTCAAGAGCTCGGTCATGGCCAGCGAAGCGCAGCGCCAGACCATCCTGTCGCGCACGCCGAGCGGCCGCTGTGGCGAACCTTCGGAGATCGCCAGCGTCGCATCCTTCCTGGCCAGCGACGACGCCTCCTACATTGTCGGGCAGACCATCTATCCGGATGGCGGCCGCCTGATCCTGAATTATACGATGCCGGTGAAGGACTGACCGCGAATGGTTGTCGGTACGCCCTACATCAGCCTTGCAGGATCAGCCGCGCTGCTGCTCGATGGCGCGCAGGGGGCTTTCGATGATGCCACCCAGGAGCTGGTCTGGGCGGTAGCGAATGCCGCGCTGAGCCTCGAAGGGGTGCGCGAGACCGTTCCCGGCATGAACAACCTGCTAGTGGTGTTTGACCCGCTCTCCACGGACGCCCACAGCGTCGGCGATCAGCTGAAGTCGCTCTGGGCCAGCACCGATGCCCATGCGGTGACCGGCACGCATCATACCATGGCCGTCAGCTATGGCGGCTCGCGCGGCGAGGACCTCGCCGGCTGGGCCGCGCATTGCGGCCTGTCTGTCGACGAAACCGTCAGGCGCCACGCGGCAGCCGCCTACACCGTCGCCGCCATCGGCGCCATGCCGGGCTTTCCCTATCTGTCCGGTCTCGACCCACGGCTTGCCTGGGCAAGGCGCAGTACGCCTCGCCTGAAGGTCAATGAGGGCGCCGTCATCATCGGCGGTGCGCAGGCGGGCGTCATGCCAATGACTGCGCCGTCCGGATGGCACATGATCGGCCATACCGACGTGAAGCTATTCAACGCCGAAGCGGAATTGCCCGTGCTGCTCCGGCCCGGAGACACGATCCGATTCACGATCGCGGGGATTGAGGCATGATCGAGATCCTCACCACCGGCCTGCCGAACACGGTCCAGGATCTCGGCCGGCCAGGCCATCTTGCGCTGGGGGTCAGCCATGGCGGCGCCATGGACAGGCAAGCGCTGGCAATCGCCAATCTCATGCTGGGCAATGATCCCTCGGCTGCCGGGATTGAGGTCGCGCTTCATCCGTTCCGGCTGCGCGCGCATGTCGACACCGCCGTCGCCGTCACCGGCGCGGATTGCGCCGTCAGCGTCGGCGATCGGCCCTGCCCTCCCTGGTGGGCCACGACGATCCGCGCCGGCGAGACCCTTGTGCTCGAAGCCCCGCGCATCGGTGCTCGTTCCTATATCGCCTTCGCCGGCGGGCTCGATCTGCCGCCCGTCATGGGGTCGCGCGCGACGGATGTGAAAGGCGGTTTCGGCGGGTTCGCTGGACGCGGCCTGTCGCGCGGCGACCGGCTTGCGCTCAACCCGGCGCAATGCCGGCTTCCCGCAGGCGGCATCGGCGCAGCGCTGGAAGAGCGACGCGGCGCGGTGGACGGCTTTGCCTCGGCAATCGAGTTGCGAGTTCTGCCGGCCGCGGAGTTCGACGCCTTCACCCCTGAGGCCAAGGCAGCCTTCACCGGAAGCGAATGGAGCATCACCAACGACGCCAACCGGATGGGATATCGCCTTTCCGGAGAGACGCTCTCGCTCGTGTCACCGATGGAATTGCTGTCGCACGGCATCGTACCCGGCACTGTCCAGGTTCCACCGTCCGGCCAGCCGATCATCCAACTTGCCGATGCCAACACTTGCGGCGGCTATCCGAAGATCGCTACGGTGATCGAAGCCGACCTGTGGCGGCTCGCACAAGCGCCTGTCGGCGCGCGTCTGCGTTTCTCAGCGGTCTCGATCGAAGCGTCGACGGAAGCGCTTCGCACGAACTGGCAGCGACGCCGCGACTTTATGGCCGCCCGGAACCTCATGGTCGGCGAGCAGAGCAGCCCATGAAAATTTGCCCCTTCACCATCGAGATCGCCCAGTCTGAAATCGATGATTTAAACAAGCGCATCTCGAACTGGCGCGAGCCGGACCAATTGCAGGCAATAGGCTGGGCGCAGGGAACAGAGCACGAGGACCTGCGCCGGCTTATGCAGCACTGGCGCACCGGCTTCGACTGGCGCAAGCATGAAGCCGCCTGGAACGCCCATCCGCACTACCAGACGGATATCGGCGGCCAAACCATCCATTTCATCCATGCGCGCGCCGCTGTTGCGACCGGCAGAACGATCATACTCACCCATGGCTGGCCAGGCAGCGTCTTCGAATTTCATGAGTTGATCCCGCTTCTGACAGACCCGCTTTCGCATGGCGGAAGGCAGGAGGATGCCTTCAACGTCGTGGTCCCTTCGATTCCCGGCTATGGCTTTTCGAGCCGGCCGACCAAGCCTGGTCTCAACCTGTTCACCGTCGCCGACCTTTGGGCTGAGTTGATGCGCCGTCTCGGCTACAAACGCTATTTCGCGCAAGGTGGCGATCTGGGCGCTAGCGTGTCGACATGTCTGGCGCATGCGCATCCAGACAGTCTCGCCGGGGTGCATCTCAATTTCATCCCCGGCTCATTCTCCCCTACTCACGATGCAGGCCCGGACGGTGACTTGACATCGGAAGAACGCGCCTTCCTGGAACGGAAAGCCGGATGGGCGGATCTTCATGGCGCCTATGCTCATATTCAAGCGACGCGTCCGCAAACGCTTGCCTACGGGCTGACGGATTCGCCGGTCGGACTGGCAGCCTGGATGATCGAAAAATTCCGCGACTGGAGCGATTGCGACGGCGATCTGGGTAACGCCGCTTTTTCGCGCGACGACATGCTCGCCAACATCTCGCTTTACTGGTTCACCCGGACCGTCGCTTCGTCGATGCGGCTCTATTGGGAAACGCGCGCTCGCCCGCTTGCATTCGCGCCCGGCACTACGATCAACGTTCCGCTTGCGGTGGCTTTGTTTCCCAAAGAGCTGCCGATGCCGCCAAGAAGCTGGGTCGAACGCGTCTTCAAGGACATCCGCCGGTGGACAGCGATGCCGCGCGGTGGTCATTTCGCAGCCCTCGAGCAGCCCGCTTTGCTTGCACAGGATCTAAGAGCCTTTGCCGGCGGTCTGGATTTTTAAAGGCAGCGTTTGCGCGCAGCCAAAACCCGAAGGCCAGAAATGAGCAACACCGTTCTCACCATCGATGCCCTGCATGAGCGCGTCGATGCAATTTTCCGCAAGGCCGGACTGAACCCCATCCAGGCCAGCGCCATCACAAGGGTCATCGTTGCGGCGGAACGCGATGCCTGCAAGTCACATGGTGTCTACCGCGTCGAAGGCGCCCTGCGGACGATCAAGGCGGGTAAGGTAAACCCGAACGCGGAGCCCGAATTGTTGCCGCAAGATGCTCCCGCCATCATCAAAGTGGATGCGAAGGGCGGCTTCGCCAACCCGGCCTTCGAACTGGGTCTGCCGGTGCTGGTCGAGCGGGCACGTTCGTGCGGCATTGCCGCGCTTGCGATCAACGATGCCGTCCATTTTTCCGCCCTTTGGGTGGAAGTCGAAGCCTTGTCGCAGGCAGGCCTTGCCGGCCTTGCCATGTGTCCGAGCTACGCCACGGTCGCCCCGACCGGCGGCAACGGACCGTTGCTGGGCACCAATCCTTTTGCCTTTGGCTGGCCGCGCGAAGAACAGCCGCCTTATGTTTTCGACTTCGCGACCTCGGTTGCCGCGCGAGGTGAGATCGAGCTCCATCGCCGGACAGGCAAGTCGCTGCCGGAAGGCTGGGCCATGGATTCGGACGGCAGGCCAACGACCGACCCCGAAGCTGCCCTGTCTGGCGCTATGCTTCCCTTCGGCGGGCACAAGGGTTCCGCCATCGCGACGATGATCGAGTTGCTCGCCGGGATCATGATCGGCGACCTGACCAGCCCCGAGGCGCTCCATCTGCTCGGCACCACGACGCTTTATCCGTCCCACGGAGAACTGATCATCGCTTTCTCGCCACATGCTTTTTCCTCGAGCCGCTCCGGCAATCCGTTGGACCGTGCCGAAGCCCTGTTCGAGGCGATCCTTGGCCAGGGTGCACGGCTGCCCTCACAGCGGCGGTTCATTGCCCGAGCAGCATCGGAGAGTGGCGGCATCAGCCTCTCGGTCCAGGAGATCGAACAGCTCGACCGTTTTCTCGTGAGAGGACTCGGCGGTGTATGAAGTGAAGCTATGGTCATAAAGGGGAATGGAGAAAAATGCGCTGGTCAAGAACGTTCACGGTCGTTGGCTGCCATGCCGAGGGCGAAGTCGGCAATGTGATCACCGGCGGCGTCATCGACGTGCCCGGCAAGACCATGTTCGAAAAGAAGGAGTACCTGCAAGAGCATATGGATGACATACGCGGGCTCGTTCTCTTCGAACCGCGCGGCGCGCCCTACGTCAACGCCAACATCATCCTGCCACCCTGCGATCGCTCCGCCGACCTCGGCTATGTGATCCTCGAAAGCACTGAATATCCGCCCATGTCGGGCTCCAACACCATCTGCGTCGCCACCGTGGCGCTGGAAACGGGCATGGTGCCTATGAAGGAACCCGAGACGCGGCTGCGCATGGAGGCACCCGCAGGCATGATCGAGGTGCGCTGCCTCTGCGAGAACGGCAAGGTGAAGCAGGTGGAGTTCACCAATGTGCCGGCTTTCGCAGTCCACCTCGACACGCCAGTCGAAGTCGAGGGGCTTGGCACGATCACCGTCGACACCTCCTATGGCGGCATGACCTTCGCCCATGTCAATGCGCGCGCACTAGGGTTCGCTGTCAAACCCGACGAGGCACACCAGATGTCGCTGATCGGCCAACGCGTCAAGAAAGCCGTCAACGAGCAGCTCGTTGTCGTGCATCCGGAAAACCCGAAGATCCGCGACGTGTCCAACGTGATTTTCGAAGGTCCGATCGAGCGCGTCGACGGGCGCGTGGAAAGCATCAACGGCACGGTGTGCCTGCATGGCAGGCTCGACCGCTCGCCGACAGGCACCGGCACCACCGGGCGACTGGCAGTGATGTCGGCAAAGGGCCAGATCGCCAAAGGCGAGCTGTTCCGCAACAGGTCGATCATCGGGACCCATTTCGATTCCCGCGTGATCGCCAATGCGCACGTCGGCGACCGCGACGCGGTCGTGGTCACCATCGCTGGACAGGCCTGGATCACCAGTATCGGCCAATATGGCCTCGACCCGACAGACCCTTATCCACGCGGCCATCGCCTCAGCGATGTCTGGTTCTAAAAACTGCGCCAGCGTGTCGCGTCACTGGACTAGAAGTGAGTCCGTCGGGCGGCGTTGATACAGCGAAACGGCGATGGCTTGCAATCAGTCGGTACCCTCGATGAGAATGAAGTCGCCATCGGCGGCGCCCGCCCGCAGCGCCTTGGCTTCGGCATATTCTGGGCTGTCCCAGAATTCCTTTGCCCTCTCGAAGCTCCCAAACTCGAAAATCACCGTGCGGGCTTTGGGCATCCCTTCCTTGATCAAGGCGGTGTCTGGTTTAACGACGACGCGGGCGCCATACTGTTTTAGCAGATCGCCGGCAACCTTGGCGTAATTGGAATACGCTTCCGCGTTGGTGACAGTGACTTGCGCGATAAGATATCCCTTGGACATATCGGCTGCTCCTCGAGTGGGTTCTAAATGGACCAAGCCCGACCTCGTCACCTGAGAGCCCTCGGCAGATAGCATTTATCACGCTACTTCTGCGAATGCTCGAATACTGATCTCGTTTTCTTCCAGGCGGGCCCGGACGCGGGCGGCAATTGTGACTGCCGCCGGCGTGTCGCTGTGAACGCAGATCGAATCGATTGGAGTCTTGAGCGCTTGCCCGGAAATCGTCTCGATAGCGCCTTGCTTGACCATCCGCACGACTCGTTCCGCCGCCTTATCCGCGTCGTGAATGACCGCTCCTTCCAGCTTGCGCGAGACGAGAAGGCCTTCCTCCGTATAGGCACGGTCCGCGAAGATCTCAGACCTAACCGTCAGGCCCGCGTCACGCGCGATTCTGTCCTGGAAGCCCAGCGCAATAGCCAAGCATATCAGACGGGGATCGACGGCCTTGACCGCGCGCGTCACGGCTTCGGCAACCCCACGGTCGGTCTGGGTAAGATTGCCCAGCGCGCCATGCGCCTTGACGTAGCGGATCGGGTGGCCGGCATAGGCCGAGAGCGCCTGCGCCGCGCCGATCTGGTAGGCAACCAGCCTTTCGATCTCATCCATGGAATGCGGGATGACGCGGCGTCCGAACCCCCACAGATCGGCGAAGCTTGGATGCGCGCCAACCGCGACACCCTTCTCGCGTGCCATCGAGAAGGTGGCCGCCATGATATCGGGATCGCCGGCATGAAAGCCGCAAGCCACGTTGGCAGAGCTGACGATGTCGAGGATCGCCGCATCGTCACCGAGCCTGTAGGCGCCGAAACCCTCACCCATGTCGGAATTAATATCGACCTGCAATCCTTTGGCCGCCATGACGCTCTCCGCAGTGGTTCGAACCATTCCCGTCGCCTTTACGCCAACTCGTAGAGCGGCGTGCCGTAGCCGACCACTGCTCCGTCCTCGGCCAGCGCCGCACCCAGGACGCCGTCTGCCGGCGCGAGCACTGCCTTCAGGCATGGGCCGACCTGCAGGACGCCGACCATTTCGCCCTTGCTGACCGTCTTCCCAGGTTCGGCAACCGGGTGGCCGGTGGTCGGATGGTTGAGACGGAACACGCCGACGCCGGGCGCACGCGCACCCTTGAACACTGCTTCGGCCAGCGGCGCTTCGGCCGCGATCACGGGTGGTTGGGCAAGAACGGATTGCACACACAGCCGTAGCGAAAACTCCGCCTCCGACACTTCGATCTCGCCGATACCAGCGCTTGCGCACCAGGCGGCTAGCGTTTCGATCTCTTCAACCGTCATTGCCGCCTCGTTCCTCGAGCAGACCGCCTTCGATGAGATGTTCGAGATGATGGATATCGAAGCCGCCGGCGGCGAAACCGGGTTCTTCCATCAAGATACTTTGCAGCGGCGCGTTGGTGGCGATGCCGACGGCCTCCATCTCGCCCAGCGCCCCGCTCATGCGCCGGATCGCCTCGGCACGGGTAGCGCCGTGCGCCAACAGCTTGGCCACCAGCGAATCGTAGTGCGGCGGCACCGTGTAGCCGGAGTAGAGATGTGACTCGACCCGGATTCCAGGGCCCCCGGGCGGCGTCCAGCGCTCGACCCTGCCTGGATGCGGCCGAAAGCTGTAAGGATCTTCAGCGTTAATGCGGCATTCAACAGCGTGGCCCTGGATTCGGATGTCTTCTTGGCTAAATGACAGGGGCTCGCCCCGGGCGATGCGGATCTGCTCGCGCACGATATCGATGCCGGTGACGAGTTCGGTGACAGGGTGCTCCACCTGCACGCGTGTGTTCATCTCGATGAAAAAGAAGCGCTCATCCTCGTAGAGGAATTCGAAGGTGCCCGCGCCGGTATAGCCGATGGTCAGGCATGCGCGGGCGCACAGGTCACCGATCTCGGCGATCGCCTCGCGTGCGATGCCGGGCGCTGGTGCCTCCTCTATGATCTTCTGATGGCGGCGCTGCATGGAGCAATCGCGTTCGCCGAGCCAGACCGCTTTACCATGCTTATCTGCCAGAATCTGGATCTCGATATGGCGCGGGTGCTCGAGGAATTTCTCTAGATAGACTTGCGGGTTGCCGAAGGCCCGGCCTGCTTCCTCCCGCGCCAGCGACACTGCCTCCATCAGCGCTCGCGCTTCGCGCACGATGCGCATGCCGCGCCCGCCCCCGCCGCCCGACGCCTTGACGATCACCGGATAGCCTATGGTCTCGGCGATGGCCCGAACCACCTCCTCGTCCTGCGGCAATGCGCCCTCCGAGCCGGGAACGCAGGGAACGCCGGCGGCGATCATCGTTTGCTTGGCGGAGACCTTGTCACCCATTGTGCGAATTGCAGCCGAGGACGGACCGATGAACACAAGGCCGGCCTTCTCTACGACCTCGGCGAAGGCCGCGTTCTCCGAAAGGAAGCCGTAGCCCGGATGGATCGCGCCTGCGCCCGTGAGTTTCGCGGCAGTGATGATTTCCGAAACGTTGAGATAGCTTTGCGCCGAGGTCGCCGGCCCGACGCAGATGGCCCTGTCCGCCAGCGCCAGATGGCGAAGGCTTGCATCGGCCTCCGAATAAATCGCCACCGTTTTCAGTCCAATGTCGCGGCAGGCGCGCAGGATACGAAGGGCTATTTCACCACGATTGGCGATAAGGACGGTATCGAACATCACCCCCTACCCCACCTCTTCCAGAACAAACAACACATCGCCGGACTGAACCGCGGCGTGGTCCTCGAAAGCAATCTGGATGATACGTCCGGCGCGATCGGATTCCACGACATTAAAAGTCTTCATGGCTTCGAGGACGGCGATCTTTTGCCCTTCTTCAATCACATCGCCAATCGAAACGAGCGGCGGTTCGCCCTCGGCGGTGGAACGATAGAACACGCCAGTCAAAGACGCGCGTATCGAATGCCGCGCGGTCGCAGAAACTGCCGGGGCGGCTTTCGCGGAAACGGCCAAGTGGACAGCTTGCCCAGACTGCGAGGACGGTCCAGCCAGTGTCGCGGGTTGCGAAATCCTCCCTTCCTTGGAAATGCGGATGCGGACTCCGTCGCGCTCGATTTCCAGCTCACCAATAGGTGAGCGCGACACCATCTCGATCAGCTTGTGGACGAAGTCCAGATCCATCGCTGACACTACCTCAAGGCTTCGACGGCGTTGGCGATGCGCCCGATCGCTTTTTCGATCAGATCCATCGAGGTGGCTATCGAAATTCGGAAATGCGGCGATAGACCGTAGGCCGAACCCTGTACCACCGCAACCCGAGCCTGATCGAGCAGATAAAGCGAGAGATCATTGTCACTGTCGATCGAAGTCCCGTCCGGGCAATACCGACCGATCAAGGCTGAGCAATTTGGGTATAGATAGAAAGCGCCCTCGGGCGTCTGGCAGGTGAGGCCGGGAATCTCGCGCAGCAACTCCAGCGCGCGGTCGCGCCGCGCCTGGAATTCCAGCGCTCGCGGGCGAAGGAAATCCTGGGGGCCTTCAAGTGCCGCTATGGCCCCGGCCTGCGAAATGGATGACGGGTTCGACGTGCTTTGGCTCTGCACGGTCGCCATGGCGCGGATCAGCGATTCCGGCCCGCCGGCATAGCCGATCCGCCAGCCAGTCATGGCATAGGCCTTCGACACGCCGTTCACTGTCAGCGTCCGGTCCTGAAGCCGCGGCTCGACGGCGGCTATGGTATGAAAGATGCGTCCGTCGAACAAAATATGCTCGTAGATGTCGTCGGTCAGCACGTGGACATGCGGGTGATCGAGCAATACCCCGGCCAGTCCGGCAAGTTCGTCACGGCTGTAGACGGCGCCTGTAGGGTTGGAAGGCGTGTTGAGCAGAAGCCATTTCGTGCGCTCGGTGATGGCATCCCGCAGGGCCTGTGGCTTCAGCTTGAAGCCTTCGGCCTCCGTACAGGGTACGATCACGGGCTTACCTTCCCCGAGCAGGACGATGTCGGTGTAAGAAACCCAATAGGGCGCCGGAACAACCACCTCGTCACCGGGAGCCAGCGTTGCCAGCAAGGCGTTGTAGATGATCTGCTTTGCGCCGCCCGCGACACTGATTTGAGAAGGCATATAGTCGAGGCCGTTCTCGCGTCGGAATTTCTCGGCCACCGCCTTTTTGAGGGCGGCCGTGCCGTCCACCGGCGTATATCGTGTCTCCCCCCTCCGCATGGCCTCATAGGCCGCCTCGATGATGTGTGGAGGTGTGGGAAAATCCGGCTCGCCCGCACTCAGGCTGACAACGTCGATGCCAGCCAGGCGCATTTCAATTGCCCTAGCAGTGACAGCCATGCTGGGGCTGGGCTTGATGACGTCGAGACGGGGAGCAATGAGGCTCACGGAAAGTTCCTCGCATGGCTGCCCAACTTGATCAGGGGCAGACGATTTTCGAATGATTGGATAATGTATTCTAATTTTTACGTCAAACCCCTTTTTTTGTGCCAAAGACCGGGTTATGTCATATGAAGAGGCGGTGCCGAAATCAAAATGTATCCAATCTTCGACACCGTTTACGATATTCAAGATAGGAAACTCGGTCAGGATGGGCACAAACTATGACGTGGTGATTGTCGGCGGAGGCGTTGTTGGCAGTTCGATCGCCTACTTCCTGTCGGCCAATCCGGATTTCGGCGGCAAGGTAGCGGTGATCGAGAGGGATCCCTATTACACCGCCTCCTCGTCCTCGTTGTCGACCAGCGCCATACGACAACAGTTTGGCACGGCGCCGAACATCACCATGTCGAAGTTCAGCATCGACTTCCTGCGTCAGGTAAAGACGCGGCTTGCCATTGGCGACGAGTTGGCAGACATCGGCCTGCATGAGCCCGGCTATCTGGTGCTAGCGACGCCCGAGCGGGCCGAAGCGCAACGTGCCAAGAACCGCGTTCAGCGCAGGATGGGCGTCGAGGTCGAACTGATCGAGCAGGTCGATCTTGCGCGACGCTTCCCGTGGCTCAACACGGACGATCTCGCCCTTGGCTCGCTTGGGCTTGGCAGCGAAGGCTGGTTCGACGGCCCCGGCCTGATGCAGGCATTCCGCCGCAAGGCACGCACGCAGGGCGTGGACTATGTTGCCGCGACCGTGACCGGACTGACCATGGCGTCTCCAGGCAAGGTTGGGGAAGTGGTACTGGACAATGGCGAACGGCTTGCCGCCGGAACGGTGATCAACGCGGCCGGTCCATGGAGTGCAGGCATTGCCAAGATGGTTGGCGCCGACCTGCCGGTCGTCCCAAGCAAGCGATGTGTCTTCGTCTTCGAAACGCCGGCAAGGATCGAGAACTGCCCCTTTATCTTTGACACAAGCGGCCTGTGGCTGCGGCCGGAAGGTCAGCTCTTCCTGTGCGGTGTTCCGCCTGTCCGCGAAAACGAGCCGGACGATTTCAGCCTGGATGTGGACTACGAGCTGTTCGACGATTTGATCTGGCCAGCGCTGGCCCATCGTGTGCCCGGATTCGAACAGTTGCGGATGCTGCGCGCCTGGGCGGGACTCTACGAGTACAATACGTTTGACCATAGCGGCATCATCGGTCGACATCCCGAGGTTTCGAACTTCGTGCTGGCCACAGGTTTCAGCGGCCACGGCATGATGCATGCGGCGGCGACCGGGTCAGGCGTTAGCGACCTCATTGCGTATGGCGAGTATCGCTCTATCGACTTGTCGGCGTTCCGCTACGAACGGATCGCTGCCAATCAGCACATCGAGGAACATGTCTACTGAAGCGAAACGGGCGACATGGCATCGCAGTGACAAGGGTGCTATGCGTCCACTTCTTCAATCAAAACGGCGCCAGTCGACAAACAAGGCGGCCGCCCCAGGCTGATCCATGCTCGTACAGAAGAAAACTATCTCGACCCAGGTCGCCGATGCCATCAGACAGAAGATCCTGGTAGGCGAATACGAGGCCAACTTCCAGCTGCGGCAGGAGCATCTGGCCACCGAGTTCGGCGTTAGCCGAATTCCGGTACGAGAGGCGCTGCATCAGCTTCACTCGGAAGGGTTCGTCACCCTGGTTTCCCACAAGGGCGCCGTCGTTACCTCGATTTCCCTGGACGAAATCCTCGAGCTATACGAATTGCGGGCCCGGATCGAAACCTGGCTGCTTGCCCTTGCCATTCCAAGGATGACCGACGCCGATCTCGCGCTGGCCCGCGAACGAGCGGAGCAGCACCAAGAACAGGGCAAGACTGGTGAATACTCGAACCAGCTGAACTGGAACTTCCATGCCGCACTGTACGCGCCGTCAGGCCGCAAGGCGACAATCGAGTTGGTGGGGCGCATTTATCAGCAACTGGAACGATACACGCGCATGATGGTGACCCTCACGGAGATACAGGCCCAGTCCGACCGCGACCACTGGCATCTCATCGATTTGTGCGAAGCCAAGGATACGCTGCGCGCCGTCGGCATGCTTGAAATGCACATCATCACCAGCGGCAAATTCCTAGTCGACAGACTCGAGGAATTGCGGGGGACGTAACGGGCCAGTCGTCCCGTGCTCGATCCTCATCTGCCTTCCCAATCCTTCGCATGGGTCGATCATTTGCCGGGCAGGTTGGTCGCCCGCGTCAGCAGGATCACGCCCGCCTTTTCGGCTGTGTCGTAGTAGGTGAAGCCGGTGCGGTTTTCCCGGCGCCCGCGCATCAGCACGGAAAGCCCGTCGGTTTTCGCCTTGGCTTCGGCTGCATCCGCATCGCGGACCTCAAAGCCGATATGGAAGACGCCTTCCCCCTTGGTGTCGAGATGGATGCGCTGCAGTGAGGGATCATGGCTCGGCTGGCAGAGTTGCAGCTGAATGTTCGGCAGGTTGCAGATCCGGTATTGCATGGCATGGAAACCCTTCGGACTTGGGACCTCGAGCTCTTCGTACTCCGCCAGCGGCGGATAGGATTCCCATGGCCCAATGCCGATGGAGTCGTAATAGGCCTGGGCCTTGTCGATATCGTGCACGACGATGCAGAGATGATGCAGCTTGTCGAAGTTACCCATATTCTCTCACTCCTTGATAGGGACCGTATAGTTGAGAACGCGGCGCCCCCCGTCGGGGTAGATCGTCTCGCCGGTGATGTAGGAAGCGTCGTCGCTAGCCAGGAACGCCACGACCGAGGCGATCTCGGCTGCCGTGCCGAGGCGACCGAGCGGTGTGCGCGAAAGAACCGCCCGTCGCATTTCTTCCGAATCGATGAATGTCCCGTCCATGACCATGTCCGTGGCGATGGTGCCCGGGCCGACACCGACCACGCGGATGCCGTGGGGAGCGAAGGCAACAGCCGCGGTACTGGTGACCTGGTTCATGCCGCCCTTGGAGATCGCGTAGGTGGCGACGCGTGGATTGGCGAGGCCAGAATTGATCGACGACATGTTGATGATGACACCGCCTCCACCCTGCGCGATCATCTGGCGGGCTGCGGCCTGGGTGCCCATGAACGCGCCCTTCAGATTGACGGCGAGAACCCTGTCGTAGTCCGCCTCTGTGATGTCGAGAAAGTCCTGGACCGGAGCGATGCCGGCATTGTTGACCATGATGTCGACACGGCCGAACTTAGCCAACGCCGCCGCAACCAGCCCATCGACCTGCTCCTTCTTGCTGACATCCGTGACGACCGCCAGGACGCTGTCGGAGGTGCCGATTTCCGCGGCACATTTTCTCAGTTCCGTCCCATCGATGTCGCCGAGTACCAGCTTCGCGCCTTCGGCCAAAAACCGTTCCGCGCAAGCGCGTCCGATGCCGCGCGCCGCGCCTGTGACAACTGCCACCTTTCCTGCCTGTCTCATGTCCAATCCTTCGATCATTTGTAAGTCGACCACCGTCTTGGGGAGCAATGGGCCGAGCTTGGCTACGAAAAGGGATAATTCTCCCAACGAAGCCTAGCCTAGCGGATGACGAAGGGATTAGCAGTCTTGCCACCGGTGTCTATCCACACCGTCTTGGTCTGCAGATAGCAATTGATGGCCTCCTGCCCACTTTCACGCCCGATACCGCTCCTCTTGTAGCCGCCGAAGGGCGCCATGTAGGAGACGGCACGGTATGAATTAATCCAGACCATCCCCGCTTCCATTGCGGCCGCGCCGCGCAGCGCCCGACCCATGTCGCTGGTCCATATCCCGGCCGCCAGCCCATAAGGGCTGTCATTGGCAATGGCAAAGGCCTCGTCCTCGTCGTCAAAGGGGATGACGGACAGGATCGGCCCGAACACCTCCTCACGCGCGATCCGCATGGTGTTGTTGACGCCGGTGAAGATGGTCGGCTCAACGAACCAGCCCTCGGCCAGTTCACTGGACGCCGGCTTGCCGCCACCGAGCACGCATAGCGCGCCCTCTCGGCGTGCTATGCCGAGATAGGAAAGCACCTTCTCGCGCTGGGCTTGCGTGGTGATCGGCCCCACCTGCGTCTCGGCCAGCGCCGGATTGCCCAATCGAGCACTCGCCGCCAGCGTTATGACGCCTTCTACGAACCGGTCGTGTATCTTGCGATGCACCAGCAGGCGCGAACCCGCGATGCAGGTCTGGCCGCTGGCCGCGAAAATGCCTGAGATCGCGCCGTTGACCGCGCTCTCGATATCGGCGTCGTCAAAGACGATGTTGGCCGATTTGCCGCCAAGCTCCAGCGTGACGGTCTTGAGCTGTTCGGCAGCCGCTCGATAGACTGCGATGCCGCCTGGCTCACCGCCGGTGAAGGCTATTTTGGCGACGTCGGGGTGGGCAACGAGCGGCACGCCGACATCGAGCGGCATGCCGGTAACTGTGTTGACCACGCCTGGCGGGAACCCAGCCTGCGCAAACAGTTTCACGAACTCCAGCGTCGAGGCCGAAGCGTGTTCCGACGGTTTGATGACGACCGTGTTGCCGGCCGCCAGCAGCGGCGCTAGCTTCCAGGTCAGAAGCAAAAGCGGCGAATTCCAGGGCACGATGGCTGCAATGACACCAAGCGGCTCGTGGCGGGTGAAGGCGAACATGCCTGCCTTGTCAATCGGTAGCACCGATCCTTCAATCTTGTCCGCAAGACCGCCGAAATAGCGGAACCATTCGGGGATGTAGCGCAACTGCGCCGTCATTTCGGTTAGCAGCTTGCCATTGTCGCGCGTCTCGATCGCGGCAATGCGCTCCGCGTTGTCGGCGATCAGGTCGGCCATCCGCACGAGCAGCTTGCCACGCGCAGTGGCGGTGATACCGGCCCATTCCTTCGACCGGAATGCCGCCTTGGCGGACGCCACGGCAGCGTCCACCTGGGCTACTCCCCCGCGCGGGATCAGCGCCCAGGGCCTGCCGGTGAACGGATCATGGCTCTCAAATGTATCGGCTGTCGATTGCAGCCGACCGCCGACCGTGTTCTGGAATCTGACCAGCGCCATATCGGTCCTCAACAAGTGGCAAAGCCCAGATGGGCGCGAAAGCGGTTCTTGACCTCGACCGCGTCGCGCGGTGGCAGCGAGCGCGGCAGGTTCTCGGCGGTGATTTTCAGGACGAAAAGGCGTGGGCCGTCGGCCGGTCGACGCAGCTTTTCACAGAGTGTGTCGACCTCCTCAAGCAAACGCAACTCGGCTGATTCCGAGAAACCGCAAGCGGCCGCGACCTTGTCGAAACCAATTCCTCGACCGGTATGGCTCGACTGCATGCCCGTCTCGCCGAAATGCTGGTTGTCGAGCACGATCAAGTCGAGATTTTTCGGCCGGGCCACCGAGATCGTCGCCAGAGAGCCGAACGCCATGAGCTGTTCGCCGTCACCGGTAATCACCATGACCCGCTTCTGCGGCTGGGCTTGGGCAAGCCCGAGGCCGATCAGCGCCGCGCCGCCCATGGCGCCCCAGAGATAGTAGTTGTCGTTGCGGTCGCCAGCGGCATGCACGTCGTAGCTCGGCGAGCCGAGACCGGTCACGACCAGTGCGCCGTCGCGGGCGTCAAGGAGCTTCTTCACCGCGACTCTGCGGTCCATTGTCGGTAACGTCATGTCGTTCACCACTTCTTCTTGCCGAGCAGCCGTTGCCCGATCAGCACTGCGATCTGCTGGTCGGCGTCGAAAGCCATAGCGGCCGCTTGCGCGACCGTTTCCACCAGGTCGTCACCAGTCTCGGCGCGCAGCACCCTGAGGCCGATTGCCTTCAGCGAGGCCTCCGTCGCCTGCCCCATCGGCACCTGCCACGGGTTGAACTCTGCCCACTCGCCTCGCATCGTCACCAGAACGAGCAGGGGAAAGCGCGCATGCACGGGAAGCGAAAGCATATTGATACAGTTGCCAACGCCGGAAGATTGCATGAGCACGACGCTCCGCTTGCCACCGAGCCAAGCGCCTGCAGCAATGGCGATGCCCTCCTCTTCGGTCGTCAAGACATTGGTGACGACCTCAGGGTCCGCACCGAAGAGGCGGATCAATGTGGTATGGCCAGCATCGGGCACATAGGACATATGGCTGATGCCGGCAGCCTTGAGCACATCATAGACCTGGTCTGGCCACTGCCTTTCAGATGCCGCCGGGGCAGATGCAGCCGCAGCTGTTTCGGGGTGTTTCGCTTGTACGCTCGCCGTCACCTTGGACCTCCGAGAATTGAGTTGGCATTAGATTACCTCAGCTATCCGATCTAATCTTCGTCCCTTTATTGTGATCAGATATAATGATATTCGATAGCTCATGGAATTATCGCAGCTACGGACTCTGATCCACGTCGCCGAACTCGGCAGCCTCAGCAAGGCTGCCGACCGGCTACACATTGCGCAGCCAGCGCTCAGCCGGCAGGTGCGCATGCTGGAGGAGGAATTGGGCTTTGCCCTTTTCCTGCGCCACGGCCGCGGCATGGTGCTATCCGAGCAGGGCAAGGAGGTGCTGACACACGCCATGCGCGTCATGGCCGAGATCGACGAGATCCGGGCCACAGCCACTCCCGCCGACGCGCCGCTAACCGGCGAAGTGGCCATCGGCCTGCCACCCACCGTGGCGGACATTGTTTCGCTGCCGCTGGCTGCCGCATTCGGCAAGGCCCACCCCAATGCGAAACTCAGACTTGTGAGCGCCTACACCGGCTATTTGCTGGACTGGATGCACCGTGGCGAGGTGGACGTCGCGGTGCTCTACGATCCTCGCATGGCTCGCTCGTTGCGCTCGCGCCCGCTGCTTCTGGAGAACCTCTTCTTGATTGGACCGCCAGACGCGGGATTTTCAACCGTGCGCGCCGTGTCGTTCACCTCGCTCGCCGGCAAGCGCCTGCTGCTGCCCAGCATCAAGCATGGGCTGCGCATCATCGTCGAACGCTGCGCCACTGATGCCGGCATCACGCTGGACGTCGGCATCGAAGCGGATTCGTACTCGGCGCTGAAGGACCTGGTGCGCAACGGCCATGGCTGGACGATCCTGCCGCTCGCCCCTATCCATGCCGACGTGGTTGCGGGGCAGCTCACGGCTGCGCCGCTTATCGATCCCGTGCCCGTCCGTCGCCTCATCCTTGCCTACCCGGCAGACCGTCCTGCCTCGCGGTTGGCGCGGTTTGCCGGACAAGCGATAGAGGACATCGCCAAGGACCTTGTCGGGCGCGCCGTCTGGGTTGGCCAGCTTCTTGGCCCTTCATCGTAAGCATTTGAATTTCGTTATATCTGGTCACGCCTGCCTTGCATTGCTGATAGGACATGGAGGCGCGATAGTGAGGCCCGCAGTTAGACGAAGGCCGGACAAACCTTATGGAACATTATCAGGACATTCGCGATGCCGTCGCCAGGTTGTGCGCGCGCTTCCCCGGAGAATACTGGCGCGCACTCGACAGGGACATGGCCTATCCCCGCGAATTCGTCGAAGCATTGACGGAGGCTGGTTGGCTCTCGATTCTGATCCCGGAGGCGTATGGCGGCTCGGGCCTGCCGCTTTCGGCCGCCGCCGCCGTGCTGGAGGAAATCCAGCGCGCCGGCTGCAATGGCGGCGCCTGCCATGCCCAGATGTACACGATGGGCACGCTTGTTCGCCACGGCTCGGAAGCCCAAAAGCAACGATACCTGCCGAAGGTCGCCGCGGGAGAATTGCGTCTGCAAGCCTTCGGCGTCACCGAACCGACCAGCGGCACCGACACCGGCGCTCTCAAGACCACTGCTCGCCTCGACGGCGATCATTTCGTGGTCAAGGGCCAGAAGATCTGGACCAGCCGCGCCGAGCATTCGGATTTGATGCTGCTTCTGGCGCGGACCACACCGCTCAAGGATGGCATGAAGAAGACCGACGGCCTCTCCGTCCTCATCGTCGACATGCGCGAAGCCGTTGGCAACGGCCTCACCATCCGGCCGATCCGCACCATGATGAACCATGCCACCACCGAAGTCTTCTTCGACGATCTGCGCGTGCCGGCCGAAAACCTGATCGGCGAAGAGGGAAAGGGATTCCGCTACATCCTCTCGGGCATGAACGCCGAGCGCATCCTGATTGCAGCCGAATGCGTCGGCGACGCGAAATGGTTCATCGAAAAGTCGAGCGTCTACGCGAAGGAAAGGCATGTGTTTGGCCGAGCGATCGGCCAGAACCAGGGCGTCCAGTTCCCGATCGCAAGGGCCTACGCTAACATGCGCGCGGCCGAATTGATGGTGCGCGAGGCGCTGAACCTTTACGAGGCCGGCAAGAACCCCGGTGCCGAAGCGAACATGGCCAAGATGCTGGCGGCCGACGCCTCTAACGAAGCCGCCAATGTCTGCATCCAGACGCATGGCGGGTTCGGTTTCGCGGAAGAGTACGATGTCGAGCGCAAATTCCGCGAGACGCGTCTCTATCAGGTCGCGCCGATCTCGACCAACCTCATCCTGTCATACCTTTCCGAGCACGTGCTTGGACTGCCGCGTTCCTACTAGGAGTTGCCGCCGTGAACGTCCTCATCGTCTACGCCCACCCAGAAGCAAAATCCTTCAACGGCGCCATGAAGGATATGGCCGTGGAAACTTTGACCCGCGCGGGCCACCATGTGGTCGTCAGCGACCTCTATGCGATGGGTTTCAATCCTGTCGCAGGGCCGGGCGACATATCGGGCGAGCGCAGCGATCCGGACTTTTTCAGCCTGCCGCGCGAGCAGACCGCGGCGTACGAGGCCGACGCGCTCTCGGCCGACATCATGGCCGAGATCGAAAAGCTGAAACGGGCGGACTTCGTGCTGTTCCAGTTCCCGGTTTGGTGGTTCGGAATGCCCGCAATGCTCAAGGGCTGGGCCGACCGCGTGTTCGCGCGCGGTTTTGCCTATCTGCCGGGGCGCAAATACGACACCGGCATGTTCAAGGGAAAGCTTGCCATGGTGGCCGCAACCACGGGCACATCGGCCGACACCTATGCGCCCGATGGCATCGATGGCGACATCCTCACGGTGCTGTGGCCGATCCACAATGGCCTGCTTCGCTACTCAGGCTTCGACGTGTTGCCGCCCTTCGTCGCCTATATGCCGGGCCGTGTCGGCGACGATGGCCGCAAGGCCTATCTGGAAGCCTATAGCAAGCGGCTCGAGGACATCGACGGCACGCTGCGGCTTTTCTTCCACGCCGCCGAGGACTACGGCAAGAACGAGCGGCTAAAGCCAGGCGTGCTGGCGCGCTCGGGGGTACAGCGCAATGTCTGACGGCGCCCGCCCGCTGGAGGGTCTGTTCGTCGTTTCGATCGAGCAGGCAGTCGCCGCTCCGCTTTGCACGGTCCGTCTCGCCGATGCCGGGGCGCGCGTCGTGAAGATCGAGCGCCCGGAAGGCGAAACCGCGCGTCATTACGATTCCACGGTTGAAGGCATGTCAGCTTACTTCGTCTGGCTCAACCGCGGCAAGGAAAGCGCGGTTCTCGACCTGAAAGCCGAGCACGACCTCGCTCTCCTGCACCGAATGGTGGCGCGCGCGGATGTTCTCGTGCAGAATCTCGCGCCGGGCGCCATCGACAGGCTCGGCCTCTCCGCCGATGCAATCGCGGAAAAATTCCCTCGGCTGATTGCCATCAACATCGTCGGCTACGGACAGGACACGCCTTACGCAGCTATGCGCGCCTACGACATGCTGGTGCAGGCGGAAAGCGGCATCTGCGCCGTCACTGGCACGCCGGACACGCCGAGCAAAATCGGGGTTTCCGCCGCCGACATCGCCACCGGAATGAATGCCCATGCAGGGATCCTCGAAGCCTTGTTGGCGCGCGAGAAGACCGGGCGCGGTCGCATTGTCGAAATTGCCATGTTCGACGCCATGGCCGACTGGATGACCGTGCCCCTCCTGCACTACGAATATGCGGGCCGCGAGACGCAGAGATATGGCCTGGCACACGCTTCGATCTACCCATATCGACCTTATGCCTGTCGGGATGGCAGCGTGGTCGTGTCCATCCAGCAGAACAACGAATGGAAGCGCTTCTGCACCGTCGTGCTGCAAAGGCAGGATTTGTTCGCCGACGAACGCTTCGCCACCAATGCTTGGCGGGTGGCCAACCGCACGGCGCTCGACGCCGAGATCGAACCGATCTTCGCGGCGATCGACTGCGACGAGGCCATCCGCCGTCTCAATGGTGCGCAGATCGCCTGGGGCCGGGTGAGCGCAATGCGCGACCTGCCGCAGCACAAGGCGTTGCGCCGGACAGAGGTGGCGCTGCCGGGCGGCAGGCGCATCTCCGTGCCGATGCCGGCAGGACGGCCGAAGGGATTCGCAACGGTTCCCAGCGTCCCCGCGCTTGGCGCCGATACGGACCGGATCCGATCCGAATTCGCCGCCTGACGAGGACCTCATGAGCCTGGACACATGCACACTGCGGGAATGGCTTGGACGCACGCACGAGGTCGAGGACGTTGTGACCTCGCGCCTGCTGGCCAGCTTTGGCGCCACGCTTGGGGATTACGCAGCGCCAACCGCCGAGGGCGCGGTCCCGCCCGGACTGCACTGGTGCCTGACGCCTGATATTGCCCACGGACGCGAACTCGGACCTGACGGGCACCGGACCAGAGGCGGCTTTCTGCCGCCGGTGCCGCTTCCACGCCGCATGTGGGCTGCCAGCGATGTCCGTTTCATGGCGCCGATCCGCTCTGGCGACCGCATCCGCCGCTGCTCGACTTTGACCGGTATCGACGAGAAGCAGGGCCGCACCGGCCCGCTCACCTTCGTCAGGGTCCGGCACGACATTGCCAACGACGCCGGTCCGGTGATCGAGGAGGACCAGACCCTTGTCTATCGCGCAGCCGAAGCGTCGGCGGTGACCCCTGCCCCGCCGGCAAGCCCAACCCCGGCCGCACCACACGAGCTTTGGATTGACGTCGATCCGGTACTGCTTTTTCGGTATTCGGCGCTGACCTTCAACGGGCATCGCATCCACTATGATGCGCCCTACGCCACCACGGTCGAGCATTATCCCGGACTGGTCATCCATGGCCCGCTGCAGGCGACGCTCCTCCTGAACTTCGCTGCCGCTATTGTCGGCGCCGCGCCGCGCCGTTTCTCATTCCGGGGCGTCCATCCCGCGACCGGCCCACAGCGCCTGCTTCTGAGCGCAACACCCCCAAGGCAAGACGGAATGGCTCTCGAGGTGAGGTCGGCCGACGGCCATGTGACGGTGAAGGCCATGGCGCAATGGTAAGCTTCGTCACGCCTGTCGCACCGCTATTCGTGCCGGGCTCACGGCCGGAGCGTTTTGCGAAGGCCGACGGCAGCGGCGCGGAGGCGGTCATTCTCGACCTCGAGGACGCCGTCGCCCCCGGCGACAAGGACCGCGCACGGGAGGCGATTGTCGCTTATGCAGCGACGCTGAAATCCCCGGTCGTGGTCCGGATCAACGCCGCGGGCACACCTTGGCATGAAGCGGACATCGATGCCGTGCGGCGCCTCGATGGCGTGTCCGTCATGCTGCCCAAGGCCGAACGTTCGGAAGACATTGCCGATTTGGTCCGACACATGGCACGCAGCGTTTCCGTTGTCGCGCTGGTCGAGAGCGCCGTTGGCCTCGCCAACCTGCCGGACATATTAGCCACGTCCGGCGTCGTTGCCGTCGCCTTCGGCTCGGTCGACTTCTCGCTCGATCTCGGTTGCGCGCATGATCGGCTGACCTTGCTTACGGCTCGCAACGAAATCGTCTGGCGCTCGCGCGCAGCTGGCCGTGCCGCGCCGATCGACGGCGTGACGACCGACCTGGGCAGTCCCGAAATCACCGAGGATGACGCCCGCCACGCCATGAAGATGGGCTTTGGCGGCAAGATGGCCATCCATCCGAGGCAAATCGAGCCGATTCGCGTTGCTTTTCGCCCGAGCGACAATGAAATCTTTTGGGCACGCGACATCGTCGGCGCAGCTTCGTCCGGTGAAGCTGTTCAAGTGAACGGTGAGATGGTGGATCGGCCGGTCATCGAGCGCGCAAGGCGGATCCTGCGTCGGGCCGCTTTGGTCTAAAGGGCATGCAGATGAGGAAACAGCGGATGAGCCTGGACACCGCCGATTGGCCGACAGCGAGGCTTTCCGCCTTTATTGCCGAGCTCGACTTCGAGCAGATTCCGCCGCGCGTCGTTCATTTCGCGCAAGGACTGATGATCGACTGGCTCGGCTCGGCGCTGGCCGGCAAGGGCGCGCACCAGGTCGAGATGATCGACGGCTTTGCGCGTGCCATGGGGCCGGCGGACGGCCCAAGCACCATCATCCCGACGCGGCGGCGCACAAGCCCCTATTTCGCGGCGATGGTTAATGCCGCGGCTTCCCATGTGGTGGAACAGGACGACGTTCACAACGGCTCGGTCTTTCACCCGGCGGCAGTGATCTTTCCGGCCGTTTTGGCAATTGCGGAAGCTGAGGGGAAGACCGGGCGTGAAATCCTGACTGCTTGCATCGCCGGCTACGAGGTTGGTATCCGGGTCGGAGAGTTCCTGGGGCGGTCTCATTACCAGATCTTCCACACAACGGGCACGGCCGGCACTGTCGCCGCGGCCGCCGCTGTCGGGAAGTTGATCGGGCTGGACGCGGCCGGCATCAACCATGCACTCGGTTCCGCCGGTACCCAAGCAGCGGGCCTCTGGGAATTCCTGCGCGACGCCGCCGATTCCAAGCAGCTTCATACCGCCCGGGCGACCACCAACGGCCTGTGTGCTGCCTTCTTGGCCCGCGATGGCTTCAAGGGGGCCGCGCAGATCCTTGAAGGGAAGAAGGGCATGGCAGCCGGCATGTCCAGCGATGCCGATCCGGCTCGCCTGACGGATGGCCTCGGCAGCCGTTGGGCAACTGAGGAGACGTCCTTCAAATGGCATGCGTCCTGCCGGCACACTCATCCGGCCGCTGACGCGCTGCAACTCCTCCTGCGCTGCGGAGGGCTCGGCCCAGACGATATCGCGGACATGGTGACCCATGTCCATCAGGGAGCCATCGATGTCTTGGGCGCGGTGGATATCCCTCAAACCATTCACCAGGCGAAGTTCTCCATGGGCACGGTGTTGGGGCTCATCGCCGTCCATGGTGTCGCTGACCTCGACGCATTCGAACGCCATTCACTTGCCGATGACCGGGTCACCCGTTTCCGGTCGAAGGTGCGCATGGAGTTCGATGCAGAGGTTGATACCCTTTATCCGAAGCAATGGGTTGGCAAGGTGAGCGTCACGACCGTTGATGGCCGCAAACTGACTGCCCGCGTCGACGAGCCCAAAGGCGACCCCGGCAACACGCTTGCGAAACAGGAATTGGAAGCCAAGGCGATACGCCTTGCAGAATTTCGAGGCGGGGCCACCGCTGATGAGATGCGCCGCTGCATAGCCCGTGTTTGGAAACTCGATCAGACCGGAAGCACGTCGGATATCGTGAAATTCTAGTCTCGAATTAACATCAACCGAGGCCGAACGCCTTGGATATGCTAAGGACGAAATGAAATGAAGATCCTTGTGCCCGTGAAGCGGGTTGTGGATGCGAACGTCAAGGTTCGTGTGAAGGCTGATGGTTCGGCGGTTGAACTCGCCAATGTCAAGATGGCGATGAACCCGTTCGACGAGATCGCGGTCGAAGAGGCGATCCGGCTGAAGGAAGCCGGCAAGGCCGAAGAAATCATCGTCGTGTCGATCGGACCGCAGCAGGCGCAGGAAACCTTGCGCACCGCGCTCGCCATGGGCGCCGACCGCGCCATCCTGGTCAAGACCGACGAGCAGACCGAGCCGCTCGGCGTCGCCAAGGTGCTGAAGGGCGTCGTCGACGCCGAGCAGCCTGGCCTCGTCATCCTGGGCAAGCAGGCAATCGACGACGACTCCAACCAGACCGGCCAGATGCTGGCCGCGTTGCTGGGCTGGGCACAGGGCACCTTCGCCTCCAAGATCGTGCTCGAAGGCGACAAGGCCAAGGTGACGCGCGAAGTCGATGGCGGCCTGCAGACGGTGGAACTGAAGATGCCGGCGATCATCACCGCCGACCTTCGCCTCAACCAGCCGCGCTACGCCTCGCTGCCCAACATCATGAAGGCCAAGAAGAAGCCGCTCGACGAAAAGAGCCCGGCCGATTACGGCGCCGACGTCAAGCCGCGCCTGAAGGTGCTCAAGACCGAGGAGCCGAGCGGCCGCAAGGCGGGCGTCAAGGTCAAGAGCGTTGCCGAACTGGTCGACAAGCTCAAGAACGAAGCCGGCGTTTTGTAAGGCTGGGAAGGGATAAAAAACATGACCATTCTCCTCATTGCGGAACACGACAACGCCAGCCTTTCCGACCAGACCGCCAAGGCGCTCTCGGCGGCGCTGCAGATCGGTTCGGACGTGCATGTGCTGGTCGCCGGCAAGGGCGCCAAGGGCGCTGCCGACGCCGCCGCCAAATTGAAGGGCGTGACCAAGGTTCTGCTGGCCGAGGCCGACGAACTCACTGAGCGCCTCGCCGAACCGACGGCAGCACTCGTTGTGTCGCTCGCGGGCGGCTATGACACCATCATCGCGCCGGCGACCTCGTCGGGCAAGAACATCGCGCCGCGCGTCGCAGCCCTGCTCGATGTCGCGCAGGTCTCCGAGATCATCGAAGTGGTCTCGCCTGATACCTTCAAGCGGCCGATCTATGCCGGCAACGCCATCCAGACGGTGCAGTCGACCGACGCCAAGAAGGTGATAACCGTGCGCACGGCTTCCTTCCAGGCGGCCCCCGAGGACGGTTCGGTCGCGGTCGAAACCGTTAAGGCGGCGACCAATCCCGGCCTGTCCACCTTCGTCGAAAACAAGCTCTCTGAGAACGACCGTCCGGAACTGACCTCGGCCAAGATCATCATCTCCGGCGGCCGCGCGCTCGGCTCGGCGGAAAAATTCCAGGAGGTCATCCTGCCGGTCGCCGACAAGCTTGGTGCGGCGGTTGGTGCTTCGCGCGCGGCGGTCGATGCCGGCTATGCTCCGAACGACTGGCAGGTCGGCCAGACCGGCAAGGTCGTCGCCCCCGATCTCTACATCGCGGTCGGTATCTCCGGCGCTATCCAGCACCTCGCCGGCATGAAGGATTCCAAGGTTATCGTCGCCATCAACAAGGATGAGGAGGCACCGATCTTCCAGGTTGCCGATTACGGCCTGGTCGGCGACCTGTTCATCATCCTACCGGAGCTCGCAATGCAAATTGGCGATACTCGATCGCAGATAGATTGCGCTCTGCACATTATCTAGCATTCGATAGGCGGTTTCACATTCTGTGTGCAAACGGAAGTCTTTGTGCGCGCCTCTGGTGGCAACTGAGCGCCAGGACATTGCTTAGAGGAATAGGCTGCTGGCCCCGCTCAGTCTCCCCACCTGCCCGGGAGCAAAAGGAGTACGCGACGAGACGGACGATATCATTGTCGGAAGTTCTTCTTCCCCCTATCCGACCATGACATTCAACGGACACCGCTTCCACCACGACATCAGGTATGCAAGAGACCAGGAGCACTACCCTGGCCTCGTCGTTCACGGACCACTTCAAGCGACAATCTTGATGATTGAAGCAAGAAAGCTACTGGGTCGCTCGCTATCGGTATTTTCCAACAGGAGCGTGTCGCCACTCATCCTTGAGAGCTCGGCGGAGATCGTCTCCGAGGCAATGGCAGACAAGGGGCTTTCATTATCGGTCTCAGCTCAAGTGAATCGTGACCATGGCTGCGATCGCTCGGGCGTTATGCGGGAAACCGGAATTGTGGCGAAGCACCCGCCCGCCCGCGGCTATCAGACCAATTCAGCGGTCGCAGGGCGCATGACGACCTCGCCCTACAAGGAGTGTTAAGATGACGGATTTTCCAAATAGGATGCTTTCCGGCTATAAAAACTTCATGCTCGGGCGATACAGGGATGAACGTGATCGCTATAGGCAGCTTGCTGAGGCAGGCCAACGCCCCCACACCCTCGTCGTAGCGTGTTGCGACTCAAGGGCCGCACCAGAAACTATATTCGATTGCGGCCCAGGCGAATTATTCGTCGTGCGCAACATCGCAAACGTTATACCGCCCTATGAGCCGGACGATCACTATCATGCCACGTCCGCAGCACTGGAATACGCGATCCAGGTCCTCCAGATCAGCAACATCGTCGTCATGGGCCATGGACGATGCGGAGGGATTCAAGCTGCGCTGTGTAAGTGCAGAGAATCGATAGGTCGGGAAGATTTTGTCGGTAAATGGATAAGCTTGCTCGACGCGGGTGCCGAACAGATCAGGGGCAATTTATTGATGACGGAGGTCGAACGGCAGACGGCCTTGGAGCGGGTTTCAATTCGAAATTCCATTTCAAATTTGCGCACGTTCCCGTACGTAGACGAACTTGAACGCAATGCAAAACTCTGCATTTACGGTGCCTGGTTCGACATCTCGACCGGCGAACTCTGGGTCATGAACGACAAGGGTGATTTTCAACGGCCGGACGGCACATTCACTTTGAGCGACACACAATCAGTTGGAGTCGAACACGAAGGAACTATCGAAGATGCGCTGAACTCTTAAGCTGGGAAAGACGCCGGGCCAACTAGGCTCGGCGATAATGGCAAAGATGCTGAGGTGATATGAAATATTGAGATTCCATCGCTGCCACGATGATGATCTCAACTTTGTGGGAGTGATGAGCGGTGCCTGAGAGATCGCTGGCGAGGCACATTGGTTCTATCGACCCAACTATCCCAACCTGGTTCATTGCGCTGAAATCGTCGATATCCTAGACCAATACGGTCGCATTAAGCATGCTGTTCTTGCCTGACCCGGGCCTGACGGAGCAAATCATCGACGGGAGCAAGCGCGGTCGCGGTTTGCTCGCCAAAATGTTCGTTCGGGTTACCGACCTGTCCCGTGTGGAAAACAAGGTCGCCCATAATCACGGCCTGGGCCAGTCGACCATTCGGTTAGATACGCGTGATGCTCATCGAATTTTTACTTTGCGTATGCGCCGACATATGTGCCTTCGCGGATGCTCTTTAGCATGGTAGCGGAGAGCCTTCAGCCGGGTGCGCGGGTTATTGATGGTTGCGCTATTGCGCATCAGCTTTCGAATTGGCGGCGGCAGGCGACGGGGTATTTTGACATTGCCTGCCGAGCTGATGGCTGCGGCGCCCTGCGAGAACAGCGAGCAATTTGTGCCTGCCTTCTTGCCACTGACGATTACGACAGAGCCGCCTGGGCGTGTTCGCTTGTACACTCGACGTCACATTAGAGCTCCGCGAACTGAATTGTAGATTACGCTATCGTCCGATCTAACCTTCGTCCGTTTCTCGTGAACCTATAATGGCATTAGCTCCGCCAATCTGGCGAGTGCCTTGGCTTGCCTAACCACATCGCTCATCGAGGCACGTTAAGCCGACCGCCTTCACTCCAGATTACGACGCCCATTCAATTCGATTAGCGTGGGGCCTCGACGTCGCGGAGCGTTAACTCGGCCTATGCGGCGAGTTCGACGACAACCTCGGACTATCGATCCCGATCGCATCGCACAGCGCGTTCACCATCGCTGAAAAGTCCTGCCCGCCAAAACCGCGTGCGCGGGCTGCGCTGAAGGCTTCGCGAGCGGCAGCTGCCATGGGCATTGGGACTTTCGCGAAGTTCGCCGATTCCATGACCAGTGTCAGATCCTTGTGAGCCAGATCGATGGTGAAGCCTGCCGATACATCGCCCTTCAGAACCTTGGTCGGCCAAGCAATCTTAAGTTGTCCATTGAAGGCCGTCGTGCCGTACACCACATCCAGGGTGCGGTCGAGGTTGAGACCAAATCGTTCCGAAAGTGCGAGTGCTTCTGCGTTCAACTGGCACGAGGCGACCGCGAGGAAGTTGTTGACGATTTTAGTCCGGGTCCCGGCGCCCGCTGGGCCGCAATGGTAAATTGTCGTTCCCATTGCATTCAGCAGTGGCTTCACCGCTGCGAAGTGCTCCGGATCGCCGCCTACCATGAAGAGAGACTCCCCACGATCCGCGTGTGATGCCAGCCGACCGACCGGAGCATCGACGAATGCAAAGCCTCCTTCTTGGGAGGCACGCGCCATACGATCCGTGGTATCGGGATCGATCGTGCTCATATCAAGAATGATGCTTCCAGCCTTCGCGTTGGCAAGAATTCCGCCCTCGCCGGCGATGACAGCTTCCACGATCGCCGAGCTCGGGAGCATCGTGACGATGATATCCGATTGCGCCGCGACATCGGCGATGCTGGCGGCCTTCGATGCCTTCAACTCAACAAGATGCTGCATCGCCTCTTCGTTGACGTCATTGACGATCAGCTGGAAACCCTTTCGGACCAGATTTGAGGCCATCGGGCGACCCATGCGACCAAGTCCAATGAAGCCTATTTTCTGCATTGCTTCCTCCACAGTTCGATTTACTGTCCACCGATCACAACGGCATGGAATAAGATGTCTTGACGATCGTATAGAATTCCACGGCATACTTGCCTTGTTCTTTCGGTCCGTAGCTTGAACCTTTCCTTCCACCGAACGGCACGTGATAGTCGAGGCCCGCTGTCGGCAAGTTGACCATTGTCAGGCCAGACTCGATGTTAGCCTCGAAATGTCGGGCATGCTTCTGCGATCACGTAACAATTCCTGCCGACAGGCCAAACTCGGTGTCGTTCGCAACCGCCAGCGCTTCAGAATAATCCTTGACGCGAATAACCGACGCGACCGGTCCAAAGATCTCTTCGCGATTAATTCGCATCGTGTTGTTTGTCTCGGTGAACAGTGTCGGTGACAGGAAGAACCCGGGGGTTTCTCTATTGAGCCGTTCCCCGCTGACCATCTTGTGAGCCCTCGCTCTCCCCGATGGCAACGTAGTTCAGATCCTGATCGAGTTGGCGCTGATCGACGACGGGACCAACCTGCGTGCCGCTCTTGAGCGCATGATCGACAACGAG
Source organism: Mesorhizobium sp. B283B1A (assembly GCF_020165735.1). Taxonomy (NCBI): domain Bacteria; kingdom Pseudomonadati; phylum Pseudomonadota; class Alphaproteobacteria; order Hyphomicrobiales; family Phyllobacteriaceae; genus Mesorhizobium; species Mesorhizobium sp. B283B1A. Next base: position 64,170 of record NZ_JAIUIQ010000036.1, read on the forward strand.
CGTCTTGAGACGGTGCGCAACGTCGCTGACAAATTTGTCATGAATCCCTTCCTGGACGATCAGCCGGCTCGAGGCCGTGCAGCGCTGACCTGTCTGATAGAATGAAGCATCGACAGCGCAGTCGACCGCTGTCGCTAGATCGGCATCATCCAGAACGATCAATGGGTTTTTGCCACCCATTTCGGCCTGGACACGGATCATGCGGCTGGCCGCCGTGGCCACTATGCCGCGTCCGGTGCCGACCGAACCGGTAAAGGTAACAGCGTCGACACCTTCGACGATCGCCTGGCCGACCACAGAACCTTTACCCATCGTGAGGTTGAAGACGCCCGCGGGAACGCCAGCTCGATTGATGATGTCGGCGAGGGCCCAAGCACTGGCGGGAGTAAGCTCGGCGGGCTTGAAGACCACCGTGAAGGTGCTGTCGGTGCAGGATATCTCGATGAGCAATGTTGTGCGCAACACCTCCTTCTCGATCTTCGAGGGCCAGATCACCGGCGTATTCGGTCTGATCGGCTCCGGCCGCACCGAGACCTTCAAGGTCGTCTCGGGCATTTACAAGCGCGATTTCCGCCGTGGTGGCACGATTGAACTGGACGATAAGCCTGTCCGCTATCTCGTGCCCAGCCAAGCGGTCGCCGACGGCATCGTCTACGTCACCGAGGACCGCAAGAGCGAAGGCATTTTCGAGACGATGGGCATTGCCGAGAATCTGTTCGGCGGGCTGCTGGCGGCCGGCCGTGAAAAGGCCTGGGTGATCAACCAGCAAGAAATGCGGACGCTTTCAGCCGATTGGACCAGGACGCTTAACATCAAGGCGATCAACGACAATGCGCGCGTGGTCGAACTATCCGGGGGCAACCAGCAGAAGGTGGTGATCGGCAAGGGGCTGGTGCAAAAGCCGCGCATCGTCATCTTCGACGAGCCGACACGCGGCGTCGATGTCGGCGCCATCGCCGAGATCCACCAGATCATCAACCGGCTGGCCGATGAGGGCCTCGCCGTCATCGTCATCTCGTCCTACCTGCCGGAGATCATGAACCTGTCCGACCGCATATTGGTCTGCAGACAGGGTCGAATCGTCGAGGAGTTTTCCCCGGCGAATCTAACCGAGGAACAAGTAATGTTCGCGTCCGTGCATTAGGACCCCTGCTCCGGTTCGGCGACTTATTTCCGATACGCCTGCCGCTACCGGCGGAAGGTAGGCAGCGGCTAGCTGCCTCCCAGACATACAGCCATATCGCAGGTCTAGAAATTCCCGCCGCCGCCGCAAGGCAGCCGCGTCAACGGCCGGATATTTACTTTAGACAGCCGCTTCTCGAACCGACATTCGCGCCATGGACGAGCGGGCGTGACGGTTCAGGCGGGGAAACGAGTTGTTCGAGCCTCAACCCACGATCAGGGTCAGCGCTTGATCGACGGCGCGCCAGAGCGAGTGTTTCTTTCCACCGATGGTGATGACAACCTGATAATCACATCGATGTGCCATATGTCGCCGAGCCTGCCTGATCGCTTCCGGATATCATTGGCAAAGTGTCTGCCGAATTTCTCAGCCCAGAATCGTCGATGTTCACGGTTCACGGCGACGCTGGTCGAATGGGTGACGTGAGCCTCTACGCCTCGCGTCTCGAGGCCACCGGGCCAACCAGAAGCCATCCTGCCCAGCGTCGAAGGCCAGCGCGACCCGGCCCATCGGTATCCCAGAAGCCTCAGCCTCCGATCGCCAGCGCGTGATTAGGTCGAGCAAAGCATTCGGATCGGGATCGAGTTTCTTGAGGTGGTGCCGCTGTATGCCGGGAAGCATTCCGGCCACCAGCCAGTTATTCTGACTCATCTCTATAACGATGAGCACAGTGCGCGCTTGATCTATGATCGGCTGAGATCTTCGGCTCTGGGCATGGTAGGCTATCCTCGGGTTGATCGCACGACGATCGTGCCACCTCGCCGCTTTCCCGCATAGTTTCTCATGCCCCCGGCACACTCAACAGAGAAAGGTGCGGGGAAATTCGCGCTTACCTTCAGAGAATGCCTTGGTGATAGCTGATCAGCCGCCTGCGGATAACCAGCATCACCGAACGAGACCTTGAAACAAGCCAATCATCATCGGCATCATGCCCGACTGAAATCGTCCGTTGCCGTGCATATTTTAGAGCGGCATTGGAGCCGACATTCGTCGGTGTCGGTTACATCGCTGGCAACACCAGCTTGGTCAGTGTTTCAATATCTGGCTGAGAAAAAGCTTGGTTCGCGCATGTTGGGGATTTCCGAAGAAGCTGTCCGGTTTGCCCTCTTCGACGATCTGGCCGGCGTCCATGAAGATCACGCGATCGGCCACCGCACGCGCGAAGCCCATTTCATGGGTGACGCAGACCATGGTCATGCCGTCGCGTGCGAGCCCAGTCATGGTGTCCAGCACTTCCGACACCATTTCGGGATCGAGCGCAGACGTCGGCTCGTCGAACAACATCACCGCCGGCTGCATGCACAGGCTGCGCGCAATCGCGACGCGCTGCTGCTGGCCGCCCGACAGCTGGACCGGGAATTTGTTTGCCTGTTCGGGGATGCGCACGCGTTCCAGGAACTGCAGCGCGGTCTTGCGCGCTTGCGCCGCCGAAACGCCTTTGACCCACATCGGCCCGGCCATGCAGTTCATCAGCACGGTCATGTGCGGAAACAGGTTGAAGTGCTGGAAGACCATGCCGACATTGCTGCGCACGTCGGCGACGTTCTTCATCTTCGGGTGGAGATGGATGCCGTTGACGCTGATGTCGCCTTCCTGATGCGCTTCGAGGCGGTTGAAGCAGCGGATCAGCGTCGACTTGCCCGAACCGGACGGCCCGCAGATGACGATGCGTTCGCCCTTGTGGACTGTGAGGTTGATATCCTTCAGCGCGTGGAATTGGCCGTACCATTTGGAAACGGCCCTGGCTTCGATGATGGCTTCAGCGCTCATCGCACTTTGCTCCTGGCATAGTGCCGTTCGATGCGGGACTGGATCAGTTCGAGGCAGATCGACAGCATCCAGTAGATGAGAGAAGCCGAGATCAGCATCTCCATGTGCTGGAAGGTCTTCTGGCCGAGCGTGCGGGCAAGGAACATCAGTTCCCAGACGCCGATGACAGAGACGAGCGAACTGTCCTTGAGCATCGAGATGAACTGGTTGCCAGTCGGCGGAATGATGACGGGAAGCGCTTGCGGCAGGATGATCCGGCGCATGGTCAAGGAAAAGCCGAAGCCCATGGAGCGCGATGCCTCCCACTGGCCACGGTCGATGCTCTGGATGCCCGACCTGAAAATCTCGGTCATGTAGGCGCCGTAGCACAGCGACAATGCCAGGATGCCGGCCGGAACAGCGCCGACCACGAAGCCCAATTGCGGCAGGCCGAGATAGATCAGGTAGACCTGCATCAACAGCGGCAGGCCGCGAAAGAACGAGGTGTAGAAGCTGGCAATGGCATAGGCGAAGCCGTTGGTGGACAGCTTGGCGACAGCCCCCAATATGGCAATCAGGGACGCGATGATGATGGAGATCGCCGACACGTAAAGCGTGGTCACCACCCCTTGCGAAATCAGGAATGGCAGCTTTTCCCAGATGAAGGGCAGGCTGAGATGGAAGGTCTCGAAGAAGGCCAGGAAGAGCAGCAGCAGTTCCAGCCAGACGATAGCAATCTGGACGCGCAGCGAGGCAAATCCGATCAGCACGACATTGAGAACGAAGAGCAGCGCGATCGTGAATGCGATGGCAAACCGGCCGTATAGACCGCTTTCCGATGGTTCGCCGATAACCGGGCGCATCAATTCGCCGAAGCTCGTCGACGTCAGGTTGAAGGCGAGGAAGATCGCAAACACGACGCCGAACATCGTCGCCACAAACCATGGCTTATGCACGAGGACTTCGGCTTCGACGGTATCGGGATAAAGCATCGTCTGTCCCCTCGAATGGTCGGGGGGGGGGGGGGGGGGGGG